>DPJL01000312.1:0-2601 GCA_003543035.1 Micromonosporaceae bacterium | reverse complement strand
CTCCGATAGGGCAAGCGGTTCCAGCGCCTCGATGTCGACCGGCCGCACCACCTCGATGTCGGCACCGACGAGATGGCGACTCACCGCCAGCAGCCAATGCGGGCCGGAGTGGGAAAGGCTGAACCACAGCGGTGCCCCGGCGGTGTGGACCACCGGGCGGCCACCGGCGGTGCGCCCGCAGGCCGCGCAAGTGGCGCGCCCCATCCGCAAGGCGATCGGCGGCGCGTGCAGATAGCGGCCCAGGATTTTGCGGACGGCGGCGTGCGAAGCGGCAAACCTTGCCGCCACCACAGGCCGCATCCGCAGCCAGCGAGAATGCTCCTCTTTGGACAGCATCGCCCAGTCGGCATAGGTCGTCTCGCGGGGTGCCGTTCCTTGCCAGATGTGCAATTCGCCCTCAGCCAACATGACTTTCCTCCATCCACGTGTGTTCGGTCACACCACGGTCGCCCCGCGATCAGGAGAAGAACTCGACATCGAGTCGAACGCGAACCGTCCAGAGGACTTCAAGCCCTGCTCCAGACCCGGTGGGCAACCTTCATCCGTCAAGCCCAGGTCACGAGAGGGGACCTCAATGAGCAAGCCCAGCCAGATAGGCATTGACGACCTTAGAAAAATCATGCGCGAGTGCGCCGGTGAGGACGACTCGGTGAGCCTTGAGGGCGACATCCTCGACACGCCGTTTCTGGACCTCGGTTACGACTCGCTCGCTCTGCTGGAGACGGCCGCATTGGTCAAGAGGCAGTACGGCGTCACCATCTCCGACGACGACCTGCACGGTGTCGAGACGCCACGGGCCTTCCTCGCCAAGGTGAACGCCGAACTGGCCCCCGTTTAAGGAAACTTGGAGGCAACAGAGATGGAAAGCGTTCGACGGGTCGCCCTCGTTACGGGGGCGACCAGCGGGATCGGCCTTGCCGTCACGGAAACGCTGGCCCGTCAGGGCTTCGCGGTCTTCGGCGTCGCGAGAAGCCAGGAGAACGTGACCTCTGTGGTCAAGCAGCTGCGCGAGGAAGGCCTTGAGGTCCAAGGCAGCACGTGTGATGTCTCCTCCACCGAGTCGGTGCAGGAGGCGGTCACCAAGGCGCTGGAGACTTACGGCCGCATCGATGTGCTCGTCAACAACGCGGGCACCAGCGGCGGCGGCGAGATCCACAAGTTGGAGGAGTCGCTCTGGCTCAACGTCATCAACACCAACCTCAACAGCGTCTTCCGCGCCACCCGTGAGGTGGTGGCCCGCGGCGGAATGCTGGAACGGGGCTGGGGACGCGTCATCAACATCGCCTCCACCGGGGGCAAACAGGGTGTCATCTACGCCTCGCCCTATTCGGCCTCAAAGCACGGCGTGGTCGGCTTCACCAAGGCGGTGGGTCTCGAACTCGCCAAGACCGGTATCACTGTGAACGCGGTATGCCCGGGTTACGTCGAGACTCCAATGGCCGTAAGGGTTCGTCAGGGCTATGCGGTGCACTGGGGCGTCACCGAGGAGATCGTGCAGGACAAGTTCGACGCGAAGATCCCACTCGGCCGGTATTCCACTCCCGAGGAAGTCGCCGGACTCGTGGCCTACCTCACCACGGATACGGCCGCATCCATCACCGCTCAGGCGATCAACGTCTGCGGCGGCCTAGGCAATTACTAAGGAGGGGCCGTGTCGAACACCGTGGCACCCAGCCGCACCCATGTCACCACCCATATGATCAACATCAACGCGCCGGCCCAGACCGTCTACGGGCTGATCTCCGATGTCACAAAGTGGCCCTACATCTTCTCGCCGACCGTGCACGTGCAGACGATGCAGCTCGACGAGAGCAACGAACGGTTGCGGCTGTGGGCTTTCGCCAACGGTGAGGTCCGCACCTGGGCCTCCCGCCGGACATTGGACCCGGGCTGCCTTCGCATCCGCTTCCATCAGGTCGTGACCTCACCACCGGTGGAATCGATGGGCGGCGAGTGGGTCATCGAGGCACAGCCCGACGGCTCGACGAGAGTGGTGCTGCTGCACGACTTCACCATCATCGACGACAAGCCGGAAGACCGCACCTTCGTCACCAGAGCCGTGGACCACAACAGCAACGCCGAGCTGGCTTCGCTGAAGAAGGCGGCCGAGTTGGGCGATGACTTCGACCTTCTCGTGCTTACGTTCTCCGAATCGGTACACGTCCAAGCATCTGCCGACAAGGTCTACGACTTCCTTTACCGCGCCGACCTTTGGCCGGAGCGGCTGCCGCACGTCGCACGCCTGGAGCTGAAAGAGGACGTGCCCAACGTGCAGTCGATGGAGATGGACACCAAGAGCACCGACGGATCCATCCACACCACCCGCTCGGTCCGGGTCTGCTTCCCCAGCGAGAGCATCGTCTACAAGCAGACCGGAACGCCGGAGATCATGGCGGCGCACACCGGCCGCTGGGACATCCGCGAAACCGCTGACGGGGTGGAGCTCAGCTCACAGCACACGGTGGTGATCCGGCCCGAGGTGGTGCCCAAGGTTCTCGGTCCACAAGGGACGATCCAGCAGGCTCGCGAAAAGATCCAGCATGCCTTGAGTACCAACAGCATGACCACGATGCAGCACGCCAAGAAGGCCGCTGAACAAAG
>DPJL01000307.1 GCA_003543035.1 Micromonosporaceae bacterium | reverse complement strand
GCATCTGCCGTGCGGCCGTTGCGCCTTCCGCCGCGAGATTCCGCCGGCGCGGTTTCCGTGGCGCTGGAGCTGGCAGCTACCGGGACCTCGGCCCGCACCTCCTCGCGAGCTGGAGCTGAAGCGGCGCGAACTCTCGGTGATCCCCCGGATTGTGCGGCTGTGATGGCGGCGATGAGCTCGCCTTTACGCATCCGCCCGGTGCCGGTGATGCCCAACCCCGCAGCCATGGTCTGCAGCTCTGGCAGCAGCTTCGCGGTGAGGCCGCTGCCTGCTGTGCGGCGGCGCCGGCCGGTGGAGGCGTCGTCAGCGACGTGGGAGACATCCGACGTCATGTCGGTGGTGTCGCTCAATGGATTCCTTCCCTCGATTGGCCGGGGCTGCCCGGGTCTTAAATCTTTTGATGGCGGCCGGGCGGCCTCGGATACACCCGCGGAGCCCACGTGGGGGCACTCGGGAGTTTTTGACGCAGACGCACCGTCCAAACTAGACGGAGCGGCGATCGTTGCTGCGTGGGGCGTAGGACGGGGGGTGGACGGGGTTACCGTCTGAACCGTTTCCGGGTGCGCCGCCCCGCATTCGATCGGGCGCTTCGCGGCTGTGCTGCCCTAGAGCGTAGTCAACCACTGCTACCAGCGGCAACACCGGGCTTATTCGGCGTGTCCGAACGTGGTCTAAATGTTACCTGCACGGACCGCCGCACCGCCAATTTGCGCTGCAAGAGCGTGGGTTAGCCAACCCTCACCTGGGACAAATCCGACAGGCAGCGGTGTGAGCGCAAGCACAGTCGGCCCCGCCCCACTCACTGTCGCGGCCACTCCAAGCTCCCTCAGCCGCCGCACAAGCGCCGCGGTCTCCGGCATGCCAGGCGCCCGGTAATCCTGGTGCAGGCGGTCCTCGGTGGCCTCAAACAGCAGCTCAGGGGCCTGCGTCAGGGCATGAACCAGCAGCGCCGACCGCGCCGCGTTGAAGGCGGCATCGGCATGCGGCACGGTCACCGGCAATGCGGCCCGCGCTTCAGCCGTTAAACCTTTGTTGGCGGGTACCAGAACAGCCGGCGAAACCAATTCGTGCGGTGGCATCGACACAGCTCGAGCCCCGCTCGACCCGGTCCACGCGATCGTGAAGCCACCCAGCAGACAGGGCGCCACGTTGTCCGGATGTCCTTCGAGCCGGCCCGCGATCCGCAGCTCATCATCCTTGCCCAGTGGGCTCCCAGCCAGGGCGTTTGCCAAGGTCACCCCGGCCACGATGGCGGCGCTCGATGATCCCAGTCCGCGAGCCTGTGGGATCGAGTTCACACAGGTCAATTTGATGCCGGCCGGTTGCTCACCGATCTCGGCGAAGGTTTCCCGCATCGCCTGGACGACGAGATGCTTCTCGTCGGTGGCCAACTCCCCGGCACCCTCGCCACTGATCTCCACGCTGGTCGTGTCGCTGATCGCGGCCGTCACCTCGTCGTAGAGGCTGAGTGCGAGCCCCAGCGAGTCGAAACCCGGCCCCAGGTTGGCGCTGGTGGCAGGCACCCGGACGGTGTAGGCAATGGTCACGGGCACATCGTAGGCACTCCCACTAGTACGGTAGGCGAGCCGCTCACCCCTCGGGAGGAACTGAAAGTGCTCAACAACAGACCGCTCTACCTGCTGATGCTCATTCCTGAGCTGGTCGTCGCAGTGGGGGTAATCGTGGCCTTCATCTTCGCCCTGGCGAAGCGCCGCCGGATCGGAGCCGCTGCCAGCGCCCTTGCCGCTGTCGGCCTGGCCATCCTCGAGCTCAACCTGATCCTCGGCCTTCTGTTCAACCTGGGAGGAATTCGCTTCTTCGTGGAGCAATTCGGGCCCGACGCCATGGAGGCGTTGAGCGCTTACCACATTGCATCCAGGATGCTGTATGCGACCGGGATGGGCCTGATCATCGGCGCGATCTTCGTCCGCCGGCCCGCCCCTCAGCCCTCGTCGGCGTTCTGATCGGGCGCTCGCACGATGGGACGCCCTGCGGCCTTCAGCGCCATCCGCAGGGCGTATTCGATCTGTGAGTTGACGCTGCGCAGATCGTCGGCGGCCCACTTCGCGAGGGCGTCATGGACCGCCGGATCCAATCGCAGCAACAACTTCTTGCGCTCTGGCATGCGAGAGTGTCCTCAGTAGAGCGTTCCCGCATTGACGACGGGCTGGACAGCGCGGTCTCCACATAGGACGACCAGCAGGTTGGACACCATCTGTGCTTTGCGTTCCTCGTCGAGCTCGACGACGTTGCCCTCTTGCAGTTGCTCAAGCGCCCCGGTGACCATGCCGATAGCGCCCTCGACGATCTTAAAGCGAGCCGCGACAACGGCTTCGGCCTGCTGGCGTGCCAACATCGCGTGCGCGATCTCAGGCGCATAGGCGAGGTGCGTGATGCGTGACTCGATCACCTCGACTCCGGCGAGCGCGGCGCGCTCGCTCAGCTCGTTGGTCAACTCTTCGCTGACCGCCGCACTGTCGCGCAGGCTCGTCCGTCCACTGTGGTGCGCCTCGTAGGGGTAACTCGTTGCCAGGTGCCGGACTGCCGTCTCCGCTTGGACTTCCACAAAGTTCACGAAGTCGTCCACCGCAAACTTCGCCGCGTACGTATCCGCCACCCGCCACACCACCACAGCCGCGATCTCCACCGGGTTGCCGTCAGCGTCGGAGACCTTGAGCCTCGCGGTCTCGAAGTTGCGGATCCGCTTGGAAATTTTCCGCTTCTCGGTCAGCGGCCAGGTGCCGTGAAAGCCCGGCTGGTCGATGGTGCCGGTGTAGCTGCCGAAGAACTGGATCACGCGCGCATCGTTCGGGCTGATCACGATCAGCCCACTTGCCAGCAGCACAAGGATCAGCGCGACCGCAACCAGAACGCCGGACACAACGCCCTCGTGGTAATCGCCGGCCACCGCCATCGCGACGAAGGCAATCGCACCGGCGATCAGCGCCAGCGACAGGATCACCACCAGCCAGCCGGAGACCCGGAACGCCCTTTTCTCCATGACAACTCCTCTATCAAAGTGATATCACAATGCTAGCCTGTGAGCGCAACCCCCATCCAAGGAGGCCTCGCATGATTCAGTTCGGTCGCCAACTCCGCCGCCGGGGTGGCACACGTGCCCTGGTCATCGGCGTCGTGATCGCCGCCGCCCTCGTCGTCGCCGGCATCGTCATCGCCACCCTCAACTAACCCCGGCACACCCCTCCGCCACCAAGCCCTCCGCGCCTGATCGCGGTGATCAGGGAGTTCTCTGGGCGTGTCTCCGGCGTGGCGAGGTCATAACTCCCTGATCACCGTGATCAGAGAGCCACCCGCGGGGTGTCGCTCTCCAACCAGCTCACCGAAAACGGTGCGCTCTCATCGTTTTCGGTGACCACTTTCGGAACATCCCCTCCGCCCGCGGGCCGCGCGGAATGATCCAGATCCCACCGGGTGTCACCAACCGGGCCCATCTGACACCTCACGGGATCTGGATCAAGAGAGCGCTGCCAGCCGGGGCGTCGTCTGCTGATCACGGTGATCAGGGAGTTATGACCTCGCCACGCCGGAGACACGCCAGGAAAACTCCCTGATCACCGTGATCAGGGCGGGGGGTTGGAAGCGGGACCACAGCGGAGGTGGCGGCGTCACGGGAGGAACGGCCTGGACCACGACGGACATCCGACCAAATGTTTTGAAGGGTTTAAGCGGGAGCGGGTGAAGGATCAGGGTCGATAAAGCGGCGGGTGACCATACGCCAGCCGATGGCATAGCTGAGGGTCGTGACCGCGCAGCAGGCGATAAGGATCGACGCCGAAACGGAGTCGACGAAGAGGCCGACCATGAGCTGCGAAACCGTTACGGCCAGCATGGCGACCATCGTGTCGGTCGCGTTGACCCGCCCGCGCAACTCGTCGGGGACCAGCATCTGGATCGCATAGCTGGACATCACCCAGTTGCCGCCACCCGCGAGATGCGCGAGGAAGATTCCCAATAGCACCAACGGAAACCAGGTTGCGACGGCAACGCCGAGGTAGGACAAGCCGTAGGCGCTCATCGAGAGCGCGAGACCGGGCAGAAGCCAGGCGGGCCGATTCAGCATGCGGCGGAAGAGGATCGGGCCGATCAGGGCACCGAGGCCGCGCACGGCGAACATAAGGCCAAGCCCGCGCGGCCCGACATGGAAGGCGGCGGCAAGGATCGGAAACGTTGTCAGAACACCGTTTCCGAGACCCACCGCGGACTTCACGGTCACCAACGCGAGCAGTTTGGGCTCACCACGCAGATAATGCATGGCTTCCCGAATGGCGGCAAAGGCAGGCCGCTCGCCGGTTGGGGTGGCTTCCTGCATTGGGCGGTGTACGCGCCAGGTGAGGACGGCCGAGCCGATAAGTCCAACCGCGACGAGGCCGAAACAGAACTCGGCGGAGAACCAGCCGCTCAGCACACCGCCGAGGGATGCCCCGACGATGGCCATCGTGCCCCAGGTTGTCCCGGCCACGGCCATGGCACTGGGCAAGTCCTTGGTGTCGACCAGGTTCGGGATCGCGGCGCTGGCTGCGGGCGAGTAGAAGGCCTTGGCGATCGCGAGCGCGGCGACCCCGAGCAACGCGATCGGTCCGGCGGCCGGCCCACGCACGGCGAAGAGGACGCCAATAGCAGCCAACGCGACCAGGTTGGTGGCAATCAGGATGTGCCGTCGATCGAAGCGGTCGGCGATGGTGCCCGCGTAGGGCAGCAGCATCGCCACCACGCCGGTCTCGACGGCGAGCACGAGCCCGCCCCACAGGCCTTTGCCGGTGAGCTCGTTGAGCAGCACCAACAGCGGCACCATGACGAACCAGTCGGCGCCGAAGACGATCAACTGGGCGAAGAACAGGCGCCGGAAGTCCGAGTTCCGGGTAAGGACCGAAAGCACATATGCACGCTACACCTCGGCACCGACACTGTGGGGCCCTCGGCCGCCTGATAGAAAGATCGCGTGAGATCCCCCATCCGCGTGGCGATTGGCCTATTTGGCGCGATCGCCATATTTGCGGGCTACTTCCAAATGGCGAAGACGATGCCCATCAATGCGGATGGAGCCAGCAATGCGCTTCAAGCATGGGAGATGTCGCACGGCAACCCGCTGTTGCGCGGCTGGACGGTCACCGATGTGTCCTTCTATTCCACCGAGCTGATGCAGTACGCGCTGATCGAGCTGGTCTACGGGCTGCACGAAAATGTGTTCCGCATCGCAGCCGCGATGACCTACGCGCTGCTCGTGGTCCTCGCCGCCATGCTCGCCAAGGGCAATGCCACCGGATTGGCCGCCTGGACCCGGATGGGTGTCGCGGTGGCGATCATGTTGCTGCCGATGCCCGGGAACGGCTATCTGGTGGCATTTGGCGGGCCCAATCATGTGGGTACCGGAGTCCCGCTGCTCCTAACGTGGCTGGTGCTCGATCGCGCCTCGGGCCATCGCAAGTGGCTTCCGGCGGCGCTGACGGCGCTGCTCGCGTGGGGACAGATCGGTGATCCGCTCGTGCTCTTCATCGGCGTCTTCCCGCTGGCGGCAGTGAGCGCATACCGGGTGCTCCGTTCCCGCGACTGGCGTGGGCTCGACGGGCAACTGGTTATCGCGGCGGCGGCTTCTGTCGTGATTGGACAAGGCTTCCTCAAACTCGTCGCGGCCGCTGGCGGATTTGTCGCGCACTCCCCGCCGACTGAGTTCAGCAGCATCAGCAAATGGGGCTCCCACCTGCGTCTACTCGCCGAGGTGACCGCGGTCAACTACGGCGGGTACCTGCCGGACATGGACGGCCCGGTAGAAATCACGGTAGGCCTCATCCGGCTCGTCGGGCTCGCACTCGCTTGCGCCGCACTGGTTTACGCCGTCGTCCAGATCTTCCGCTCGCCGGATGGTGACCGCGTGAACCAGATCCTCGCGGTAGCGATCCTCGTGAATCTGGCCGCCTTCATAGCTTCCACGCTTCCGACCGACCTGATGTCGGCTCGTCAGGTGAGCGTCGTGCTCCCGATGGGCGCGGCATTGGCCGGTCGCGTGTGTACGACTTGGCTAGCGCCACGCAGGTTGGCAATCCCGCTGGCTGCCGTGCTGGTTTTCTTCAGCGCGGTGTTCGTCGCCCACGCGCTCGTCGACCCGCGCCCCGAACCCAAGCGCGAAATCACCGCCTGGCTCGACTCGAAAAACCTGCGCCACGGGCTCGGCGGTTACTGGAACTCCAACGATCTCTCGCTCATCTCCGGGGGTCGCGTGATGGTCATCCCGGTCATCGACCGGGACGAGATCAAGGGCTACCGGTGGGAGTCGCGAGCGCAGTGGTATGACCCAAGCCGTTATGACGCAAGGTTTGTCATCATCGACGTCGACCGTCCTGGCTATGGGACTGTCGCGACCGCGCTCAAACAGTTTGGCCGTCCGGTGGAGCGGCGGGACTTCGGTCAGTTTGCCGTCCTCGTTTACGACCACAACCTGTTGGTAGGGCTGAAAGCCGCGTGTGGGGGCAAGGTCGCGTCGAGCATGGCAGAGTGCGCCGCCTAAGCGAGATTTAGCGCCCTCGCCGCGGCAAGCGCGTCCATCGCGATGGTCTGCGGAGCGGGTGCCGTGGAGATGGCCCACTCTGGGTCCTTCAAACCGTGACCGGTAACCGTGCAGACGACTCGTGACCCGCGCGGGATCTTGCCCGCAGCGGCTGTCTGGAGCAAGCCCGCGACACTTGCGGCCGAGCCGAGCTCGACGAAGACGCCGACCTCGCGAGCCAGAAGTCTATATGCGGCAAGGATTTCCCGGTCGGTGACGGCTTCGATGAGGCCGCCGGATTGGTCGCGCGCGTCCAACGCCTTGGTCCACGACGCCGGGTTGCCGATCCGGATCGCGGTCGCGATCGTGGACGGCTCGGCCACCACCTTCCCGGTGACGATCGGTGCGGCGCCTGCGGCTTGGAAGCCATACATCTTGGGCGCCTTGCCATCCTCCTGGTAGCCCATCCAATAGGCGGTGATGTTTCCCGCGTTGCCAACGGGCAGGCAGTGGATCTCGGGCGCATCGCCAAGGGCGGCAACAATTTCGAAGGCTGCCGTCTTTTGCCCGTGCAGCCGGTCGATGTTCACCGAGTTGACCAGCGCCACCGGATAGTCCTGAGAAAGCTTGCCGGCCAAGCCGAGGCAGTCATCGAAGTTTCCGCTGACCTGTAACAGTTTTGCGCCGTGCACCAACGCCTGAGCCAGCTTGCCAAGCGCTATCTTTCCCTGCGGCACCAACACGGCACAGGTGATGCCGGCCCTCGCCGCGTATGCCGCGGCGCTCGCCGACGTGTTGCCGGTGGAAGCACAGATGATCGCCTTAGCACCATGCTCGACCGCCTTCGAGACGGCCAGAGTCATGCCGCGATCCTTGAACGAGCCGGTCGGGTTGGCGCCCTCAACTTTGAGCCACACCTCGGCGCCGGTGCGCTCGGAAAGCGCGGGAGCGGGCAAGAGCGGGGTGTTCCCCTCGTGCAACGTGATCACCGGCGTGGCGTCGCTGACCGGCAGCCGGTCCCGGAATTCCTCGATCAATCCACGCCACATGCTGAACACCATGCCTCTCCACGCCCACCTGATGAAACCTAGTTTCACCTGGTGAGATCGCCCTTTACTCGCCCTCGACTCGCAGAACGCTCGCGATGGAGCGGACAAAGTCGAGCGTGCGCAACTCTGCCACGGTCGCGGCCAGATCCGCGTCCTTGGCCGCGTGGGTGACGATCACCAGGATGGCGTCGTCGCCCCGGCCGGACTGGTTAACGGTCGCAATGGACACGTCGTGACGGGCGAACACCCCCGCCACCGCGGCGAGCACACCGGCCTTGTCCGCCACATCGAGTGACACGTGATAGCGGGTGTAAACGTCGCCCATCGGCCGCACCGGAAGATCGGCGTAGGCCGACTCGCTTGCCGAGCGGGAACCCGTCAACCGGTTGCGGGCCACCGCCACCAGGTCGCCTAGCACCGCGCTCGCGGTCGGTGCGCCACCCGCGCCACGGCCGTAGAACATCAACTGCCCGGCCGCCTCAGCCTCCACGAAGACGGCGTTGAAGGCGTCTCCCACGCTCGCCAACGGATGGGTACGGGGAATCATCGCCGGGTGCACGCGTACTGAAACTCCCCCGTCCGCCGTCCGGGTCGCGATGCAGAGCAGTTTGATGATGCAGCCCATTGCCTTGGCACTGGCCACATCTGCCGCAGAAACCTCGGTGATGCCTTCGCGGTAAACGTCTGCCGCCCGCACCCGGGTGTGGAAGGCAAGACTGGCAAGGATTGCGGCCTTCGCCGCCGCGTCGAAGCCTTCGACATCAGCGGTCGGATCGGGCTCGGCATAACCCAATGCGGTCGCTTCGTCCAACGCCTCGCTATACCCCGCGCCGGAAGCGTCCATTGCGGACAGAATGAAATTGGTGGTGCCGTTGACGATTCCGGTCACCTTGGTGATGCGATCGCCGTGCAGTGACTCGCGAAGTGGCCGCAGGAGCGGGATCGCGCCCGCGACCGCGGCCTCGTAGTACAGGTCGGCACCGCCCTCGGTGGCCGCGTCATGCAACGTGCCGCCGTCCTCGGCGAGCAGTGCCTTGTTCCCCGTGATCACGCTCTTGCCAGAGCGGAGTGCTTCGACGAGCCAGGTGCGAGCGGGCTCTATCCCGCCGACCACCTCGATCACGACATCGACATCGTCCCGCTTGACCAGGCTCAGAGCGTCGGTCGTGAAGAGCTCGCCGGCGATGCCGCCCCGATCGCGGTTCGGCCTTCTCACGGCGATCCCGACCAGCTCCACCGGTGCGCCGATGCGCGCCTGAAGATCGTCGGCCTGCTCATGCAGCAGCCGCACCACTTCCGAGCCCACGGTGCCGCAACCCAGCAGCGCAACCCTTACCGCATCAGCCATCGATCTCTACCCCACATCCAGGGCAAGGAGGTCATCTTCGGTCTCCCTGCGAACGATCACCCTCGCCTGCCCGTCCCGCACTGCAACCACGGGCGGGCGTGGCACATGGTTGTAGTTGCTGGCCATGCTCCGGCAGTAGGCGCCAGTGCCTGGCACCGCAAGAAGATCTCCTGCTTTTATGTCGGCGGGCAGGAATTCATCCTTCACCACCACGTCCCCTGATTCACAATGTTTTCCCACTACCCGGGCGAGCATCGGCTCGGCGGCCGAGATGCGCGACGCCAAGGTGGCCGAGTAGGAGGCGTCGTAGAGCGCGGTACGGATGTTGTCACTCATCCCTCCGTCGACGCTGACATAGGTGCGCAGCCCGTCGAGCGGCTTAACCGTGCCCACCTCGTAAAGCGTGAAGGTCGACGGCCCAACGATCGCGCGGCCCGGCTCCACCGAGAGATGCGGCTGCGCGAGGCTCAACGCAGCGCATTCATCGGTGACAATCTTGAACATCCGGTCGGCCAGATCGCCTGCGGGAGAGGGATCGTCCTGACTCGTATAAGCGATGCCGAAACCGCCACCGAGGTCGAGCTCTGGCAACTCCACACCAAGCTCGTCCCTCACTCGTCTTTGCAGGGACAACACTCGCCGGGCGCTCACCTCGAAGCCGGAGGCGTCAAAGATCTGCGAACCGATGTGCGAGTGAAACCCTTTGAGGTCAAGCACTCCCTCGCTCAGGATGCGCTTTGCCGCCTCGAAGGCCATGCCTCCGGCGAGGGCGAAGCCGAACTTCTGGTCCTCGTGGGCAGTCGCGATGAACTCGTGCGTGTGGGCCTCGACGCCGACCGTTACGCGGAGCATTACCGGTACACGCTGATTAAAGCTTGTCAGTCTTTCAATCTCGTCGTCCGAGTCCACGATGATCCGGCCGATCCCGGCATCGACGGCACGCTTGAGCTCGCTCATCGATTTGTTGTTGCCGTGAAAGCCTATTCGGACCGGATCCATCCCGGCGGCCAGCGCTGTCGCCAGCTCGCCCCCCGAGCACACGTCCAGGCTCAGGCCCTCTTCGATCAGGATGCGCACGATCGCCTTACACAGGAACGCCTTCCCTGCGTAGAAGACCTCGGCCTTGTCGAAAGCCGTGTTGAACGCACGGCATCGAGCCCGCATGTCCTCTTCATCGAGGAGATAGACCGGTGTGCCGAATTCGGCGGCCAACTCGGTAACGTCAAGGCCCCCAATGTTCAGGACGCCGCCTGCTCCTTTGTGGACAGTCTGCGGCCACAGCAAAGGCATAAGAGCATTGACATCTTTGGGGGTACCAAGCCACGCCGGCCCGCGATGACCAAAGTCACCGTGGATGGCGCCGGCCTCATGAGCCCTACCGCTCATAGTTCACTTACATCCGTTCCGGAGCGGAGACGCCGAGCAGCCCGAGCCCATTGACCATCACGGTCCTCGTGGCGTCGTTGAGCCACAGTCGAGCGACGTGCAAGGCGGAGATCTCCTCATCGCCAAGGGGAAGCACCCGGCAGTTCTCGTAGAACCGGTGGTAGTCGCCGGAAAGGTCCTCGAGGTAGCGCGCGACCCGGTGGGGCTCACGCAACTCCGCCGCTCCCGACACGGCCGACGGATAGTCGCCGAGCCGCTTGAGCAGATCGAGTTCCTTGGGGTGAGACAAGAGCGAGGGGTCGAACTCGAAGGTTTCCCGCGTCAGCCCGACATCGGCCGCATTGCGTGCCACGCCTGCCGTTCGCGCGGCTACGTACTGCACGTAATAAACGGGGTTGTCCTTGCTCGCCCGCGTCCACAGCTCGATGTCGATGTCGATCGGGGAGTCGCTGCTGAACCGTGCCAACGCATAGCGGCTCGCATCGATCCCGATCGCGTCGACCAGATCCTCCATTGTGACAACGGTTCCGGCCCGCTTACTCATGCGCAATGGCTGGCCGTGGCGCACGAGGCTGACCATCTGTCCAATGTGGATTTCGAGGTTGTAGTCGGGGTTGTCCCCGAAACAGGCCACCAGCGCGCGCATCCGGCCCACGTAGCCGTGGTGGTCCGCGCCGAGCATGATGATGACCTTGTCGTAGCCACGGCTTCGCTTGTCCAAGTAGTAGGCGCAGTCAGCGGCGAAATAGGTCCAGTCGCCGTCGCTCTTGCGCAGCACGCGATCCTTGTCGTCGCCGAAGTCGGTGGTGCGCAACCAAACCGCGCCGTCCTTCTCGAACACGTGACCCTGCTCGCGCAACCGGGTCAACGCAAGCTCGAGCTCGCCCTTGGCGTGCAGATCCTTCTCGTTGAAGTAGACGTCGAAGTGCGTGCCGAACTCGGTCAGCGAAGACTTGATCTGCTGGAACATCAGCTCGACGCCCTCGACCCGGAAGGTCTCCTCGTCGGCGGCGTCTGGGTGCTTCGCTCTGATCGCTGCCGCGATCTCCGCTATATAGGCGCCGCCGTAGCCGTCCTCGGGGGCCGGCTCGCCCTTGGCGCTCGCCAGCAGAGACCGGGCGAAGCGATCGATCTGCGCTCCGGCGTCGTTGAAGTAGTACTCAGTCGTGACGTGTGCGCCGGTCGCCTTGAGCACCCTGGCCAGGGCGTCACCGACGGCCGCCCAGCGCACCCCGCCCAGGTGGATCGGGCCGGTCGGGTTGGCCGACACGAACTCAAGATTGAAACGCTCACCGGTCAACGTGGTGGTATGGCCGTATGCGTCCCCTTTTTCGACCACGCTCCGGGCCAACTCCCCCGCGGCCGCAGCCTCCACGCGGACGTTGAGGAACCCCGGGCCGGCCACTTCCACGGAAGCGATCCCTGTGACTTTGCTGAGCTCTTCGCCCAGCGCGTTGGCCAACTCCCGCGGATTCGCGCCGACCTTCTTCGCCACCTGCAAAGCGAGGTTGGTGGAGTAATCTCCGTGCTCAGGATTGCGCGGACGCTCGATCGTCGCCGTCTTTGGCAGTGCCGAAGGATCAAGATCGCGCGCGGTGAAGACCGCGCTGGCGGCTAACAGAACGGCATCGGCGAGATTCTCCGGAGTCACTCGGCCATGCTATCCGGGGTAGACTCGGCATCCCGCGCCCGGCTACGTTGCATGGCGCGCCCTTACCCCTCGATGTGACGGACGAACACGATGAGCATCAGCACGCCAAGCGGCGAACAGAAGAGCCCCAGCTCCGTGAAGGTCACCGGCAAGCCTTCGGCCAAGCCAGGTGCTAAGCCATCGACCCCGAGCGGCAAAGGTAAGGGCAGCGGCCCGAAGAAGCAGGCATTCACCCCTGTCAAGGTCAACCAAGGCCGCAACTGGGGACCGATCGCGCTCTTCACCGCGGTTGGCCTATTGGCCGCCGGCATCATCGGCTGGGGAGCCTGGGCCGCCTTCCGGCCCGGCGGTGCCGGCTACGGCTGGGAGACTCGGGCCAAGTCCATCAGTGGCATCCAGGACTTTCGCGGGACAGAGCTCAAGCGTGACCACTCGTGGGAGCCGCAGAAGTACGCACAGAACCCGCCCGTCGGCGGCACCCACATCCCGCCGCCGGTTTGGCAGCAGTGCATGGGCAACGTTTACGACGCCCCGATCCCGAATGAGCACGCGGTCCACAGCATGGAGCACGGCGCGGTCTGGCTGACCTATCGTAGCGACCTGCCGGCCGACCAGGTTGAGACGCTCAAGAAGAAGATCAACGGCAAGCAGTTCACGATGATGAGCCCAGTCGATGGCCTGGACAAGGCCGTCTCGCTGCAGGCCTGGGGCTGGCAACTCAAGCTCGACAACCCTTCCGACTCGCGGATCGACGACTTCGTCGGCGCGCTGGCCAAGAACGCCTCTGTCGAGCCGGGTGCCACCTGCACTGGCGGCGCTACGGCGACAGGCACCACACCGTTCACCGAGCAGCAGGCGCAGCAGAAGTTCGGCGGACAGCAGTAAGGGATCCTTGTCGTATGAGCAACACCCGTACGCCGGCGACCAGCCCTGCCACCGACAAGGTGCGGGAACGGCAGCTTGATCGAGTTCGTTTCACCTTATTCAGCACCGCAGGTCTCGGCATCATGCTCGTGATCGGCCTCGTGCTCGGGTATGCGGCGGGTTTTCTCACTCCACGCGGAAATCTGCCTAGTGACAACTCGCCCGAGGCCGGCTTCGCCCGTGACATGTCTGCCCACCACGCCCAAGCCGTGGCCATGGGCATGATCGCCCAAGAGAAGGGTATCAATGTCGCGGTTCGGGGCTTCGGCGCAGACATCGCCCTGACCCAGCAGGCGCAAATCGGCATGATGGATCAGTGGCTGCGGGACTGGAAGCTCAACCCCAACAGCGCTTCGCCTCCCATGTCGTGGATGCCTGACAGCATGACCTCGCTCGAGAACGGCCTCATGCCGGGCATGGCCACCCAGGCCGAGATGGCCGCTCTTTCTTCCGCGACCGGTCCTGAGGTCGACCGGCTCTTCCTCAAGATGATGATCAAGCACCATCTTGGTGGCGTCCATATGGTCGATGGAGTCCTGAAGGTCTCCGAGAATCCGGATGTGGTCTGGCTCGCCACCAGCATGAAGGCCGGCCAGCAGGGCGAGATCAGTGCGCTTCAGGAGCTCCAAAAGTCCGTAGGCTAACCGATTTCGGCTCCCAGCGACCGGGCTGGTAGTCTTTGTCGGTCACTGAGCCCCCGTAGCTCAGGGGATAGAGCACTGCCCTCCGGAGGCAGGGGCGCAGGTTCGAATCCTGCCGGGGGCACTTTCTGTTCGTTATTTTGTACCGTTTTGTGTAATCCGCGCCCGAGACTGCGACAAGCGCCGGAACTGCGGAAACATTCAAAAGTCACTCGAAGATGCGCGATTTCGATCATCCACAGGTTCCGGCTTGTAATGTATCCCAGGTCGTCCTATTCGCACCGACATGGGTAGCCTGGCCGGGCGGATACCGCCAGCTTTCTCCACGAGATCGTTTTCCAGCCAAACCGGTCACTCTGACGGGAACGCGAAGCACCACAACGGACACTGCCGTGTGGACACTTGCGCACCGGGGATACGGCGGCGGGCGACTGGATGCGTGGGTCTACGTCAGTGAGCAGCCGCACTGCAAGCTGGAGCAGGCGCGGAAAATGTCGACATCCTCGAAGTAACGGCTCCATGTGCGGCCCGCAGGCGGAGCGGCGGAGCTCCTGCCCGGCAAGGCCACCGGCCATTTCCTGACCTTCCAAATAGGACAGGAAGTAGCCCGCATGGGAGGCGATGCGGACGTGTGGGGCGGCTTGCCTTTCGCCTGCAGGTAGCGCACTGTTCCAGGACATTATCTTCCGCACACGGACTGGCTCACCGCCCACAGACCTACTAAATATTGAAAGGTCATGTGCCACAACACAACTCCAGCCGTGCAACACCTCAGCGGCGACCCAGCGATCACTCATTCCGGTTCCACGCCCAGCTGCCGGGCTGGAACTGGCTACAGAACATGCCGTCACCTACGGCGGCATAAAGCCAGCTCACAACCTATAGATCCCAAGCAATGCTAACCCCTAGCCCGTAGACCTTGGCCCCGCAGTTCGCTATAGAGTTCCTTGTGGGACTGCCCATTCGGTGGGCTGGCCGGTGATGGCGGCGATGCGGTCGTAGTCAGCGTCGTAGTGCAAGACGGACGCGCCGTTGAGTTCTGCGGTGGCGGCGATGATGAGGTCTGGGAGACGGAAGTGACGGTGCTGGCTTTTGGTGGCCATGGCCCGGTGGATTTCCATGGCCCGGTCCATGGCCGCTGTGTTCACGTCAAGCCACCGCTGGCCCGTCATCGCTTTCCACAGCACTTCATAACCTTGCGGGTCTGGGGCGTTGTTGAGGAACTCCAGCGCCACCATCTGGCAGCAGGCCAGGCGCCCTTCGATGAGGAGGCGTTCAAAACGCTGCCGCACCACGGGATGCCGTCCCTGAAGGACGTAAACCGAGGTGTCGGCAAGATAGATCTGCCCGGCCATCATGCGGCTTTATGCCCAGCCTGGCCACGCTGCCGTTCGGCCAGTTGAGACAGGTCACGGCCACCGCCGTAACCCCAGGCGTCCGCCGAACCGGCGAAGTCCATGTCCACGCTGTCGAACGCGGCAATGATTTCCTTGGCTTGCTTGCGTACCGCGAAGGAATGCAGCGCCTCGTTGATCGTCGCGACCTTGGTTGGTGTGCCCAGGACCTCCTGGGCAGCATCAAGCCACTCCTCATTAACATCCACCGTGATGCGTGCCATGACGAAACAATACACCAAGATAGGCCGGACTAGCACACCATGATGGCATTCTTCTGGACACCAGACCATTGACAGCCGTGCACCAAAACGCAAACCGATCATGCACCGCCGCGTCGGAGCCGCATTCTCGATAACGCCCCAAATGCCAGATCACGGGGTGATTAGCCGGTTCTCCAATTGCACTCCGATGACGAGACGACCAGCTAAGGAGATGGTCCTGAAGTTCGGCATGGTGGAATTGGTCATATCATCCAGGAACGGCATTAGCGCGAAGGGCAAACGCTTTGTTGGCTTGAGATAGAGCAGGGCGGCGTGCCGTTCATCGCGGCGGCCAGTAGGGCCTGCGCAGACCATCGCATGATCGCGACGGCCTGCGGCCGCGACAGGCGCCGATGTCAGTCAGCCAAGCGGGCGCCTCGATGCCTGTCGCACTGCGGATCGCCAGCACGAGGTGGTGCAGGCCGGTCTCGGAAAGCTGACTGTGTGGAGGTGAGAGAGCCTCGTCGATCCACCCAATCGCCGGTCCGCGGGTTTTAGCCTAGACCCAGCCGCGCTCGCGGGCGCGCGTGCCAGCCTGGAAACGGCTGGCGGCCCCAAGCCGTGCCATCAGAACAGCCACGCGGGCGCGGAACGTTCGGACCGAGACACCCAGTGCCCTTGCGGCGGCCTCGTCCTTGCCGAACCGGTTGAGCAGGTCGAGCACCTCCTTGTCCGAGGCGGACAGCTCGGACGGGTCCGGCTCAAGGTCAGCCGAGCGGGCCCAGGTGTTCTCGAAGAGGTCCACGAGGGTCGCCACGATTCCCGGCTGGCGGATGAGCAGTGCACCAGCTTCCGCGCGGCCGGCCTCGATGGGCACGAACGCGACGGACCGATCGATGATGATCAGCGCCTGAGTCTGTTCGTCTGTTGTGCGGTGACGGTCTCCGGCGCGATGGATGGTCAGCAGGAATTCCCGCACCTGCGGATCTTCTAGTACCTGCCTCGGCACGATCGTGCGGTGAACAATGCCTTGCTGCAGGTCTCTTAGCGTTCGGGTGAGCAGCTCACCGGCTACCTTCGGCGGTCCATTGTGGACAGCCAGGCATTCCTTCATGCCCTCGCCGAGTTCCCAGATCCGCTGCTGGGCTCTTTCCCGCCCCTCGATTCGCTCGACAAGTTCGATGGCCTCACCGGCGGTGCGCTCGGCCAGCAACGATGGAAGGACTGAACTCGCGGAGGTGATCCGGTCCAGTTCGCCGTTGAGCTCAGCGAGCTTTCGGCGCATCAGGTTGTCGAGTGCCAGTTGGGGCTCGGCGGCCAATACCGTCCCATCGGCTGCCACCCTGACCAGGCCGAGTGCCTGCAGCCGGTCGATCGCCTCCACGGGTGAGCTCGTCAGGGCCTGACTATCAGGGTGCGTCGCCGGGTCGGCTCCCGGATGGCGTAGCAGGAACCGGTAGACGCGTTCGTCGGAGGTGCTGACACCTAGGCTGCTCAGGCTCACGACGCTGCACTGTACCTGCAGCATCATGCAAGCCCGTTGCAGCGAGCTGAAGGACTGATCCGTGGTCGATGGCGGCACTGGTGGATCACAGTGAAGCGACGTCCAAAAGGGGAGAGGCATTGAACAACAGAACAGTCCTCGTTTGTGGTGGGGGCATTGCCGGTACCGCGTTGGCATTTTGGCTGCACCGGCGTGGTTTCACCGTGACAGTGGTCGAGCATGCGACCGGGGTCCGCACCGGCGGCTACAAGGTCGACATTCGTGGCGCGGCGATCGAGGTCGTCGATCGGATGGGCTTGCTTACCCAGGTGCGCCAGCAGAGCACCGACATGCGTTTCGCCGTCCAGTACGACAACCGTGGCCGCCGGCTGGCGACGCTCGACGCTGAGCTGTTCGGAGGGCGCAGCGACGGCGACGCGGAAATCATGCGCGGTGACCTTCAACACGTTCTTTATGAGCAGACTCGCGGCGAGGCCGAATACGTGTTCGGCGACCGCGCTGTCAGCGTGCGGGAAATGGGCGCCGGGGTTGAGGTGACGTTCGCCCATGGGCAGCGCCGTTCCTTTGACCTGGTGATTGGCGCCGATGGGGTCAACTCGGCCACCCGCGGTCTGGTGTTTGGCCCGCCGTCACGCTTTCTACACGATCTCGGGCACGCGATCTGTGTGTATTCCGTGCCCAACTACCTCGGGCTTGACCGGGAGGAAGCGGTTCACCTCGCACCGGGGCGCACCGTGAACGTCTACAGCACCGCACAGACAGATTTCGCCAAGGCGCTGTTCCTGTTTCGAAGCGAACCGTCCGAACTTGACTCAAAAACCTTTGTCGCAAAAGCAATGTCCGAAGTGGGCTGGGAGGCGCCACGGCTGCTTTCGTTCCTGCCGGAGGCAGCGGATTTCTATTTTGACCGCCTGACTCAGGTGCAGATGGACCGGTGGTCGGCCGGGCGAGTGGCACTGGTGGGCGACGCCGCCTACGGCGCCTCCCCCGCATCGGGACAAGGCACAAGCCTTGCGCTTGTCGGCGCCTATGCGCTGGCTGGAGAGTTGTCCGCCGCCGGAGGTGATCACAAGATAGGCTTCGCCGCTTACGAGGCCCGGATGAGGGAATTTGTTGCGCGCAACCAGGCTCTGGCCGAAACCAACCTGCGCGGCATGGTCGTGGGCAGCCGCACGGCGGTGTGGCTACAAACACGGATGATGCGCCTGCTGCCGCACCTGCCAGGCCGGGACGCCATTATCGGCCGTATCGCTAAGACCATCCATGAGGCGGCGACCGCGATCGCGCTGCCTGACTACGGTCACGTGGCAGTCTGAACAAGAACAGGAGAACCAGAATGCGAAAACTCACTTACTACGCCGGCACGACTATCGACGGCTACATTGCTGGCCCGGATGGAACCTTCGGCTTCCTCCCCGTCGAGGGCGACCTCCTGGCGGCAATGATTGCCGAGTACCCCGAGACGGTGCCGACTCAGTTCCGTGGTTTCATGGGCCTGGAAGAGGCACCCAACAAGCGTTTCGACACGATCCTGATGGGAAGGGCCACCTACGAGCCGGGCTTGTCCGCCGGCTTCACCAGCCCGTATGCCCACCTCAAGCAATACGTGTTCTCGCGCAGTCTTGTCTCGGCTGAGCCGCAGGTCCAAATCGTCGCCGGTGACCCGGTGGCCTTCGTGCGCGAGCTCAAAGCACAGCCAGGAATGGACATTTGGCTCTGCGGCGGCGGAAACCTCGCCGCCCAACTGGCCGAAGAAATCGACGAACTTGTGATCAAGCGCTACCCGATCGTCATCGGCTCGGGCATCCCGATGTTCAACGGCCCCTTCGCCCTCAACCACTTTGAACTCACCGAAACACGGGCCTTTAACACCGGCGCCGTCATGACCTATGCGAAAAAGGCCTAAATGACTGTCATCCGTTCCACCGACGCCCGCGTCACCGAGACTCCGAACGGCGTCATGACCACATTCGCCTCGCCTACCCAAGGCGGAACCGCCGCATCGCTTTGGCGCGTTGAGGTACAGCCCGGCGTTACGGGCCCGCTTCACATCATCGACGCCGAGCAAATCTGGACATTCGTAGCCGGCAACGTGACGATCTCTGTGGACGGCGAGGAAATCGCCGTCGGCGAAGGGGATACGGCGATTCTGCCCGCCAACGTGACCCGCCAGCTGACCGCGGGACCCGACGGTTTCACCGCGCTGGTCACCGCACCGGGCACCGCGCTCGCCAGCGTTCCCAGCGGTGCCAGCGGAATCGCTCCGCCGTGGATCGTCTGACCGTCGGCTAGAAAGTCGCAGGGCTCCGGGCAAGTCGTTTGCCCGGAGCCCATATGTGTGTCAAATGGCATCCAGATAGGACAGTACAGCCCAGACACGACGGTTGCCGGTTGCCGCGTCGGCGATCTCGCGGCGATCGAAGATGTGCTGGATATGGGTGCCAACGGTGCGCGGCGAGACGGACAGCCACTCGGCGATGCCCCGGTCGGTGAGTCCCTCGGCCATCAGCGCGAGCACTTCACGCTCGCGCTCAGACAGCACCGCAAGCGCCGCGGGCATCGCCGAAGTGGCCAGCAGCGAGTCGACGAGCGCGGGATCGACGACCCCCTCCCCGCCGCGGATACACGGGATCGCCTCGATCAGGTTGGTGCGCTGCATTATCCGGTCCTTCAAGAGGAACCCGACGCGAGTGCGGCCGCCTTCGAGGAGTTCCATGGCGTATGCCGCCTCGATGTATTGCGAAAGCACGAGCATCACCACCCAATCTCAGGGCGCTCGTGGGCGATGATGCGGTGCAGCTGCTCGGCGTCGGCCACCTCACCCACCACCTCGACCGTCTCTATCGCACTGAGCAATTTGGCCAGTCCAGCACGATGATGAGTGAGTCATCGGCTAATACGATGCGCATCGTTCACTCTGCCGAGTCGGCCGGCTCAGCCGGGATAGCGCCTGGACTGTGGTGCCCTGGCCGGGTGGGCTTTGCACCGTCAGCACTCCCCCGATGACCGCGACCCGGTCAAACAGGCCGCGCAGCCCAGATCCTTTGTGGACATCAGCGCCCCCCATGGCCGTTGTCGCGCACGGAAACGACCAGCTCATCGGCCGAGAACGTCACATGAACGTGGATCTGCGCGCCGGGCGCGTGCCGAGTGGCGTTCTGCAGTGCTTCGATGACGACAAAATAAGCCGTGGTCTCGACGTCCTCAGCGAATCTTGAGGTCACGTCGACGTCGAGCGTCACCGGTGCTTTAGCTCGCCGCCGCAACTCGGCCAGCGCCGTGGCCAGGCCGCACTCAGTGAGCATGACAGGCCGCAATCCCCTTGCCAGTGAACGCAATTCGTCTATCGGCTGGTCCAGAACAGGCTGCTGGTTGTGCTGGCTGCCGTCGGAATAATCGGCTGCGAATGACGTCGGCGCACCCCTAGGCTTCCGTTCGAAGGGCTGACGATTTCGGCAGCGGTCAGTCAGCGGATCGGGGATGTGCAGGGGAATGGCTAGTCAACTGTTTGCGGTCTGCTTCGATGCGATCGAACCGCTGGGTCTCGCGCGGTTCTGGTCCGGGTTTCTGGGTTGGCAGACGGCCGGCGATCCACACGATGGCGTCGTGCTTGTGCCCAGTGATGACACCGGGTTCCGTCTCCGTTTTGTTTCGACCCGGGAGCAGAAGGTCGGCCAGAACCGGATGCACTTCGATCTGACGAGTACATCCCTGGAGGACCAGCAGCAGACGGTGGCCAGGGCGCTCGGACTTGGCGCACAGCACATCGACGTCGGCCAACGCCCGGAGGAGGGTCATGTGGTGCTCGCCGACCCCGAAGGCAACGAGTTCTGTGTCATCGAGCCGGGCAACAACTTCCTTGCCGATTGCGGGTTCATCGGAGCGCTGGCCTGCGACGGTTCGCAGGAAGTCGGGTACTTCTGGAGCGAAGCGCTGGGGTGGCCGTTGGTGTGGGATCAGGACCAGGAGACTGCGATCCGCTCGCCGCACGGTGGTCCGAAGATCACGTGGGGTGGTCCACCGCTGGAGCCAAGGACAGGCAAGGACCGGCTGCATTTTGATCTCGCTCCGTCTGTCAACCGTGATCGGCAGGCAGAGGTCGACCGTCTGCTCTCCCTCGGCGCGACTCGAATCGACACCGGCCAGGGCGAGGTCAGCTGGGTTGCGATGGCCGATCCCGACGGCAACGAGTTCTGTGTGTTGATGCCCCGGTAGCGCAGGTCCGGCGGGCGGTTACTCCGCAGGTCGCCATTATCGCTGATCCCGCTAGGTGACGGTCCAGCCTGTCGGCGTTGCGGGACAGCACTGCCCAAGGCTGAGCCGAGGTCGCGGAACATGTGCGACGTGATCATCCGCGAGGCACCCACGGTCACGAGGGTATCGCCGTGTCGCAGCCAGACCGACGCGTCGCGCAGCTGATCATGGCTGTGGATCCGTCGCGCAGGCGCACCAGTCCAAGGAGGATCGTCGCCACGATGTCGCGCATCTCGTCACAACGCCCCACACTTCCGGGCCGCAACTGCGCTCAGTTGACGGGCGCACCGAACCACCTGGGCAGCTGGCTGAGCAGCTCCTGCTGATCTTCACCGACCCACGCCACGTGCCCGTCCGGCCGCAGCAGCGCCGCGGGCACGTCCAGTTCCTCGCTGACGTCGACGACGTGGTCGACCCGATCTGCCCAGCCAGCCACCGAGAGCCGCCCGGTCTGGTCGAGCAGGAGTCCGCGGCCGCCGTGCATCAGCCCGTAGAGGCGCCCCCGCTTCAGCCCGACATCCCGCAGCCGTCGGCCGAGCAGCTCGTGCCCCACGCCGAAGTCGTAGTGGACCCCGATCGCAGTGATCTTCTCGATCAGGTACCGGTTCACGTTCTCGAAGTCCATCAGTTCCGCCACCAGCCGGCGCACTGCCTGGGGTCCCGGCTCGGTGGACAGCAGCTCCATCTGCGCGCGGGTGTTGTTCAGCACGTCGGCGGCTACCGGGTGCCGTTCGGTGTGGTAGCTGTCCAGCAGCCCCTCCGGCGCCCAGCCGCCGACCTCGGCGGCCAGTTTCCAGCCGAGGTTGAACGCGTCCTGGATGCCGAGGTTGAGGCCCTGCCCGCCCACAGGCGGGTGGATGTGCGCCGCGTCGCCGGCCAGCAGCACCCGGCCGACCCGATAGCGCTCGGCATGCCGGGTGGCATCGCCGAAGCGAGACAGCCAGCGCGGTGAGTGCACGCCGAAGTCGGTGCCGGCGAACGCCCGCAGCTGTTGCTTGAACTCCTCGAGGGTCGGCGGTGCCGAGCGGTCCTCGGCCACCCCCTCGGCGGGCACGACGACGCGGTACACCCCCTCCCCGAAGGGCGCGGCGCCGAACCGCTTCTGGGTCTTGCGGACTTCGGCCACCACGGCGGCCAGCGTCTCCGGTGGCACGGCCACCTCCATCTCGCCCAGCAGCGTATCGACCCTGGAGGGCTCGCCGGGAAAGCCGACGCCGAGCAGCTTCCGCACCGTGCTGCGGCCGCCGTCGCAGCCGACGAGGTAGCGCGAGCGTAGCTGCGTGCCGTCGGCCAGCTCAGCGGTCACCCCGTGGTCGTCCTTGCTCAGCCCGACCAGCTCGCAGCCGCGCAGGATCTCGACGCCGAGTTCGGTGGCGTGCTCGGCCAGCAGGCGATCGGTGGTGGTCTGCGGGATGCCGAGGACGTAGGGGTGCGCCGTGTCCAGCCGGTCGGGCGAGGGCTTGTCGATACCGGCGAAGAAACCGCCGAGCGGGTATTGCTGGCCGTGTGCGAGGAACCGCTCCAGCAGACCGCGCTGGTCCATCACCTCGATGCTGCGCACGTGCAGGCCGAGCGCGCGGACATACGCGGTCGGCTCCGCCGCCTTCTCCAGCACGAGCACCTGCACGCCATGCAGCCGCAACTCGGTGGCAAGCATCAAGCCGGTCGGTCCGCCCCCGGCGACGATCACGTCAATCATGAAAGCCCCCATTTGACGACGTTGAATTCCCAGCAGAATGATCAGTTTCTGGCCTCGACCAGCGATTATGCGACACGAACCGGGTCTTGCCACAAGTCCCCCGTGCGATATATGTTGAGAGTGGAAAGGAGCGGGTAGTCTCCTTTCCCTTTTTTATCGTCCGCGGTGACGGACCATCTCCTCGCGGAACGGGGACTGTCTGCTTGAGACGGTGTCAATCAGACAAGCCGTCTAGGGCTCAGGTCGAGGGTCCCGTGTGGGGTGAGGCGGATTGGTGCGGGGAGATCTGCACTGATCGCGTTAAGGAGTGTTCGCAGCCAGTGCTTGTCCGCGGCCGAGGCGTGATGCAGGCGCATCTGACGGGCTTGCAGCGCCACCATGCTCAGCCGGTCCAGCAGGCCTGAGCCCGGCCGGACCGACGCGAAATACAGCAAGCGCAGGTCGTCTCGGTACTCCGCATGACCGGCGATGCCTTCATAGTCGTCAATGAAGTCGCCGCAGCCG
Source organism: Micromonosporaceae bacterium (assembly GCA_003543035.1). Lineage (GTDB taxonomy): Bacteria > Actinomycetota > Actinomycetes > Mycobacteriales > Micromonosporaceae > Rhizocola. Next base: position 13,982 of record DPJL01000307.1, on the reverse strand, counting down.
TAGAGGATGAGCTTGCCTCGGTAAATCTCGATCGGCCGGGGATGGTGCGACGAATGTCCGTGTACGACATCGACGCCGGAGTCAATGAGCTGGTGCGCGAATCGCACATGTTCGGCAGGGACGTCATATCCCCAGTTGGAGCCCCAATGCAGTGAGGCGACCACGAGATCATGTGCTCCTTTCACCGCCCGAACCCGGTCGGCGATGCCGGTCAGGGTGGCCGGCGACAGATCTGGCAATAGGTCGACACCGGGACGGTCGGGGGTCGCGGCCCACGACCGAGGGACCCCGCTGGATTCGGTCGCCATGGAGAAGACGAGCACGCGCGAGCCATCGTTCAAGGTGACCGCCGCCGGGCGTTGGGCCTCAGGAGAGGCCGGACCGGCGCCAGCCACTGGGATTCCCGCTGTTGCCAGAACCTGGAGCGTTTCGGCATGTCCACGCTGACCAAAATCGAGCACGTGATTATTGGCCAGGGTGCAAACATCGGGCCGGGCCACGAGTAGGCAGAAAATGTTCTTGGGATGCATTCGGTAATGCACACCCTTGCCAATGGCTGCATCGGCGCTTGTGGTGATGCTGGTTTCCAGATTGATGATGCGGACATCCGGCGCGAAGTCCTCGAGTGTGGCGAGGGCATCTCCCCACGGCCAGGAGAAGCCGGCAGGTCGAGGGATTGGGCCGTTGACCGCCTCGGCCAGCTCGACATAGAAACGAGCATCGGAAACAAAACGCTCCCACAGCTGCGGGGCGCTCGGATGCGCAAGGATCTGGTCGACGCCGCGGCCAGTCATGACATCACCACACAGGAACAGCGTGACGAGATCGCCTCGCATACCACCATTGTGGCAAGGCGACAGCGAGCCGCGTCTCACAATACGATTGCTCTGGCAAGGACGAGCAGGACGTGGATGCCACTGGGCCCGCCTGAAGCTGCGCCAGTAAGACCGTCTCATCGCTGCCGTCTGCTACGGCGGAGCCCTGGCCGGGACCTGTCGCCGAAGTATCTGCTGCTGCCCAGCTCGAACCGTGGATAGGGGCGGAAGATGGAGAGGTGGGCGTAGAACGGCTCGTCGAAGCGGCCAAGATGATCGGGGTCGAGGACGTCTTGGTCCTGGAGGCGGTTCGGAGCGTTCGCCGGGCTGCCTTCGTCCCGCCGGAGCACGTCGCGGGGGCCTATCTGGATGAGCCGATCCCGATTCCGCACGGCCAGGTGACCACACAGCCATCGTTATCGGCCCGGATGATCGCGGCCCTCGGTCTCACCGGCCGGGAGCAGGTTCTTGAGGTCGGGACGGGTTTTGGGTACCAGACGGCGCTGCTGGCCACGTTGGCAGGCTTTGTGACCAGCGTGGAGCGCCAGCCGGACCTGGCCGCCAAGGCGAGCCGAACCCTTGCCGCGCAACACTTTGACAACGTTCGGGTGGTGGTGGGCGACGGCACCGAAGGGGTACCAGAACACGCGCCATACGACGCGGTGCTCGTCTCCGCCGCCTTCCCCGAGGTGCCCCAGCCTCTCGTCGAACAGCTGCGCCTCGGCGGGCGCCTGGTCCAGCCGATCGGGCCGGGCGGTGCGGAGCAGGTAACCCTGTTTCAGCGCACCGTAGAGGGTTTGGTGCTACTCGAAGTGCTGATCGAGGCGCACTTCGTCCGTCTCGTCGGCCATTACGGCTATCCGTGACAGGGAGGCGACGATGAAGCTGGTTCAAGAGTCTCCGTACCGGTTCCGCATCGATGCGCGTGATGGCATGCGGGTACCTGGGATCGTCTTCGCTTCCCGCGAGCTGCTGCCAGATGGCGGCGCGGATATGGCGCTGAACCAGATCGCCAACGAATGCGGTTCGGGTTCTGCCACATTGGGTCCACCGGTTCGAGTTCGCCCGGTACCCTCCGATACGGGCGAACTAGAACATGGTGTCTAGCCCGACAGGGCCACCGCACCTACCCAACAGGCAGATCAACGGCGATGGATAACCGCATTGCATTCTGGCGTTGGACGCCGCTTGCCCTCCCAGGATCGCTCGGGAGGGCAGCAAACGTCAGCTGGGGAACTGATAGTCGCTCGTAATGCGGTCATTCTCGTCAAGCATCAGCACTTCCACCCCGCCACCAACGGCTTCGCCGCCGCTATGGGTGAACATCTCCCACTCGAGCTTGACGACGTCACGCAGCCGAATGGCACTACCTTCGCGGAGCCGGAAACCGTATTGCCCCGGGGCGATGAACTCGTCATAAGCCTGGGTCACCCGGAACTCAAGCGCGGCATACCCTTGTGCCTCAAGCGTGGTGGACGGAAAGCCAAGTTTCGACGCTATATCACGGATCTCTTGCGGAGGTTGCAGAATGTGCAGCCCGTCAGCGGTCCACAGGTCTTCGATCGCCCTACGGCGCAGGTCAGGATCGGGCTCATTCCAAAGGGCGATGTACCGGTTCACAAGTTCCATGTCCGCAACAGTGCCGCGACGCTTGTCACCCAGCAATTCCCTATAAGGAATGGCCGAGGCCACATCTACCGGGGTAGACAGGGTCTTGTGACGACGACCTTTGCCAGCTCCCTGCGCGAGTGGCGCAGCCGCCGCCGCGTCAGCCAGCTGGAGCTGGCAATGCGCGCTGGAACGACACAGCGGCACATCAGCTTTATCGAGAACGGGCGCTCAGCACCGGGCCGGGCGATGGTAGTGCGCCTGGCCGAATCCCTCGAGGTGCCATTACGTGAGCGCAACGTAATGCTGCTCACGGCAGGATTCGCGCCGGCATACCAGGAAGCACGCCTGGACGACCCTCGTTTAGACGCCGTGCGCACCGCGCTTGAGCGCATCATGGAAGGCCACATGCCTTATCCCGCCGTGATTATCGACCGTCAGGGTGACCTGATCGCAAGTAACAAGGCCTTCACGGCGCTCATCGATGGCGTCGCGCCCCGCCTGCTCGAGCCGCCGGTCAGTGTCTCGCGGGTGCTCCTGCATCCAGAGGGTTTAGCGTCGCGGATCGTCAACCTCGCCGAGTGGGCGTGGCACATCATTGACGCCATTGGCAAGGCGGCGGCACGCAACCCGAATGCCCGCCTCCAGACGCTGATCACCGAGCTGGAAGGCCTGGTACCAGACCGCCCGCGCCAGCCCGGACCGGACTATCTCGGATTTGCCGTCCCGATGCGGCTTCGCCACGGCGATGGCGAGCTGAGACTGCTGACAACGCTTACCCATTTCGGAACCGCAACCGACGTCGCGTTAGCCGAGCTCAAGCTCGAGGCGTTTCTCCCAGCCGACGAAGAGACGGCCAGCGCACTCGCCGCGAACCTGAATCGCGGTTGAGGGAGAGACACAGGTGACAGATTCCACCAGTCCCCGACCTAGCTGCCGGACAGGACAGTCCGACTCGACAAAGCTCCTTCGACAGTCCGATCAAGAGACGAATTTGTCTATATTGGACCCCGGGTGACGACTTCGACTGGTCCTTCATGCACAGGCCGACTGGCAACACGCTGCTTGACGTCCACTTGCCTTGACTGCCGGGTAGCCTGGCCAGGTGGACCCAGCCAGCCTCATCCACCAGATCACCTCCAGTACCACCCATCACCCTGACGGCACCCAAACCTCCACGACAGACGCTGCCGTGTGGACACTGGCCCACAAGGGATACAGCGGCAACGGGCGTCTCGGCATCTGGGTCTACCCCACCGAACAAGCCGCCCTGCTCCAGGCCGATGGGTGCCACCTGGTCTTCTTCGACACATCACGCAACACCTCCCGCCGTTTCTGCGACCTGTCCTGCCAGAACCGCGCCAAGGCCAGCGCCTACCGAGCCAGACGCCAAAGCTGATATCAACCTCCACCCATCACCGCTTGAGGCTGGCCAGTGGAGGTCGGCCGACCGGGTTAGTGGGCGAAGTCCCAGCGGGTGGCGCCGTGGGGCTCGGCGGTGGCTACGCCGACGGCGGTGCGCAGCGTGAGGCGATACAGGTACCACGGCGGCGGGCCTGCGCTGGGCGCGTTGTACGGGGCCGTGAATGCGTCGCCGTCCACCTCGGCCGGCCAGCCGCTCGTGCGGTAGACGCCCACCACACGCTCCAAAGTGGACGAGTCAGTGACCCGATGCGCCTCCCCCTCCAGCACGAGGTCGATGCCGCGCATGCGCACCGAAACGCTGCACGCCGGATTCGCGGCCAGGTTGCGCGACTTGAGCGTGCCGGGCCCGCTCGTGAAGTACAGCGCGCCGTCCACCCATACGGCCCCGACGCCCGCCGAGTGCGGCCGCCCGTCGGGCCGCACGCTCGCCACGAAGAACGTCAGATCGGCCTCGGGCGTGTCGCTAGCGAGGATGTCGCGCGGGCGGCCCCACGGAAGCTCCGCGGACCCGTATCGGTCGAGATTGCGAGTCGAGATCGGTTCGGTCATAGCGTCAGTCATACCCCTGCGTCGTACAGGCCGCCCGCAAATCGACACCCGAAACCGACGAAAATTGGGACCGTGCCGCTGAGCGCGTTGATGTCTCCAGACGCCATCGATCTCATCGACACGATCAGGGCTGCGTCGGCGATCGGGCCAGCTTCTGGAGATCCAGCCAGACGATGGCGAAGCCGGCCCCACTCCCGATCCTCTGAACCTGGTCGTCCCCGCCATTGTCGGAAAGATCAGCAAGGCTCTACCCCGCGCCGTAGAAAGTGTTATGAGCAGGTAGTTTCGGCACCACAAAGTCATTCGCATTAGCGCCACTTCCTGCCACGACAGTCGAGGTTGGCCACTGATGCGGAGATCGTTAAGCAGTCAGTTTCGGAGACATTTCGCCGCATAGTTTCGAGACCCGGCGGCACCGCACCGGACCGTGACCGTTCGTTCTAGTCCGGGTGTTTGACGCAGAACTCGTTGCCTTCGGGGTCGGCCAGGATCCGCCAGCCGTCGTGCTCGGACAGCACTGTGGCGCCCAGCTGGAGGAGTTCGTCCAGGTGTGCCTGGTCTCGGAGCCGGATATCGACGTGCATGCGGTTCTTTGCGGTCTTGGGTTCGGGGACCTCTTGGAGGAAGAAGACCAGCGATCCGTCCGGGGAGTCGATGGCTACCATCGGATCGGTTTCTGGTGTCAGGCCCAGGGCGGCGAGCCGGTCGATCTCGGCCTGGTCGTATGGCCGGATCGGCCAGCCGAGTGCGGCCTCCCAGAACCGCGCGAGCTTCGAGGCATGACGACAGTCCAGCACGATCTCCACTATGCCGCTCATCCGGTGAACGCTACCGGTGATGCACGGGCACCGCGACCGGGTTGACGCGAAGGCTAACCACCCAGCAGCCCCGGAGCGGGACTCTGAGCACCAATCCGTCACCCGAAACGGCGATGGCGCCCAAACTCACGACGCATCCACCGACGACGATGCGTGGATGGCGCCGAAAGTCGCTACCCATCATCCAATGTCGAACTAGCGAATCGCTAGCTGGCGCTCGAACTCACTACTCACTGGCGCCCGAACAACCCGCTCTTAACAAGAAAGCAACCCATGATGGGTCAGCAGGATCGTCGACGACGACCAGATGCGCATTGACAAATCCGATGCGGATCTCGAAGACGCCGTCAGTCAATTCATGCATACGCGCCAGGACTCCATCTTGAAGCGAATGGTGCACACCGGGCTTGGCAGCGAGTGCCTCGGGCTGTAGCCGTACTCCTATAGGTAGCATGACGGATTCGTGAGTGCCATACACACCGAGCTTGCAGACACTGACCCGCCTGGTTACCGATTTGCGGCTGGATTCGCGGAGGACTTCGAAGCGCTTCTGCGCTGGCGTCGCGACGTAAGACGTTTCTCCCGCGAACCCATCGATGAAGCATTGATCGAGCATTTGCTCGATTTGGCGTGCCTTGCTCCGTCAGTCGGCAACGCCCAGCCCTGGCGCTTCGTCTCGGTGGACCGGCCCGGCAACAGAGACGCGGTGGCAGGTAACTTCGCCCTGGCCAACGCGCAGGCTCTGGCCGGATACTCCGGCCCGCGAGCGCAGTTGTACGCGCAACTGAAACTGGCCGGGCTGCGCGAGGCTCCGCGCCAGTTCGCCGTGTTCTGCGATGAGGGGACGCCGCAGGGTAACGGACTGGGCCGGGTGACGATGCCTGAGATGCTGAAGTATTCGGTTGCGCTGTCTGTTCACACGTTCTGGCTCGCCGCCCGGGCGGCTGGAATCGGGCTCGGCTGGGTGTCCATTCTCGATCCCGTGAACGTCGTCAAGCAGCTGCGCGTACCCGCGGACTGGAGCCTCGTGGCATATCTCTGCGTGGGGTACCCGATCGACGAGTCAACGGTTCCCGAGCTCGAGCGAGTCGGCTGGCAGTCGCGGGATTCCCAGTGCCGCAAGGTCCTCAAGCGGTGAAAGGACTGGTGGGGCCTTAAGATCGGCGCGCCCCCGAAGTCGCCAGCTTCTTAGGATTGCTGCGTGAGGAGCTGACCACACGTCGCTCGATGCAGTGGTTCTCAGCTCAAGGCTCGAAGACGAACGGCTGAGCAATCCTGTGACCGAACCTCCGCTTTACGAACGAGATCCCGAAGCCTGGCAAGCCCACCTGGCTGAGGGCAACCGCACCCAGGCCCGTAAACGGGTCGGTGCCGACGTTCTCTTTCGCGATGAGGTTGGACGCATCCTGCTCGTCGACCCTCGGTACAAGCCGGACTGGGATCTGCCGGGTGGCATGGCCGAGGCCAATGAGCCGCCGCTCGATGCCGCGATCCGCGATCCGCGATCCGCGATCCGCGCGAAGAACTCGGCATCGAGTACAGCGGCGGCCGGCTCCTTGTCGTCGATTGGGTGTCGCCACACGGGCCTTGGGACGACTCGTTGATGTTTGTATTCGACGGCGGAGTGCTGACAGCCCAGGAGCAGGTACAGATCACACTGCGCGACAACGAGATCCGGGAGCATCGGTTCGTTCAGGTCGAAGAGGCCAAGCGTTTCCTGCGGCCGTATGTGTGGCGGCGAGCCGAGGCGGCGCTCGGCGCGCTAGATGGCCAGACGGCAAGGTATCTGCACGATGGCGAATGATCGGCCAATCATGATGAGCAACACGACGCTGCAGTGTTCACCAGATGACTAGTGAGGTGGGTTCTGGCCGGCACCATACGCGGCGGTGGTAGTTGGTTCGCGCCGACGGCGATGCCATGCCATCCTTACCGCAGGGTGACCTGGCGCGCACGGCCGATCCCAAAGGTCTGCGACAACCGCGTCATCGCCTGGGACATCTTGGACGGCATTGAGTCCGGGGCCGGAATTGTCACCGGGCGGACCCGGCCGTTTTGGATTGCCGCTATCCGCCACTGCCCAGCCTCACGCACCATCACCATGATCTGGCGTGACCTGCGTCGCTTCGGCAGCTCTTTCCTCCACGGCATGAGCACCGAGCCATTGCCAACCAGCACAGCAACATCAGGCGTGACAAAACGCATCGACTCGATGTCACCCACCATCGCCGAGCCCGCAATGACCCCACGGAACAGCCGGTCGTGGTTGTCCTGCAACGCTTCCCGGCCAGTCGCCCAGCTTCCGTCGTAAGAAACATAATCGGCATCGTCCGTGAAGCACTGCCCGAACGCCTCGGCGTCGCCGGCTGTCCAGGTCTCGCAGTAGCGCTGGAACAGGTCACGGATCTCTGTCTCTGAGGTCTTCATCTTGTCCTCCCATGTTTGTATGCTATATTTCGTTCGTCCAAACGAAATATATTTGGCCGGTGAGGGTTGTGTCAAGAAAAAACAAGAAGCGGGAAACGATCCTGGCCGACCTGCACACCGCCGGCCGGGTCCACAGCAACGCAGCCGTCATGTACCACGCCGCTGTCAGCACCCGAATGGGCCTGAGCACTGTCGAAGAAAAGACGCTCGACCTGCTCCAGCGCTCCGGTGATCTCACCGCCGGTGAGATCACCACCCAGACCGGGCTGGCACCGGCTTCGGTCACCGGCCTGATCGACCGCCTCGAGGCCAAGGGCTTCGCGCGCCGGGTCAAAGATCCACAAGATGGCCGCCGGGTGAAGGTCCAGATCGATCCCGGGCTCGAGTCCCGCTTCGCTCCGCTGTTCGCGCCGTTCGGCGAGAAGCTCGCCACGCTCTACGCGGACTACTCCACCGAGGAGCTCGCTGTCATTCTCGACTTCCTCGGCCGCTCAGCCAAACTCCAGCTGGACGCCGCTCGGACGCTGTCCAAATAGATTGGCAACCCCACCATTTATCCCAGACATGAAGGACAGCACTGCTCGACCCGCCTGGACCAGGTTGTAGGCCGCGCCGAGGCCTAGGAATGCCACGGCCGCCAATGCTGTTGCGGTGTAACCGATTCGGCCCGGTCTGCGCCACCAACCACGAACCCACGCAAAGATTGCGCCAACGAACGTCAGCGCCGCGAAGACAGCCATCACCTTCGCCAACACAAGCGACGTATGCAGCAGCGTGGAATCGTTCAGCATGATTCGCTCGTTCAGCGTGGCCGCGTTGCTTAGCGCGGTAGCGAGCAGTCCTACAAACACAACGGCGAGGGCGGCGGTTACCCAGCCCGCAATCCTGGCCAGCAACTGCCATCGCCCCAGGCGCCTCTGCCTGACGGCCCATATCGGCCATGCGACGAACGCGTAGAGCAGGATCAGCAAGGCAACACCAGCGAGGATCAAATGCAACGCCGGCGACTGGTACCAGATCAGCCGCTCGTATGCGACGGTCGGACTCACAGAGCTCAACAGCAGGCCATCGCGGAAGGCGATCTGCGCCTGTCCACCGCTTTCAACGAAAAGCCACTCCCAACCGGTACCCACAACTGGCTCTTGGTGTTTGGATCCTCGGCCAGACCTGTGGTTGTCAGGCCGCCAGCCCGGGTAAAGCGCGTCGATCACTCTGTTCACGAGATCCTGCCCGGCGAACGTCGCCTCGCCGTTCACCCCATCGCCGTTGTAAACGACGTACACGCCGAAGCCCTTGTCCGGCAACAGGGCAAGGTTGTCGTGGTATCCGGGGACGTCGCCGTTCTTGCTCAAAACCCGTTGGCCGTTGCGCGGATGCTCCTCGAAAAGCATGGCCATCCCGGGCAGCCGGGGATCGTGACCGAAACGCCTTTCCAGCACCGGGTTGCCCGGCTTGAGCTGAGCAAGCATGTAGCGGCCGAAGTCGGTTGGGATGCCGGCGACGCCCGCACCGGTCGGGCTCAGCGTGCCGTATTGGCCACCTTCGGCCCGGGTGCCATCCGACCGGTACCCCATAGCCAGTCGGGACACCTTCATGATCACGTATTGAAGGTACCGAACAGCTTGCGACAAACGTCCACCGGCCCTTTAGTCCTAAAAGGACAGAGCTTTACTCGCCAGTGGCCCTACGATGGGCGGATGCCGTTTCTCCTCGACGACAAGGGTCACCTGGCCCCTGACTGGCTGGTCGAGCTGCGAGTGAAAGCCAACGATCTGTCTCGCGCCCACGACTGGCCGGCGATGCACGAGCTCGCCGCTGAGCTGCGCCGCGATGAGCTGATGTGGCCCGAGATGTGGGGGCCGTGCTGTGCGGTCGCTGCCCGTGAGGTCGGCGATCCGAATGCCCGAGCGCTGTTGGAGGAGGTCATCGCGGCGGGTTTCCACCAGCCCGAGCTCTTCGCCGACATGCTCGAACCCGCATTCGGCAGCGATCCCGACTGGCCCGAACTCGTCGAACGCATGCGCCACAACCAGCCCGCCGCCCCGATCACGATCAGCGACTGGCCGACCATCACGCCGAGCGCCCCGCTCGCACTGTTCCGATTGAGCGAAGAGCGCGAGGCGTTACTACGCGAGCTCGTGCCCCGGCCGCAAAGCAGCGCCTGGGAAACCGCCAAGGAGCTGCTGGGCTGGGTGTCGCGCAGGTGGAAGCACGCGGACGCGCACATGGAGGTCGACGACGCCGTGCTGTGCCTGCAACGGGTTGACGCGGGTGCGAGGTTCGCCTGCGTCGAGTATTCGCTCGTGCTCGCGCAAGCCCTGAACACGCTTGGCATTCCGGCCCGCAAAGTCGGGCTGCGCCAAGCTGCCTACCACGCTGGGCTGGGCCGCGGACACGTGATCTGCGAGGCGTGGATCGACGAACTGGGCATATGGGTTGCGCTCGACGCGCAGAACGGTCTCTTTTGGACAGATTCTTCGGGTACCACCTTGGGAGTCAAGGAATTGTGCCTGCTGCAGCGCGAAGGTGCCCCAACACCCACGGCAGTCATCTGCACCGACAAGGACTTGGATCAGACCAAGCTGGATTTCTGGTTCACCTACTTCGCCCATGCGAGCAGCACAGCCGGATCCCTCGTCGATGGCGCGTATGTACCCATCTTCCAGCGCAACCACCCGGCGACCACCGTTCGCCTTGACCGCGAACCGACGCGCTACTACCCAGATCTGTCCGAAGTGGACACCGGTATATGCCTGTCCTCCGAAGGCGAGTTGGCGCTGCAATTCACAGCCGCACATCCCTTCGCTACTGGCTTCGCCGTCGACAACATTCCTTGCGGCGCGCTCTGGACTATCAACTCCACGCCCGGCCACCACGAGATCACCATCCAGACGATCACCCGCTACGGGCCGCTCAGCCGACACCGAGTGAGCTACCAAGTGCTGGATGGGTAGCCTCGAGGTCATGGATATCGTCCTAATCCCAGGTATGTGGCTCGACGGCTCGTCTTGGGACGAGATCGTTCCCGCCCTCGAGCAGGCGGGCCATCACACGCACGCGCTGACGCTGCCCGGCATGGAGTCCAAAGACGCCGACCGGTCCGAGATCACCCTGCGCGATCACATCGACGCCGTGATCGCGGTGATCGACTCATTGGACCCGGCCAACGGCAAGGCAGTGCTCGTCGGCCACTCGGCGGGCGGCCCACTCGCGCATGCCGCTGCCGACGCGCGGCCCGACCGGGTCGCTCGCGTCGTCTACGTTGCCAGCGAACCTCGGGGCAACGGTCCGGGCGGCGGCGGGTACCCGATCGAGAACGGTGAGGTCCCGCTGCCGGACTGGTCCTTCTTCGACGAGGAGATGGTCGCGGACCTCGATGACGAGCTTCGCGGCGTAATGCGCGAGCGAGCGATCCCGACGCCCGCGCACGCGACCACCGATCCGCAGGTGCTTTCCAACGAACGTCGTTACGACATTCCCATCACCGTTATCGCGTGCGAATACTCGAGCGCGATGCTCCAGGAGTGGATCGAAAAAGGGTATGCGGGGACCGAGGAGCTCTCGAAAATCCGCAACGTCGAATACGTCGACCTGCCCTCGGGCCACTGGCCACAGTTCACCCAGCCCAAGGAGCTCAGTCAGGTGATCCTCACGAGCATCCGCTAGGAGACGCTGGCGATGGCCGCGTCCATGAGCGCGGCCAGCTCAGGGCGCTCCAGGTCGGAGGCAGCGCGGATTTTGATGTGCCGATGGACTTTGCCGCCGCCCTCCATCAGCCCGGCCGGGTCGGGCAGGGTGGCGCCTCCGGCGATGCCGAGCGTGACGTGGGCCCGCGCTGGGGCGACGGTGAAAACGAGGCCTTTGTATCCGGTACCAGTGCCAAAGCCGATGTTTTGGTCATCTGCGGTCACGGTCGCGTCTGGGAATCGGGCCAGAATGACGTCGCACACTTGCCGGGCGAGCGCCGCGATCGCGGGATCCTTGCTCGCCAACAACTTTTCTGCCTCAACGTTCACGTCTTCAGGCTAGTTGAAGTCTCAGACTGAGGGATCGAGATGTGCGTTCCAGACGGCGGCCGCCTGCTCGTGAGCATCGACGCCAGCGAAGAAGGCGTCACCCAATTCGGCGTAGTCGTTGTCGTTGAAACCGATGACCTCGATGAACTTTGGCCGGTGGACGGCGAAGCCCTGTGGGCTGGGCTGCGGACGATAAGGAATGCCCATCTTCAAGGATCGATTGGATGGACCGTATTCGACTGCCTCGACAATTAGCGCATCGACTCGTCCGACGTCGAGGTGAAGGTACGCGTCAACGACGAGCACCGCGCGAGCCGAACCATTTCGGTTCTCTCGCAACGCTTCCTGGCCGACTTGTGCGCCGTCGGCCATGTCGTCCATGGCGAAGCGGTCCATACCGCGACTGCCGTCCACGTGCTCATATCCCAGCAGCGGTACTAATGTCTCTCCGTCGGAGACGCTCCAGATGCCATGGGCGGCAAAGAATCCAGCCAAGTGGGCGATTTCATGCATGACCGCCAGCATGCCAGCTCCCGAGGATTTCTGCGGGGCAGCGCGAATGTGGCTGCTGGAATAAGATGCGCTGTGCGAATTCGATTGGTGACATTGGTCCTGGCTGTGGCACTGGGCGGGTTTGGTGTGGCTGTCCAGGCCCAGCCAGCGTCCGCGCAAGGGCCGCTCGACGCTGATTTCATCGTGCGGGCCAGCGCTGTGTGCGATGTCGAATTAGGACAGTGGATGTTGCGATGGGGAATTTCCACGCCGACGGCCACCGCAACCTTGCTGAGCGCGCGCGACCCGGTCAACAATCTCGATCTGGCTCTGCCGTCCACGGCGGTGAGCCCCGACCACACGGCCAATGCCACCGGCGCCCTAGCGGGAACGGCTGTCGTCACCGCTTTCGAAGCCACCCTCCAGGTACCAGGCGAGTCTTCCCCGCGAATCTTCCGCAGGGATCTGCCGCTCGGTCAGACGTGCGCAGCGTCGGATATCCCAGCCTGTGTCGACCTGGCGGCAGCTCGATACCAGCACACATTCGACCCCACCGCCGGCCGCGTGACGGTGCGAACAGACGGCCCGCCTCCCTGCACAACTCGCAACGCGCTGCTGACCATCACCTATGAGCCGGTCGGATGGCCAGTGACAATCGGCCTCGCATATGGATATCTGTCGCCGAAACATTCGCTGGCCGTGGTCCAGATTGACCGCCTGCCTTGTAGCAACAAGCTCGAGTTGGCGATTGGCGGAACAGTCGCAGGCTCACCGGGCAGCCCTTCGACCGGGCCGTATGCGTCTCACCGAGCCGAGCTAGGGGTGTGCACCTCGCCCGGTATCCAGGAAAGGCACACGTGCACGGGGCTGGAACTCGACATCACCAACCATCAAGATGCAGGGATGTCAGCGCTCACGACGGTGCTAGGGCCCGACCTGCCGGATGGCACCCGTCAGGTCTGGTTCCTCCAACTCGCGCCCGGGCAGAGCCAAAGAGTGTTCGTCCAAGCCACCGGCGAGCCGCTCGCGGCAACAGCCCAATTCACGATCAATAGGTATCCGATCGGGGATCGCGTATGGGTCAAGCCATCCGGCTGTGATGTCTGGGGGACGCCAAGGCGCCCGCACACATTTCGGCCAGGCGGGCCGCCGCCTAGGCGCACGGTTGAGCCGGTACCCGCGGCGGAAATGGACAGTCCAATCCTCGAGCTGCCCCGGCGCGAGCGGACCAGGTGGACGAGTGAACTTTGAGTATCAACCGACTCTCAAGGGCCGCCTCGTCGAGCTGAGACCGCTTCGCCCCAGCGACTTCGACACGCTCTATGCCGTGGCCGCCGATCCCCTTATCTGGGAACAGCATCCAGTGAAGAATCGCCACGAAGCCGAGGAATTCCAGGAGTTCTTTCGCGAGGCTTTGGCGTCCGGCGGCACGTTGGTTGCCATCGACACCGAGTCTGGGCAAGTGATCGGATCCTCGCGCTTCCACAACCATCGGGAGAGTGGGAGCGAAAGCGAGGTTGAGATCGGCTGGACGTTTCTGGCCCGATCCCATTGGGGCGGCGCATACAACGCAGAGATGAAGCGCCTCATGATGCGTCATGCCTTCAAGTACGCCCAAGCAGTCGTCTTTCTGGTCGGCCCGCAGAACCTGCGTTCGCAACGGGCACTGGAAAAGATTGGTGCCGTTCGCATTGGGACGAGGCCCGACGGTGGCGGTCGGGACAGTTACGTCTATCAGATCAGGAAGTCTTCTCCACCAAGGCTCGGATCGTCACGATCTCCTTCTTGATATCAGCGGTGAGCGCCCGGTTGTACCACTGCACCACGATGTA
>DPJL01000302.1 GCA_003543035.1 Micromonosporaceae bacterium | reverse complement strand
TCGCCGTCATCTTCTCCTTCTGATCGGCGTCGAAGGCCTGCTCGGCCTGCTCGATCAGGGTGAGCACATCGCCCATGCCCAGGATCCGGCTCGCCATCCGGTCCGGGTGGAAGACGTCGAAGTCCTCAAGCTTCTCGCCGGTGGACGCGAACAGAATCGGCTGCCCGGTGACCTCTCGCACGGAAAGTGCTGCACCGCCACGAGCGTCACCGTCCAGTTTGGACAGCACGACCCCGGTAATGCCCACGCCATCACGGAAAGCCTCGGCGGTCGCGACCGCGTCCTGGCCGACCATCGCATCGATCACGAAGATGATCTCGTCTGGCTCCACCGCATCACGGATAGATGCGGCCTGCGCCATCATCTCGGTGTCGATGCCCAGCCGGCCGGCGGTGTCGACGATCACGATGTCGCGCATGTGGCGCTTGGCGTGCTCGATGGACTCGCGCGCCACCGCGATCGGGTCACCCACGCCGTTGCCCGGTTGCGGGGCAAAGACTTCCACCCCGGCGCGCTCACCCAGCACCTGAAGTTGATTGACCGCGTTCGGGCGTTGCAGGTCGGCCGCCACCAGCAGCGGCTGGCTGCCCTGGCCCTTGAGCCACTTTGCGAGCTTGCCGGCGAGGGTCGTCTTACCCGAACCCTGCAAACCGGCCAACATGATCACGGTCGGCGGTTGCTTGGCGAAATTCAGCCGGCGCGCCTCACCCCCAAGTACGGTGATGAGCTCCTCGTGCACGATCTTGATGACCTGCTGCGCCGGGTTCAGCGCCTGCGCAACGTTGGCGCCGCGCGAACGCTCCTTCAACCGATGAATGAAGCTCTTCACCACAGGCAGCGCGACATCGGCCTCCAGCAAGGCCAACCGGATTTCGCGGGCAGTAGCGTCGATGTCGGCGTCGGTGAGCCGGCCCTTGCCCCGAAGCTTGGTGAAGATCCCGGAGAGCCGGTCACTCAAGGTGTCAAACACAGCACAACATCCACTCGTCGATAGAGAAACGCCCCCGCAAGACTAGCCGCCTTTAAACCCCTTTGCTGCGGACGTCCGCCGTGGTCAAGATCGTCCTTCCCACGACGCCGTCACCTCCGCCGTGGTCGCCCTCGGCCCCCTGCGGCTCCGCGCGGCGCCAGCCCCAACCGTCGATCTTGGAGTTGTGGTGGGGGGACACGCCGGAATTGCGTGTGTCGTCCCCACCACAACTCCAAGATCGACCCGCAGACGGGGTTAGGAGGCGGCGGTGAGGACGGCCTTTTCGACGTCGTCGGGGTCGAAGGAGCCGGTCAGGTAGAAGGCGTCGACGACATCGGCGCCCAGGGTCGACACACGGGCGAGCCGGACATCGACGCCGAGCGCGGCAAGCGCCGAAGTGACCCGGTAGAGCAGCCCCGGAGCATCTGCCGCGCGCAGCTCAAGCAGGTCGGGAGCGGCCCAGATCACCTTCGCGGGCGCACCGGCAGAGCGCCGGGCAAAGCCGAGCCGGGGCGAGACGGTGAACTGATTGAGCGCCACCTTCCGCAGGTCAGCGGCGAGCAGGTCGCGGTCGAGGATCGCGTTGAAGCGGGATGACACGGCGCACTCGATCACTGCCCGATCCTCCAGGGTCACGCTGTTGACGGCGGCGATCTCGAGGCGGTGGGTGGCCAGGCAGCCCGCAACGGCCGCGAGCAGGCCAGTGCGATCGGGGGCGGCCAGCGCGACCCAGTCCTCGGCCACCTGGATCACCGGCATGGCGCCTGCCACCAGAGCGGGCGAAGGATCGTTGCGGATCACCGATGCTGTGCCGCCCAAGGCAACCCGCACCGCGGAAACGAGCTGATCGATGAGACGGCCTTTCCAGGTGGACCACGCCGCCGGCCCGGTCGCCAGGGCGTCGGCGCGGGCAAGCATGTGCAGAATCTCAAGCGTCGTAACGTTTTCCACCTTCTGAGCTACATCGGCGATCACCGCTGGGTCCTCGAGATCCCGCCGGGTGGCGATCTCCGGCAGCAAAAGGTGATGCAGCACAAGGCTGGAGATGGTCTTCACATCGGCTGGAGGAAGACCGATGTCTTTGGCCACTGAGGCCGCGATGGGTGCGCCGACGATGCTGTGGTCGCCCGGCAGCCCCTTGCCGACGTCATGCAGAAGTGCGCCTAGCACTAGCAGGTCCGGGCGCGAAACCTCACGAGACCAGCGAGCCGCATTCGCGGCCGCCTGTACCAGATGTCTATCCAATGTGTACTGATGCACGGGATGGTGTTGGGGCGTACCCCGAACCCGGGTCCACTGCGGCAACCATTGCCCGGTGAGGCCGAAACGGTCGCACGACTCCCAAGTCGGCACCAGGCTCGAGCCGGAGCCGAGCAACGCCAGCAACGCATTGCGGGCCGAAGCGGGCCACGGCATGGGCAGCGGCTGTCCAAATCGGACCAGCCATTCGAGTGTGGCTCGCGCGATCGGCATCTGAGCCTGCGCGGCTGCTGCGGCCACCCGCAATGACAGCGAGGGGTCGGGGCGTGGCCCAATCGCGTCCCGGGCGAGCACGATCTCCCCGCCGACCGCGATGACGTCGCGGGCCACCGGCTCGCGCTTCTCGGTGGAGACTCCGGTGTGCAGGCGAGAACGCCAGCGCTGCACCGTCCGCCACGAGTCGGCGAGGGTCCACGCGATGGTGCGGGCGTCGAGGCCGATCCGGCGCAACAGCGCATCCCCGTCGGGCAGCCCGAGCATGTCGGCCGCCGGCAACCGTTCCTGTGCCCGCAAGCGATCCGCACGCCGGCCGACGCTCAAGTGCAAGGCGTCGCGGCAATCCAGCAACCTGGAAGCGGCCGCCCGCACGGCAGGCGGTAGAGCATCGGCGATGCCCGCAATCCCTATGCCGCGCAACACCGCAATGTCACGCAGCCCGCCCGCGGCCTCCTTCAGATCACCTTCGAGCAGGTAAGCCAGCTCGCCATGAACCCGGTGGCGCTCCTCACAAAGCTCACGCAGCTTGCTCAGCTGACGTGGTGCGGTACGCCGCCACATGTCGTGTGCGTTCTGCGCCAACTGATCGGTCAAGGCGCGATCGCCGGCGACGTGCCGGGCGTCCAGTAGCCCGAGGGCGACTTTGACGTCGTCGTGTGCGGCGTCGAGCGACTCGGCCACCGTTCGGGTGGAGTGGTCGAGACCGAGGCGGGCATCCCAGATCGGGTACCAGAGGGCCGCCGCCAACTCGTCCACTCCGGACACTCCGCCGTGCAGCAGGATCAGATCAAGGTCGCCGAAAGGTGAACATTCCCGGCGACCGAGCCCGCCAACAGCGACCAGGGCGATGCCGGGCCGTGGCGGAAAGAGCCCATTGAGCCAGCTATCGAACGCGGCGGCACGGGAAGCCCGTGCCGCCGCGCCGATGGGCGGCCCCGAGGGGGG
>DPJL01000205.1:8297-9020 GCA_003543035.1 Micromonosporaceae bacterium | reverse complement strand
TCTTCCGATCTACCCGCCCGCACCGGGCAAATGGACCAGCCACGTGCTCAGTCACTCGATCATTCCCGCCGGGATGACCCTCGGCAGCAGGTTGCGCGTCGAGGCAGGTACACCAATCCTTCGCATCGCCCGGCAACGCCTGGTAGACGGCGAGCCCATGGCGGTCGAGACCATTCACGTGCTCAGCGAGGTGGTACCAGGTTTGAGCGCCGCCGAGGTCGAAGCGGGCTCTTTCTACGCTCTGCTGCGCGAGCAGTTTGGTGTGGTACCAACCGAAGCGGAGCAGTATCACGAGGCAAGGGCGGCCGACGACACCGAAGCGGCGCTACTCGGTGTCGGCCAGGGATTCCCGCTACTCCTGCTGGAACGGATCACCCGCGATCAGAACGGCCGGGTGTTCGAGTACACCCGGGCCGTCTATCGAGGCGACCGCTATCGCGTGGTATCCAAGCTGACCCTCACCGACATGCCGGACTCCACCAACCCCGCCATCACCCCGATCGTTGCCACCGATTAGGAGGGTCTGCCGGCTCGAGTGGGCAGACCCTCCTAACGCGATCAGCCGAGAGTTGCCCGGTAGATCTTTACGTTGCTGTTGTTGGCCGTGCTGTCCTTGTCACCCGCGCTCGTGGTGAGCCACAGCCCACCGCCCGGTGCGGGCTCCACGGTGCGAAGCCGGCCATAGGTGCCCTGGAAATGCTGAGTCACGTTGGTCAGGCTGCT
>DPJL01000205.1:0-7866 GCA_003543035.1 Micromonosporaceae bacterium | reverse complement strand
ACGATGGCGATGCCGCTGCACGAACCCGAACCCACCGGGTATGTCCTCTTTGGAGCGATGAAACCGGCTGTGCCGCAACTACCTGAGGTCCCCTCACAGGCCGGCCAGCCGTAGTTGCCGCCCTTGACGATCAGGTTGGTCTCATCCATCACGCTGTTGCCGAACTCCTGCTCCCACAAGCGACCCTGGGAGTCGAAGGCAAGACCCTGCGGGTTGCGGTGACCATAGCTCCAAACCGCGTTGCCGAAAGGATTGTCCAACGGAATGCTGCCATCCGGCTTGATGCGCAGGACCTTACCGCCGAGGTTGTTCTTGTTCTGCGCGTTGTTGCCGTTCTGCGCGTCACCGGTGGCAATGAAGAGGAAATTGCCATCGGGGCTGAAGCGCAATCGGCCGCCGTTGTGGAACTTGTTGCGCCCGATGCCACTGAGCAGCACCTGGTGCGACGACTGGGCCAAGGCGCCGTTGACATACTGCATGCGCACCACGCGGTTGTCGCTTGGAGATGTGTGCATGATGTAGAGCCAGTTCGCTCGGAACTCCAGCCCGAGCAGACCACCCTCACCCGCGGTGCTCTGCACATTCGGAACGCCACCAACGGTTGTCTTGGCGCCGTTGGACGGGTTCATGCGCACGACGTCGTGCCTGTCCCGAGTGGAGTAGAGAATGTTGCCGTCCGGCAAAGTGACCAGACCCCAAGGCAAATCGGCTTCGGTGCCGACCTGGGTCACCTGGCACACCGGGTTGCCGCAACTGGATCCGGTCGTGACCGAGATCTGGTTGCTGCGAGGCGAAACGTTCCCGGCTGCGTCGCGGGCAACGACGTAGTAGGGGTAGGTGGTGTTCGGGGACAACCCCGAGTCGGTGAACGAAGTACCGGTCACCGTGCCGGCCTTGGTGCTACCGCGGAAGATGTCGTAGCCGGTAACGCCGACGTTGTCGGTCGAGGCATTCCAGGTCAGCGAAACGCTTGTGCCCGAAGCACTTCCGGCCAACCCGCTCGGCGCGGTCGGCGGCTGGGTGTCGGATTGGCACGGCGGCGGGGTGATGTCCACTGTGGTGCTCGCCTGCGAGACGTTGCCGGCCGCGTCCCGGGCGTTCACGTAGAGGCCCCAGGTTACGTTTGGTACCACCGCAAAGCTCGTGGAAAGAGTGCTACCCGAGACCGACTTGATCTGCTGACCGTCGTGATAGACGTCGTAGTTGGTGACGCCCACGTTGTCGGTCGAGGCGTTCCAGGAGAAGGTGACCGAGTTACAGGTCAGGTTGCTCGTGCGGGGGTTGCCGGGGATCGTGGGCGGCTGGGTGTCGGCCGAACCCGTGTTGCCGTAGACCTCGAACTCCTGCAACGAGTAGCCCTTGGTCGGCTCGGGACGGCAGCGCACAGTGCCGAGTGTCCGGACATACCGGCCCCGGCCGGAAACCGTGAGATCGTCGACGCCACCGTTGCCGGTGGTCGTGGAGTAGATGTCGCTCCATGTGGTCTTGTTGTCGGAGACCTGTACCTGGTACCCCACCGCACAGGACGCATCCCACGTGAGCTTGACCCGGCTGACGTTGGCCACCACGCCAAGGTCGAGGTAGATCCATGAGGGGTCGACGTTGGCCGCGCTCGCCCAGCGGGTGGTGGTGGAGCCGTCATTGACGTTCGTAGCGGGACAGCAGCCACCGGCCGACGATGCTGTCGCGGGTTTGTTCAGCGAAAGCAGCCCGTCCGCGGCGATCGCGTTCGAGGTTGCCGCCGTGGTGAACATGGTGGCGACCAGCGCAACGGTCAGACCGGTGGCGGTTAGGAGACGTTTGGGACTCTTCATACCGTATGGTCTACACGCTTATAGAGAGATCGGTCAATAAGTCCTCCGATGTTTTTCGGGTGTTAACCCCCGACTCGGACCAACTTGGCGCCGAACTGCGTTGATAGCTCGGAGGTCTCACGCATCCCGCAGCCGACGGCCAAGATCCGCGCGATTTCGCGGAAATCGTGACGATCTGGAGGCCCGCTACCCTTGGCGAGTGCAAATCGATCCCGCCCAGCTCGAAATCTGCCTGAGTGTCCTCGGGCAGATCGAGGAGCTCCCTGAAGATCACCCGGACGCGATGAAGGTGCGCCGGGCTACCGCCGCGATTTTCAAGGCGGTCAAGCAGCAACGCCGCCGCACGGCCCGCGAGGCTGTGCTGGCCAACGACAACGCGGTCACCGCGGCCACCGCGACGGGAGCTCCCGGGCGCATCGACGACGAGACAGCCGGGATCCAGCTCGCCTCCCCCACGACCGGAGCGACCGCCGGAGTCCTGCAACGGGCACGTGCCTGCTACATCTGCAAGGAGCGGTACACCCTGGTGGACGCCTTCTACCACCAGCTCTGCCCCGCGTGCGCAGCTCTGAACCACAGCCGCCGAGATGCACGAGCCGATCTGACCGGCAAGCGGGCGCTGCTGACCGGCGGCCGCGCGAAGATCGGCATGTACATCGCGTTACGACTCCTCCGCGATGGGGCACACACCACGATCACGACGCGCTTTCCCAACGACGCGATCCGCCGCTTCAAGGCGATGACGGACAGCCAGGAATGGTTGCACCGCTTGAGGATTGTCGGCATCGACCTGCGCGACCCGGCTCAGGTCGTCGCCCTCGCCGACTCGGTGACCGATCAGGGCCCGCTCGACATCCTCATCAACAACGCCGCGCAAACGGTGCGGCGCAGCCCGGGCGCCTACTCCCAGCTGGTCGCCGCCGAGTCGGCACCGCTGCCCGGGGGCGAGCTGCCCGAGCTCATCTCGTTCGGCCACTACACCGGATCATCTCCGGCAGCCGCCGCACTGCAAGCGATGCCGCATCAGATGTTGGACCCGGAAATGGTCACCGCACTCGCACTTACCAGCCGTGGTACCGAGATCGACGCGGGCGGCCTCGTCCCCGATGTGGCGCACACCAACAGCTGGGTTCAGGTGGTGGACGAGGTGGATCCGATCGAGCTGCTGGAAGTCCAGCTGTGTAACGTCACCGCACCCTTCGTGCTGGTGAGCCGGTTGCGCCCGGCCATGGCGAAGGCGAGCGCGCGGCGCAAGTACGTCGTGAACGTGTCCGCAATGGAGGGTCAGTTCAGCCGGGGCTACAAGGGTCCTGGGCACCCGCACACCAACATGGCTAAGGCCGCGTTGAACATGCTCACCCGCACCAGCGCCAAGGAGATGCTCGAAACCGACGGCATCCTGATGACCGCGGTGGACACCGGCTGGATCACCGATGAACGGCCCCACTTCACCAAGATTCGCCTGGCCGACGAGGGTTTCCACGCGCCCCTCGATCTGGTCGACGGCGCGGCCCGGGTTTACGATCCGATCGTGCGTGGAGAGCTCGGTGAAGATCTCTACGGCTGCTTCCTGAAGGACTATCAGAAGTCAGCCTGGTGAACCTACTCGGTTTTGGCCGCCACGATCCGTGTGCGCGCTGGATCGACGGTGCCTTCTGGTTTGCCGCCCGCACTCCCGCCGGGCCGGGGAGCATCCGGTTGCTTCCGGATGTCGCAGCCCACGGGCCGGGCGCGGAGTGGCTGCTCGAGCGCGCTCCCGCGTTCCTGGGCGAGCTTGACGACCTGACCGGTTTCGCCCCTGAGCATCCGGTTCTGAAGCGGCTGCTCCCGGTCACCCTCCCGCAGACGGGTCTGGTGTTTCCGCGACTCCTGCGGGCGATCTGCGAGCAGAAAGTCACCGGCAAGGAGGCATACCGGGCCTATTCCGCGATCGTGCGGCACTTCCGCGAGCCCGCACCCGGCCCGGTTGATGGCCTACTCCTGCCGCCTTCGTCCGAGATGATCGTCGCCACCCCGTACTACGATTTCCACCGGCTCGGCTTGGAGCAGCGACGCGCGGAAGTGTTGCGGCGCGCGGCTTTTGAGGCCCCTCGGCTGGAGTCCTGTGTGGACAGTCCGTCGCTGACCAAGCGGTTGCTGACCATCCCGGGCATCGGCCCGTGGACGGCGGCCGAGGTGGTGCGCGTGGTCTTCGGCGATGCCGACGCGGTCAGCGTGGGCGACTTCCACATCAAGAACACTGTCAGCTGGGCCTTGGCGGGCGAGCCGCGCGGCACCGACGAGCGCATGCTTGAGCTGCTCGAACCCTTCGTGGGCCATCGCGGCCGGGTGTGCCTGATGCTTGAGGCGGCCGGGATCGGGGCGCCAAAGTACGGCCCACGTGCGCCGATTCGTGACTTCCGAGCCTTCTGACAGACCCCACTCGTACGATGGGCCGTATGGCCAACAGTGTGGTTCATTTCGAGATCCCCGCTGAGGACGTCGAGCGGGCCAGAGCGTTTTACAGCCAAGCCTTCGGCTGGCAGATCGAGGCATACCCGGGCATGGACGACTACTACGGCATGACGACGACCGAGATCGACGAGCAGTTCATGCCGATCAAGCCGGGCGCCATCAACGGCGGCTTGTTCAAGCGCACGAAGCCGCTGACCACCCCGATGATCACCATTGATGTCGATGACATCGACGCGGCCCTGGAAAAGGCGGAGAAGCTGGGCGCCAAGACGCTCAGGGGCCGTGAGGCTGTCGGCGACATCGGGTTCATCGGCTATTTCGAAGATCCAGAGGGCAATGTGGTCGGCCTGTGGCAGAACGTTCCGAGCGCATGAGTCTTCCGGTTACCCCGCCTGTCGAGCCGATGCTCGCCAAGGCGGTTGACGGGCTGCCCGAAGCACCCGGCATGAGCTATGAACCCAAATGGGACGGCTTCCGCTGCATCATCTTTCGCGACGGGAATGACGTGGAGTTGGGCAGCCGCACCGAAAAGACGATGACCCGATACTTCCCCGAGGTCGTCGAGCAGGTCAAAGCCCAGTTCCCACCGCGTTGCGTGGTGGACTGCGAGCTCATCGTGATCCGCCGCGACGCCAATGCCATCCCCCGCATCGACTTCGAGATGTTGCAGCAGCGCATCCACCCGGCCGCCTCGCGGGTGAACAAGCTTGCCGCCGAGACCCCGGCCGACGTCATCGCCTTCGACCTGCTGGCCCTGGGCGACGACAATCTGATGGATAAGCCTTACGCACAGCGCCGTGAGCTGCTTTTCAAAACTCTTCAGGGGGTACGCCCGCCAATCCACCTCACGCCCGTCACCACCGACGCGGCTGCGGCGAAGCGATGGTTTGAGGAGTTCGAGGGCGCCGGCCTGGATGGGCTCATCGCCAAGCCCGCCGGCATGCCCTACACGCCCGGCAAGCGGCTGATGTTCAAGGTGAAGCACTCGCGCACGGCCGACGCGGTGGTCTGCGGTTTCCGCTATCACAAGTCAGGCCCGATCATCGGATCCCTCCTGTTAGGACTGTATGACGAGAGCGGCACGCTGCACCACGTCGGTGTCACTTCGTCCTTCTCCATGGCCCGACGCGCCGAGCTGCTCGACGAGATCGCGCCCTACCGCAATCCCAAGGAACATCCGTGGTCGTCATGGATGGAGCAGGCCACTACTGGTGGCCCGCAACGGATGCCCGGCGCGGTGAGCAGGTGGAGCGGGACAAAGGATCTGTCCTTCGAGCCGTTGAGCCCGGAGCTGGTGGTGGAGGTCGGCTATGACGCGATGGAGGGCGACCGGTTCCGCCACACCGCACAGTTCAAACGATGGCGTCCCGACCGGGATCCGCTCTCGTGCCGCTATGACCAGCTTGAGCGCCCGCTTTCGCTAAGCGTGGACGATGTGCTGGGAACCGTGGTCTAGGCTCACGATCGTGCTGCGCCTCCCCTCACGCCTCGGCATCGCGTTCCTCATCCTGACCGTGGGTCTAGCCGGTTGCTTCCTTCCGCTGCCGGTCGACGGCCAGGCCCGCGAAGCGAGCCCGGATCCGGGCTGGACAGTCTGCTCCGACGAGGCGCGCAAGGTGCTCGGGCGGTTGCCGTCCGGCTTTTCCTTCCAGTGCCGCACTATTCAGGTACCACAGGATTGGAACAACAAGGAAAACGGCCGCACGATGGGGATCTCGCTGATCCGTGCGAGGGCCGACGATCAGCGCGACCGGATCGGCTCACTACTGGTGAACCCCGGGGGCCCGGGCGGCTCCGGGGTCGATCTAGCGATCTACCTCACCCAGGGGCTGCCCGTCGAGATAACGCGCCGCTTCGACATAGTCGGTTTCGATCCGCGGGGGGTGGGCCGCTCCGACCCGATCACCTGCTACGCCGCCGACGATCTCGACGCGGCCTTCGGGGCCGAGCCGGATCCCCTTTCGCAGCAAGCCTTTGACGAGGTTGTCGCGCTGAACAAGCGGATGGTGGACGGGTGCGCGAGCAAATACGGCGCCCGTCTGCCGCTCTACTCCACCGAGCAGGCGGCCCGCGACATCGACCAGATCAGAAACGACCTGGGCGAGGAGAAGCTGACCTACCTCGGTTACTCCTACGGCACCCTGCTCGGCGCGGTCTACGCTCAGCTGTTCCCGGAGAAGATCCGCGCCATGGTGCTCGATGGCGCGGTGGACCCCCAGCTCAGCTCCGTCGAATCATCCGAAGGCCAGGCAAAGGGGTTTGAGCTCGCCTTCGACAACTTCGCCCGGTGGTGCGCCGACAATGCCAGCCGTTGCCCGATCGATGGTGACGCCCAGGCCGTGGTGCTCAAGCTGATGGAACAGGCTCGCACCAGCCCGGTCGGCTATCGGGACGGCCGCAAGGCCACGGCCGGCTGGATCCTGTGGGGTGTCGTGTCGGCCATGTACACCAAGGCCCGCTGGCCCGATCTGGGTAGCGCGCTCAACGATCTTGGCGATGGCAAGGCCGCTGGGCTCTTCGCGCTGGCCGACGCCTACTCCGATCGCGACTCCAACGGTGAGTACACCAACCTCTTCGACGCCAACGCCACAGTCAACTGTGCGGATGACGGCAAGCCGGTGACCGTGGACCGAGTGCGCTCGCTGCAATCGGAGTGGCGGGTGAAGTACCCGGTTTTCGGAGCCCCCTTGGCGATCGGCATGCTCACGTGTGCGCTGTGGTCGTCCGAAAGGGATCCGTATCCGGTGGGCCCGGCCAAGGGAGCGCCGCCGATCCTGGTGGTCGGCACCAAGGGAGACCCTGCCACCCCGTATGAGCAGACCCCCAAGCTGGCCAACATGTTGGGCGTGGGAGTTGTTCTGAGCTGGGACGGCGAAGGGCACACGGCCTATCCGGAAACGCGCTGTATCACCAGCGCGGTCAACAAATATCTGATCGACGTCACCCCGCCCAAGGCCAACACCACCTGCCCAGCCTCCTAACCGGCGTGAGCCGTTGACGCGAGCTGTTGAGCGCTTGATGCTGGGAGCGCTTCCATCGAAGTTTGCCGTGCCTGGCGCAACGCAGCGCCCACTCCCGGGAGGCCGGCATAGCCGCTCCGTTCCCAAGGGAGGATTGCCATGACCGTCCTATCACGACGGTTTACCGCTCCGTTCACAGTCCTGGCCGTGCTGGCCGCCTTTATGGTGGCCATCCTGATCGCTGAACCCGCGAGTGCGTCAGGCCCGCTGCGCACACATGCGGCGGCGCGCGGAAAGTTCATCGGCTATGCCGCGTCCACCGGGCCCTTGGCCGGCGAATCCGCTTATCGCACCATCGCGTCCACCGAGTTCAATCAGGTCACGGCGGAAAACGCGATGAAGTGGGACGCCACCGAACCGTCGGACAACAACTACACGTTCACTGCGGCAGACCAGGTGGTCACCTTCGCCCAGCAGAACAATCAGGTCGTGCACGGCCACACGCTCGTTTGGCACAGCCAGACCCCGGGCTGGGTGCAAAGCCTTGGTGCGCCAGCGATGCGGGCGGCGATGCAGGATCACATCGCGACCGTGATCGGGCGGTACGCCGCGAACCCGGCCGTGCAGTCGTGGGATGT
>DPJL01000300.1 GCA_003543035.1 Micromonosporaceae bacterium | reverse complement strand
CGGTAGAAGTACTTGTGCGGGGCGGTGAACGTGCGGCCGACAACGTGCACGACGTTGTCCGCGGGATCGTTGCGCTCCTGCAGGTAGATCGAGCGGATGTCGAGCCTGGCGATCTCTTCGAGGCCTTTCAGATAGCCGTAGAAGGCTTGCGCGGCCAAATCGTCGGTGATGTCGCCCTCGAGCATCGCACTCTCGAGCGCCCCGAACAGGTGCGTCTTGTCATCGCGGAATTCGGGGTGCAGCCAGTTCTCCGGCCACAGGAAGATCTTCCGGTTCGCCTCCCAGACCCGGTACCGCTTCATCCATTGCCAGTGCGAGGAGTTGAGTGCGCTCGGGTGCGCCTGCCGCTCGAGGTTGAGCAGGCAGCGCTGAATGAAGGTCTGCACCGAGGAGATCGCCAGCCGCAGCCGTGACGTGTGCACGACCGGCTCCATCCCGGGATCGATCAGGAAGTACTCGAAGAGCTGCTCGATGCGCTCGAACCCGGCCGGGTGATGATGCATGATCCAGGCGACCAGCGCATCGCGACGGGCTTGCCGAAGCCGGTCGGAAATGGGCTGTGCCACGCGACGCCAGGTCTCCTCCTCGTACCGGGCCTTGACCGTGTCTCGCAGATCGCGGGCGATCGCGAAGTCGGGGCGCGGCACGGCCCAGCGCTTGAGAGCGTCCACGCCAACTCCCAGCCGGCGGGTCAGCACGAGCACGTCCCAGATGCGCCGCAGGGCTGTCGCATCGGCGAAACCCGGTGCGGTGACGATGAGCCGGTCACCGTCCACTGTGGACGTCAGGGGCGGGCCGACAAGTTCAGCGGCGGCACGCACGGTCGCTTGCTCGTGACGGGCGATCTTCCCGAAGCGCTCGCACAGGTCATCGAGAATGCTTGCTGGATCCGCAGCAGCAGGGAGGCTTCGCTTCGAACGGGTGAGCAGCTCAACAAAGTCGGCCGGGTCGGCTCCAAGCTCGTCGCGCAGCCGGGCGTAGTCGACAACTGCGAGCAGCGCTTCGACTTTGAGGGTGCTGAGCCCGGGCAGGTGATGGAGCAACTCCTCGTCGGTCAGCGTCAATTCCTTGGCTACCAGTTGCATCTTGGAGACGTAGGTGTTGGCCTGCCAGAGCTTGTCCACCATGGTGTGGGGATGGACCTGAGTGATCGGTCCTCTCGGTTGCCCGGCGCCTTGGAAGGACAACGTGACCGGCTGATCCGCCTTGATCGTGAGACGGTAGAAGACGCCGGCTTTGAGCTCCGCTTCGGCTGTGAGCTCCTGATCGGGCGCGCTGGTTGTCTTCTGTAGCAAGGGATCCGCGAGCGTGTCCAATCGGAGCGTCGCCGATGTGCCGGATTGCGTGCAGGCTATGAAGAACTTGTAGACGCCCGAGGTGGGGACTTGGAACCAGCCGTCCAGATCATTGCCCGACTTGTCGAAGCCTTTGGTAGCGGCGGCCTCGAAAGCCGCCACGAGCGTATCGCTCAGCACGATTTCGGAGGACGGCCCGAGCTCGGCGATGATGGCGGCCAGAATCAGCTTCTTCCGCAGGTACGGCAGGAACGCGGTTGCTAGCGTGGTCCGCTTGGCGTCGGCATGCTGTTGCAGCGCAGCCGGATCGAGCCCGGCGGCCGGAGCAGAGAAGAGGCTGTCGAGCTGGCCGGTGGTGAGGAATCCAAGCTCTACCAAGTGTTTGGTGAGCAGTGGCCCAGCCTGAGTCTGGTTCGCGGTGCCGGCCAGCACCGCCATGGTGGCGTCGACGACGTCGGCGGGCAACACCAGCGCCAGCTCCGAACGCAGCTCGCCGTCGGTGAAGGCCCGGTCGGCGTGCTCGCGGCTGATCCGATCGATCTCGGCGGCCAACGTCCGGAGCAGATCGAGCGGCGGCGCCGCGGCGGCGCGGTATGGCCCGACCGGGTCGAACTGGTGCCGCGCAAGGTAATCGAGATCCGCCACGGAGAGCTTGGTCAGGCTCTGGGCTGTCTCGATGAACTTTGCGCTGAACGGATCGAGCCCGGTCAGCTCCTTGAGTGCAAGCAAGTCCTTCACCTTGAGCCGCAACGCCTTTGCCAGCAAAGACCATCGGTGCAACGTGGAGATGGTGGTCAAATTGAGCGGTGCATCGGCCAGGTTGAGAATGCCTTGCGCCTCTTCGGTCGTGAGCTTCAACGCCGCTTGCACGGCGCCGAGATGCGCTGCGAGGCCTACGTTTCCGGTCGCCGCGTTCTCGGGTTGATTCGCGTCCCAGCCGAAGGGCTTGAACTCGGCCCCGTCCTTCCAGCGCAGGTATTGCCCTTCGGCATGATCGAAGATGGCGTCGGTGCTGAGCACGCTTCGGGTGAGGAACAGCTCGCGATAGCGTTTGTCATCCAGATCTGAGTAGAGGAAGAGCACTTTGCGCCGGGCTGCCGCGCCGGAGCCGAAGACGGCGGTGAGTGCGTCGGCGCGGGCGATGCCGACCAGCGCGGCTTTCAACGTCTCTCCCCCGGGCCGGAAAACCTGGAGCGCTCGATCGGTCTCCTCGATGGTCCAGCCGAGCCTGCGCCAGAGCCGCGCCAGGAAATTGAGCTGTAGGAAGGCATTCGCGTCGGCAGGTGTCCCGTCGGCGTAGCGCAGAGTGGTGTGGTCGAAGCCGCAACCCGCATCCGGGTCGGCCAGCACGAGCACCTTGCCGAATTCACCCGACGTCCAGGTCTGCTCGAGCCAGGCGGTGCCGCCCTTGTCAGCAACGTGGGCCGCGAATTCGGTCTTCTCCTCTGCCGAGAACGGCGGATAGCCCGGCTGCTCCTTGTACCGCAACACATCCTCGACGTCGATTCCCAAGCGCCGCAACGCCACCAGCGTGTGTAGTTTCGGGTTGACAAAGTTGGATCGCACCAGCGAGACGAGTTGCTTGTAGGTGACGCCAAGCCTTCGCGACAGGGCTTTCGCATTGCGCAACTCGGTCAGTGCTGTGCCCGCATTGGCGTAGCCGTAAAGCTCGTGCCAGGTGGCAAGCGGATCGGCGGCGAAGAGGATGTCTTGATCCGCTGGCGGCAAACCCAGTCGTTCCAGCAGAACTGTCTCCTCATCGGCACCGCCGGCCGACTCGAGCAGGCGCCACAATGGGGCGTCGAAGTGGTTTAGGAACTCCCGGACAGTGGCACGCCACAGATCAAAGGGCAGCGTTATCGGGTACCGGGCATCCGCCAGCGTGTCGTAAACCTCGGGAATCAGATGCTGGGGTTCGGCGAGCAGATCGGCGGTGAGCTCGTCTGCCATGTCGTGCACGGCGTCCGGGCCCAACTGTCCATTCGCGACCCAGAACTCGAGGATCTCGTTGGTGAGGTCGATATAGGGCAGCACCGTGTTCGTGTTCTCGCAGGTGAGTTGCAGTTCGGGGATATCCGGGCGGCGAGCGGTCAGCGCCTCGTAGGGCGTCATCTCCGACTTCGGATCGGTGACCGCCGACCGGTAGGCGTTCCAGGTGGCCATATCTGGGAACGGATAGGGTGCACCGCCGTGCTTGGCCTTCCAATCCGCCAGATCGCCGGTCCACTCCACCGGATCGGGGTCGAGGAACTTCAGCAGATCCACCAGATAGGCGGCCGGACTCAACACCGATCGGCAATGGTCGCACTCGCAATAGTCCTGCGAGCCGAACAGTGCTTCCACAGTTGGGTATTGCTTGAGGAAGTCGTCCTTGGCGACCTGCTGCACCTCGGCTGACGGGGTCACCGCGAAGACCGGGGGTGCTGTCTGAGCCTGCTTGGCCGCGCCGAAGAAGGTGTGTACGACGACGCTCACCTGTTGAGCCTTGCGCCAGACCAGGCGGGCCACGTCGATCGACTCGAAGCGGCTCGCGTAACGGTCGACGAACTTGCCGTAGGACATGGCGCTGACCTGTTGCGCCGACGTGAACCCGGCGTCCAGGAGCACTTTGAGTGAGGCGTCGGAGGGCGAGATCTGGTACAGGCGCTGCAACGTGGCGGTCTGCTCGGTGACCGCCTTGACCTGTTGCGGGGACATGCCCTCAAGGACAGTGCTTCCGTGCTCGCGCAGGAATGTGCTCATCGGCGTACGCCCAAGCGCGAATCCCTTGTCGGACGCCCGGGTGAGGAACGTTGCCACCTCCTCGCCAACGGGCAGCTCTCGCGCGGCAACCATTTGCGTAACCACCTGGGTCGGGTAGGCCACGCGCACCTTGCGCGCAAGGTCTTTCGTATACGCCTCAACCCGCTCCTCAGTCTCGCCCGGATAAGCAGGCGGGATCACCGCGTCCAGTCCTTCCCTACCCGCGATCCCGTTCAGGCGTCCCTTCCACGCGGCAGGGTCATATAGCCGCGCGGCGGCAAGCTTCCGGCCGAGTTGCTCGGGGGTCTCGACCTCTCGTACGAGAGTGCTTGTCAGGGCGGCGTTATTGCCGGTGAGGAAACCGAGTTTGCCGGTCAGCTTCAGCTGTTGCACCGGGAGTTGGAGTCGCGCTGCCTCCTGCCAAAGCTTTGCCGGCTCGCGGCCGTGCTCGGTGAACAAGTCGTCGAACCGATCCTGATCGGTGTCCGATAGGCCCGCCACGGAAAGCATCTCGCCATGGCTGGAGAGCGCACCCGGGGCGATGCTCGCGCGCCTGGTCTGGGTCGCGAAGCGGCGGAAGACCTCGGTGGCTCGCGTGATGTCCGATGTGGACAGTTCGACGACTCCAGCCTTGGCCGCGCTGTGCAGCGCCTCCTCAAATTGCGCGGGCCGGATCTCGGCAAGCTGGAACCTGTCCGCGGGCAACCCGCTGCGCAATGCGCCGTAAAGGGTTTGCGGCTCCAGCCCGGTATCCTGCGCGAGGGTGGAGGCGGAGGCGGCGAGCGCGATGACCCGTGCATCCCAGCCGGTCGCTTCCCGCAGCAGGATCACGTCGGATCGGTCGGTGGTCTCCTTGGCCTGTGACAGGTCGCCACCGGCGAGATGCGTGCGAAGGTCGGCGTGCAACCTGTCCCACTCTGGCGCGAGTTTCTGGGTGGGCGCGACCAGGTTGAGCGTCTCGCGTTTGGACGCTTGAAAGAGGGTGTCCCCCAACAGGATTTCGCGTCCGTCAGCGCCGACCACCCGCACCTCGAGGTTGGCGGTCTGCTCCCCCGGCTCGTAGTCCAGTTGATAGCTGCCGTCGGCGGCGACTACCTGCTCGCCTAGGAGACGCTGCGAGTCGCCGAAACCCCGGTGGTAGAGCCGGATAGTGGTGCCCTCGGCTGGGGCGCCGTGGTCCAGGTACACCTTGCCTGCGATTTGGTGGCCGCGTGGTTCGTCCGCTTTTGCGCCCAGCTCAAGGAATCGGGTCGCCAGCATCGCGAGCCGGGTGAACTCTGGCGAGTCCCCGGCGTCATCCGCACCTGCGGCGACGGGAGTGTCTTCATGCCTGTGCACCGAAGACGGTGTGGTGACACTGTTTTCGATGTGCGGGTTTGGTAGCACTGTCTCGGGCGGTGGGGCAGGCTCGTCCACGACGGCACGGCCGGAGTAGACCGAGCCGCGCTGCACCACCGGATCGCTTGGCGGGTCTGGCTCGCGCAGAGGGGGGAGGTCCTTCAGGTGCGGCTTTGGCGGCGG
>DPJL01000172.1 GCA_003543035.1 Micromonosporaceae bacterium | reverse complement strand
ATGCACTGGGCGACTTATCGCTTCACCCGTCATCAGGAGACATTCGATGGCGTAAACGTGCTCGTGGGCTGACGGGAATTCCGACTACGATGGAGCCAACCTCAAGTCAGGAAGCAGGTGGCGGTAGGCCGCACGGCCGAGTTATGAGCGTCAGTTCTACACAAAGCAAGATCACAGTTGCGGACCCACGCATCATGGTCCAATTGCTGGGCACTGGAGATCGAGTGCTCAGGATCATCGAGAAGGCTCTCGCGAGCGACATCATGGTGCGAGGCAACGAGATAACCATCAGTGGGCCGGCGGCCGACAATGCACTTGCCGAGCGGCTCTTCTCCGAGCTCCTCGAGCTGATCGAGAAGGGCGAGACGCTGACCGAAGACGCTGTCCGGCGCACCGTGGACATGCTTACCGAAGGCACCGCCGAGCGTCCGGCCGAGGTGCTCACGCTCAACATCCTCTCCCGTCGCGGGCGCACCATCCGTCCCAAGACGCTGGGCCAGAAGAAGTATGTCGATGCCATCGACGCTCACACCATCGTCTTCAGCATCGGCCCGGCCGGGACGGGTAAGACCTATCTCGCCATGGCAAAGGCGGTGCAGGCGCTGCAGGCCAAGCAGATCACCCGGATCATCCTGACCCGGCCCGCGGTCGAGGCCGGCGAGCGGCTCGGCTTCCTACCCGGAACGCTGAATGAGAAGATCGATCCCTATCTTCGCCCGCTCTATGACGCCCTGCACGACATGATCGACCCCGACTCCATCCCGCGGCTGATGACGCAGGGCACGATCGAGGTCGCTCCGCTGGCGTATATGCGCGGCCGGACCCTCAACGACGCCTTCATCATTCTCGACGAAGCGCAGAACACGACGCCTGAGCAGATGAAGATGTTCCTCACCCGGCTCGGCTTCGGCTCGAAGATCGTGGTCACTGGTGACGTGACCCAGGTCGACCTGCCCGGCGGCACGAAGAGCGGTCTGCGGGTGGTGCAGGAGATCCTCCACGGTGTCGACGATGTCCACTTCTCTCGGCTCACCAGTGCGGATGTCGTGCGCCACAAGCTCGTTGGTGAGATTGTGGACGCCTACGAGAAGTGGGACGCCATCCAGGAGGTTCCGCCTCAGGTGCATGCGATGCCACCGCGCCGCGGTGGACGCCGAAGATAGAGGTTCGATGTCGATCGAGATCGCCAATGAGTCCGGGTACGAGGTGGACGCCGACGCGATCGTGGCAGTCGCCCGGCACACGCTGGCTCAGATGGGTGTCAATCCGCTTGCCGAGCTCTCAGTGCTGCTCGTGGACTCCGACTACATGGCTGAGCTGAACCATAGGTGGATGGGCAAGGACGGTCCCACCGATGTGCTCGCGTTTCCCATGGACGAGAACACGATCGACCACGGCCCGGCCGAGGCGACCGGTGCACCGACCCTGCTCGGCGACATCGTGCTCTGCCCGGAGGTGGCGGGCGTTCAGGCGGCGAAATACGGCAGCCCCGATCCGCGGATGCGGGTCGACAGTGCCGATGTTGTCAGACTCATCGATGGGCATTACACGCTTGCCGACGAATTGAATATGCTCACCATCCACGGAGTGCTGCATCTGCTCGGCTATGACCATGCCGAGCCGGAGGAGGAGCGGGAGATGTTCTCCCTGCAGGGCAAGTTGTTGGAGAGCTGGCAGGCAAGACGGTGAGCGGGAATTTAGGCGGCCTGCCTGACGCCACCTTGCTTGGCTCGGCGGCAGGTCTGGTGGTGCTGGCAGGAATTTTCGCGATGACCGAGGCGGCGCTGGGTGCGGTGTCACCCGCGCGCGCCGCGGAGCTCGCCCGCGAAGGCAGAAGCGGATCCTCTGCGCTGTATGCCGTCGCCGCCGACGCGGTGCGACATATCAACCTGCTCCTGTTGCTGCGGCTGCTCTGCGAGCTGACCGCGACGGTCTTGGTCGCGCTAGTGGCAGTGGAGACCTTCCTCGGCTCAGCTTGGAAGGCGGCGCTGGTCACCGCCGGCGCGATGACACTGATCAGCTACGTGGTGGTCGGAGTCTTCCCGCGCACGATCGGGCGCCAGCATCCTTATGAGGTCGGCCGCTACACCGCGCCCGTGCTGCGCTGGCTCGGCCGGGCCCTGGGCCCGTTGGCAAACCTGCTGATCCTGCTCGGCAACGCGGTGACACCTGGCCGCGGTTTCCGCGAGGGTCCATTCGCGACTCAGGTGGAGCTGCGTGAGCTCGTAGACCTTGCGGAGCAACGAGGTGTGGTGGAGCACGGCGAGCGGGAGATGATCCATTCGGTTTTCGCGCTCGGCGACACGATCTCGCGTGAGGTCATGGTGCCCCGGACCGAGATGGTGTGGGTCGAGGCGAACAAGTCTGCCGAGCAGGCGCTGGCGCTCGCGCTGAGATCGGGCTTCTCTCGCATCCCGGTGATCGGCGAGTCGATCGACGACGTGCTGGGAATTGTCTACCTTAAGGATCTGGCTCGCCGGGTACAGGAAGGCACCGCCCCGAAAACCGACGTGGCGGTGCTTATGCGCGACGCGGTCTTCGTGCCCGAGTCCAAACCGGTGGACGATCTGCTCTCCGAGATGCAGGCCGCCCGCACGCACATAGCCATTGTCATCGACGAATATGGCGGCACGGCCGGGCTGGTCACCATCGAGGACATTCTCGAGGAGATCGTCGGTGAGATCACCGACGAATACGACGTGGAAAAGCCCCCGATTGAGAAGGTGGGCGAGGATCAGGTGCGGGTCACCGCACGGCTGCCCATCGAGGACCTGGGCGAGCTCTTCGATGTCGAGCTGCCCACGGACGAGGTGGAGACGGTCGGCGGTCTCCTGGCCCAGGCACTTGGCCGAGTCCCGATCCCCGGATCATCCGCCGCGATCGGCGGGCTCACCCTGGTCGCCGAGGGCACCACCGGCAGGCGCAACCACATCGACACCGTGCTCGTAAAGCGCACGGCGACAGACTCGGAAAGGCACCTCGCGGATGTCTGAGCTCTCCCCGGAAGACACCAAACTCATCACCCTCGCACGATCGGCCCGCGCTCGGGTCGGGGCAGATGAGGGCGCAGCCGTTCGCGATGGCGATGGCCGCAGCTACACCGGGGTGACCGTGCGGCAGCCGTCGTTTGAGATCTCCGCGCTGCAACTGGCCGTGGCAAACGCGATTGCCGCGGGAGCGTCCACTTTGGAGGCTGCCGCGCTGATCACAGCATCGTCCGAAGTGGACCCGGGGCCTGTCGTCGATCTGGCCCCGGTCGCCCCGGTCATGGTTCTTGACCCGTAGCGTTCCACCGTTCGACAACGGTTGCCACGGTCTGAGCCGGGGGCGTGTCCCAGATCTGCTGGTTGAAGATCTCCACCTCGACAAAGCCTTGGTAGCCGGCTCTTTCAACCGCTTCGGTGATGGGGGCGAAGTCGATGTGGCCATCGCCCACGTGTCCCCGGCCGAGGAGCATGTCCTCCGGCAGTGGCACCACCCAATCGCAGACCTGATAGCACGAGATGCGCCCCGCGGCGCGCTCGATTTGTTCGTACAACTGCGGATCCCACCACACGTGGTAGGTGTCCACCACGACCCCGACTTCGCTTGGCGCATAAGGTTCCGCGAGGTCGAGCGCCTGACCGAGCGTGGAGACGACGGCCCGGTCGGCGCAGAACATCGGATGCAGTGGCTCGATCGCGAGCCGCACGTCGTGCTGGATCGCATATGGCACAAGCTCTTCGAGGGCGTCGCCAACCACCCTTCTTGCCGCCGGGAGGTCCTTCGATCCGGGCAATAGGCCACCTACGACGAGTACCAGTTCCCGCGTGCCAAGGATCGCGGCCTCTTCGATGGCTCGCCTCGTGTCGTCCAGTCCTTGGTGGAAAAAGCCACCGCGGCAAAGGCTCGTCACCGTGAGCCCGTTGTCGTCGAGCAGTTTCCGTGCCTTGGTTGCGCCGCCTGCTTGTTCCACGACGTCACGCCAAGGCCCGATGCCTTCGATCCCGTTGCGGACACACAGCTCCGCGGCTTCGGCCAACGAGGCCTTCTTGATCGTCGCCGTGTTGAGTGACAGTCTCACTGCGCCCCCAAGCTTGTTGATCATGAACTTAAGGTCTTGCTCGACGGCGTGTCGTCGTTCCCAGCGTCATGGTCAACGCGCTGCCCATCTAGACGCGGCGAAGTTGGGGTCGGCGATGACGCCCGCATCGAGAGCGAGTTCATAGAGCCGCTTCAGGTGTTCGGGGGAGCGGGCGGTTTCGAGGCCGCCGAGCATCCGGAAGTTCTCCTGGTGACCGTTAAGCCAGGCCAGGAAAACGATGCCGGTCTTGTAGTTGAAGGTCGGCGGCTCGAATATGTGTCGCGCCAACGGGACGGTCGGGTCCAGCAATGCCCGGAAGCGAACGAGATCGCCTTCTCCCAAGGCTTTGAGGGCGGCCGCGGCCGGCACTGCTATCGCGTCGAAGATGCCAAGCAGCGCATGCGAACCCGACTCGATCAGCTCGGGATAGTTGAAGTCGTCGCCCGTGTAGAGCCTCACGCCGGCTGGGAGTCGCTCGCGGAGTTTGACTTCGAAGGCGGCGTCGAGCAGAGAGACCTTGATGCCGTCGACCTTGTTGGCGTGCGCGTGCATGAGCCCGAGGACATTGTCGGCGGCCTCGTCCAGATTGGACGATCCCCAATATCCGGCAAGAGCGGGGTCGAACATGTCTCCAAGCCAGTGCAGGATCACCGGTTTTTCGGCCTGTACCAACAGCTTTTCGTAGACGGCGAAGTAGTCCTTGGCGGACGAGGCCGATACGGCGAGCGCTCGCGACGCCATCAGGATGACCTGAGCGCCCGCTTCTTGAACCACCGCAAGCTGTTCGGCGTATGCCGCCTCGATCTCGGCTAGGGGACGGCGGCCGGGCGGCAGTTGATCGGTACCCACCCCACAGGCAAGTAAACCGCCCACGGACCTTGCCTCCGCGCCACTTCGCTTGATCAGCTCCTTCGTCGCGTCCCAGGGCAGACCCATTCCGCGCTGTGCGGTGTCCATCGCATCGGCGACTCCCAGCCCGAGCGACCAAAGATGGTGGCGGAAACGGATAGTGGCCTCCCAATCGATGGTGCTCCCATCGACGGCGACCACATGTGCTGCCGCATAGAAGGTGCGGCTCATAGCGCGGGCACCTCCAGACGGCGCCCTTCGCGGGCGGACTGCAAGCCGAGCTCGGCGAGCTGCACGCCTCTCGCTCCGGCATGGAGGTTGTGTGCGTAGGGAGCTCCGGTGACCACGGCCGTGAGGAACTCTTCCCACTGAACCTTGAAACCGTTGTCGTAGATGTCATTGTCGGGCAACTCGGTCCACTGCTCACGGAAGTCATGGGTGACCGGCAGATCGGGATTCCACACCGGCTTGGGGGTTGTGTTGCGGTGCTGGACGCGGCAGCCACGCAGACCCGCGACCGCGCTGCCGTGAGTTCCGTTGACCTGGAAGGTAACCAGCTCGGTGCGGTCGACGCGGGTGGCCCAGGAGCTGTTGACCTGTGCGACTACCCCGCCTTCGAGCTCGAACACCCCATAGGCTGCGTCGTCAGCCGTTGCCGCGTAAGGGTTTCCCGCTTCGTCCCAGCGCTGGGGGATGTGGGTGCTCGCGTGTGCGTAGACCGACTTCACCGGCGCGATCACGTGATCGAGCACATAGCGCCAATGTGGGAACATGTCGAGGATGATGCCGCCGCCGTCTTCGGCGCGATAGTTCCAGCTTGGGCGTTGGGCGGGCTGCCAGTCGCCTTCGAACACCCA
>DPJL01000166.1:26451-40748 GCA_003543035.1 Micromonosporaceae bacterium | reverse complement strand
TAGGTGAAGTAGTCGATGTCGGCCATGAGTGCCTGGCCGCCGAGCAGCCCGTTGAGCGCATCGGAGGTGCCGTAGCTCATGGCAATGTTGTCAAGGCCCGCGTCGGTCTCGAAGTTGTACGCCGACTGCATCACGTAGGCGATTTCGATGGCCCGGTCAAGATACAGGTGCGCCAGCTCCCGCATGCGATCCGCAAGTGCGTGCCATAGTGCGGCGTCGAAGGTCTTGGACTGTGCGTATTCCAGCAGCTCTTTGGCCTGCTGCTGGCGCAGCACCGCGATTGCGCGGCCCTGCTGCGCCACCGAGATTCGTTTGTCGGACAGTGCGACCTGCGCGTCGGCGACCAGCTTGTGCTTGGCGTATTCCTGCTCGGTGCGCGCCATGTCCTCCAGTTCGAACTCGCGCTGGATCATGCCTCGATGCCAGGCGGCGTTGCGCATGATCTCGTAGTCCTCGTCGCCGAGGTTCACTGTCTCACCCGAGGTGGACAGGTGAACGCTGTAGCCGCCCTCGGTCTCGGTGAACCCGCCCGACGCATGAGCGCTTGCCGTGTCCAGCGCGACCTTGTCGGCGCTGACCTGCGCGTAGTCTTGGCGGCGGGTCCGGGCATTGTCCACCCGCGTCTGGGCCAAGGTCTGCGAGGCGGTGGCGACCTTCCGCTCGGCCTGCGCTTCGGCGACTCGGCGGCTCTCGAGCTCTACGGTCGCCGAGGCGAGATCGACCGACTGTTGCAGCTGCAGTTGGCTTGCGGTCTCCTGCTCACTGCTGGACATGAACGTGATGTATTCGCGCTCGGCCTTGATCGCCTGCTCGGTGAAGTAGCGGGCCACGGCCTGCAGGTAGCGGAATCGGAACACAGGCACGAGGTTCAGTGGTAGGCCAAGGACATTGAGCCCGGCATTGATCATGTCGAGGTACTGGGCGGCACGGCGGATGGCGATCACCATCGCCGCGGTCAGCGGCGCCGCGGCCGGACTGTCCATATTCGACAGATAGGTGGCCACCGCGCTCTGGATCGCGGTGAACGGCGGGTGCCCGTAGAGGGGAGACACCCCCGGCACGCCGCGCGATCCGTCGGCAGCGACTGACACCACCCGGCTGAACTGGGCGGCGGCGGCATCGAGCTGCTTGTCGCGGTAGAGCTCGTAACCCCAGTCGACCAGGCATTCGGCGATCCGGGTCCAGACGATGGGTGCCTCGTTCACCACGTTCAGATACTGGTAGTCGCGGGCTCGTTCGTAGCGTGTGACGGCCTCGGCGTACTGGCCGAGCTTGCGGTAGGTGTCACCCAGGCACATCTGGACCGTGTAGAGGTAATGGTGCGGGATGTGCGCGTCGAAGTAGCCGGGCAGGAACGCCACGCCGACCTTATTGCCGAGTTCGGCCAACGTGCCGGCGTTTGCCCGATGCTCGTAGACCTCCCGGCGTAGGGCCACATGCGCTTCCCCGGCCGCGAGTGGAATCTCGACCACCCGTGCCTCACCGGCCAGCGTCACCCCAGTGGCCAGGCGCAAGGTGCGTACCTCGGCAGCGCCGACCAGCGCGTTATCCCGCAGCATGACCGGGGCGTCAGCCGGAGCCGCCGCCTCCGCCCGTCGTGCGGCGGCGAGGCTGATGTTTCGCGCTATTCCCGAGCGCAGCCGGGGCTGGTCATCTGGTACCGCTGTCATCGCCCGCTCCAACAGCGGGACTGCTCGCGCGTATTCTCCAGCTCGCACCGCGATGGCTCCCTCGCGTGTGGCGCTGAGGAACTGGTCGGACAGCAAATTGGACAGGACCATCGGCTCGCGCGTCACTTGCGTGTAGCGCTCAAGCACCTGCGGCACGCCGACCGCAGTTGACGGTCCGATCGCTACCGGCGGGCCAGGATCGGGCAAGATGCGTACCCCGGTGATAGCCGTCTGAGCCAGTGCTGTGAACAGCGCCTTGTCGACGGGCAGCCGCACGTCGACGCCGAGATTGGCCCGCGGGTCGAAACGTGGCACCGCCAGGGAATAGAGCATGCCCTCGGTGAGCCGATATTCGGACAGCGCTTCGGCGTAACGCCGTTTACGAAAGCACTCATGCCCCTTGGTGAGGTGATACTCGATGCTGGCGAGTTTGGCGGCGGGATCGTCCGGACCGGCGAACGTGGCCAGGATGTCCGCGTGAAGCACGGCAGAGCTGGCGCGCTCGAACCGGTAGGTGCCCACGCTGGCTAGGTCTGCCATCTGCCTAGTCCTCCTCTTTCTCAGGTGTCCACCAGGTGACCGAGCCGAATCCGCGGCCACCGGCTCGGCGGCGGCCGTCCTTGTCATCGCCGGTCAGTGAAGGGTCATGCGGGTTGACGTTGCTTTCGGCGAGCTGCTCCCAGAACGACTCGGTCTGGGAGCCGGCTCCGATGCGCCCGAGCTGCAGGATGCCGAAGTAGGCGTTCGCGAGGGAGTGCCCGCGCTCGTGGCGCAGGATGAGCTCGCGATCCGTCGGGTTCTGCACGCCGGGGTCATTCGGGTTGAGGCTGGTGAATGCGCCGAAGTTCCACGCGCGCCCGGCTCGGATCGCACCCCCGGTGGTCACGATCATGCCCTGCTCGAAGGTCACTTTCATGTCTGCCCATTCGGGCGGCTCGCCCCAGGTGAAGACATAGGCGCCGGCATAGATGATCGCGTTGACGATGAAGATCAGTGCTCCGACGATGTGTCCCGGCCAGGTCCATGGGTTGATCCAGCTGGTCCAACCCAGAACGTCCTTATAGAGCTCGTTCTGGCGGACCGCCGGCACCAGACCGGCGAGCTGCATGCCGGCGGAGAACCCGCCGACAACAGAGCCCACCGCCCCACCGGCCCCGGCCGCGCCGAACACCCCGCCGATCGCCGCGCCGATGTAGACCCCGCCGAGCACAGTGGCGACGATGCTGAAGCCGAGCATCGCACCGGCCAGGGCGCCGTCGACACTGCCCGTTGTCGCACCGCCGATGATGCCTCCGACCACGGCGCCGACACCCAGCGCGATGACTCCGGCCGCGCCGAAGGTGACCGCTGTGGCCACCACCACCGCGATCACCACCAGGACGGTGAGGAAACCCTCCCAGAAGGTCCACAGGCCGTTGACATCGGTGAACCGCAGCGGGTTGTCCAATGCGTATACATAGGGGTTGAGTGCGAGCGGCCGGATCCGTGCGGTTTTGGCGTCGATGACGGCGAGCGGATCTGCGCTGATGAAGCGGCCAAGTACCGGGTCGTAGTAACGCATTCGCAAGTAGTAGAGCCCGGTTTCGCGGTCGAATCGGCGACCGGCGAAGAGTACGTCACCGAGATCGGCATCGGGACCGTTGCCGGGTAACGGCTGCCCGTAGGCCGAATAGTGCACCTCGCGAACCGTGCCGGTGCTCGCGTCACGCACCGCGATGACGCTGCCGAGCCGGTCCTTGAAAAGCGTGCGCTGCGCAACTCCGTTACGGACCACCAGAATCGCGCCACCGTCGGGATCGCACACCTGCCGCTCGGTGCTGCCGTCAGGGCGAACCTCGAACGACTCTCCAATGTAGATCGTGTCATTCTGGACCGCACCCTCGATGGTCCTTTTGCGCAGACGCCGGGCGCTGTGGTCGTAGCTGAACTCGATCACCATCCCGTCGGCGCGGGTGACCCGCCGCAGCATCTCCCGCGCGTCAAACTCGAGCGTCATCCCCGGGCGGGATATCAGGCAGCCGTTGGCGTCGTAGTCGAATTGGTCCGCGCCGGCTCCGGTCAGCCGCGCACCGGTATAGGAGATAGGCTCTGGACGCCAGGCCTCGTTGCGGACCATGTTGCCGATGCCGTCGTAGCCAAACGTGTGGTCATAGGACGCCTGCGGCGGGCCGCCTTGGGCGTGGATGAGACGGTTCAGCGCGTCGTATGCGTAGCTGCGTGACGCGGGTTCGACCCCCGGCCCGGCGGGCCGCAGATCGTCGACGCGAAGCAGGTTGCCGGCACTGTCGTAGTCGAAACTCTGGTCCACCAGCACCGGACCGGCTGACTCGGCGATGGTGTGGGTGTCCAGCCGCCCCAGAACTGGGTCATAGCCGAAGGTCTCGACGATGCCACCGGTGTAGTTGACCTGGCCTCTGCGCCCTTCGGTATCGTATTTAACCGTGTCGATGAGCCCGCTGACCGAGGCGAGCCGGCCCAGCGCGTCGTATCCGTAGAACGTGTCGGCGCCGTCGGGGTGGCGCACCCGGATGCTTCGCCCGTCGACGTCGTGGTCGAACTCGTAGACAAACGGCGAAGCGTGCCCGGCGATGCTGCGGGTGGTACGCGTGGTGCGGCCCTGCCCGTCGTAGGAGAAGCTTTGCCGGCCGAGCTCGTCGTCGGCGTGCGCGAGCCGTCCAACAAGGTTGGTGCCGTCGCCGACGTCGTAGGTCATCCGCTCGGTCACCATCGCGTCGATGGCGACCGAGGTGGTGCGCCCGAGCCCGTCGAAGGTCCACGAGACGTGCCGGCCCAGCCCGTCGAGGTAGAGAACGGCCGCGCCCCGGGCGTTGCGCAGGAAGCGGCGCACCCCGGCATCACGGTGATCGACGCGCAGCAGCCGCCCGGCCGCGTCGTGTTCCTGGGTGAGCAGCGTGCCGACCGCATCGACCACTTTGGACAGACGGCCCTGCGGATCGTAGGCGTAGCTGGTGC
Organism: Micromonosporaceae bacterium; assembly: GCA_003543035.1. Lineage (GTDB taxonomy): Bacteria > Actinomycetota > Actinomycetes > Mycobacteriales > Micromonosporaceae > Rhizocola. The sequence continues at coordinate 36,105 of DPJL01000166.1, read as the reverse complement.
CCAACGCCGCGTCGTTGGTCTGCTCGGTCACCCCGGTCAGCCGGCCGAACGCGTCCACGTGTTGGATGCGCGGGGTGTTGGCAAATGGCGACGTGGGATCGGTGTCCTGAGTGTCAAAGAAGACGATGCGCGTGGGCTCGAACACCGCCCGGGCCACCTGGCCCGCGGGATCGACGACCGTCACAGTCCGCCGGAGTGCGTCGAAGGTGCTTCGGTGCGCCCGCTGCGGTGCGAGTCCTTCGGTCGCGTCGAACGCCTCCGAGGCCGACACGAAGCCGGGATGGCTCTCCACCGCCAAGCCACGCAAGTCGACGATCGCCCTGCCGGCCACGAAAAAGGTGCCGTCGTCCTGACGCGCCCGGGTCTGCGCCTGATTGCCGCACCCGTCGTAGTAGGTGACGCTGCGCCGCGGTGGGGCACCAGGCCGCCTCCGCTCCATCACTGTCGAAACCGGCAGGCTTTCCGACTGGTACCCGAATCGCACCGCCGGTTCACCGGCCGGGTCATCGGGACGCTGCTCGGTCAGCACCCGGCCCAAAGCGCTGTAAGTGAAGTCAGTACGAGCTCCGTTGGGCTCGACATAGGCGGTGATGGTGTCCAATCGCGAGTGATATTCGGCGAAGTAGACGTGCCCGGCCGCGTTGGTCGCCCGGACCGGCTGCAGCCCATCGGCGTCGTAGGTGATCGTCGTGGTGGCGCCGAACGGATCGCGGTAGGTGCGCACATTGCCGACCGCGTCGAGGTCGGCACGGTACTCGTCGCACCACCATTCGGGACCCTGCGCCCCAGCCTCTACGGCGTACCCCAGGCCGCCCGGTGCGGGCAGGGCCACGCCGGCGAAGACGTCGTCGAGCTGCGCTTGGGTGTAGGCGAGGCGCTCGCGCCTGGTCAGCAGACCGGCCCCGACCTGGCCGTGGGGCAGGCCGTCGTAGGACATCCGGACGTCTTCGAGGCGTTGTCCGGCCGCGGAGACGGTGCGCCGCGAGGGCAGTCCCAGAACCCATCGATTGACATCGCTGACATAGGTCGCGTTGATCTCGATTGCCAGGTCGGCCTCTCCAGACGCCAGCCCGATCCGCCGCTCACGCACAACGCACCCGAACTCATCGTGGGTCAGTTCGGTGATTACCGTCGTGGGCAGCTCGCCACGTTCCCACCGTTCGATCGACCGCCGGGTGGGCAGGGGGAACAATATCTCGGTGCCGTCCGGCCCGGTGGCGGCGACCTTGACGGTCCATTGTGTCGACTCGACCAGGTATGGCCGGTCGGCTTCGGCCTTCCCGTCAGGAGACAGGGTTTCCCGGCGATGCAGCTGGCCGCGCAGAGCCGCCACCCGCACCGATTCGACACCGGGCCGATCGCCGGGCAGCCCGACGTGGAAACTGCTACGGGTGAGCACCGGTGCGGTGCCCTGGCCGAACGTTTCCACCGTGTCGACCCTGGCGAACCCGGCGAACCGCTGCGCGCGCGGATCGTAGTGCCCATCGTGGTACCGCATCCGCATCGCCGAACTTTGGCCCGTCACCACATCGCGGTGATCGATCGAGTCCACGACCTGCACCGCGCGCGGCAGGAACGTGGGCCAGTCCGCTCCGGCATCACGATCCCGGACCCGGTGCGCCGCCGAGGAGCCGTAACCGATCGTCGTCTTCTTCCCGACCCCATTGTCGATACCGGTAAGCAGATAGGGCTTGGCGCCGCCGGTCAGATCGAGGAACCGGTAACCCTCACGGACACCCGGGCGCTGGCCGATGCTGAACAGCAGTCCCGAGGTACCGGTGCCGAGCATGTCCGCCGTGCGGATCGTCTCCGCCACGGCCGGTGGCGGCTGCGCGAGGCGGATCGACTCCGCCATGGACTCACCCCGGTTGATCCAGACGTAGGTCGCCTCCGTGTCCACATAGATCACGTCGGTGAGTCCGTCGCCGTTGACATCTGCCAGATGGCACCGGCGGGGATCGAAGCGGGCCGGGCCGTTGCCGGGCAGCAGCATCACGTGGCGCGCCGCCCACCGGGCCGTGCCCAGGCTCGGCCAGATCTCCATGTGCCTGCCCCAGACGCGGACCAGATCGAGCATGCCGTCGCCAGTCAGGTCGGCCAATCGCACCCGCGGATCGCCGAACGCCACGTCGGGAAAGGTCGGATCGTCGCGGCGCCGGGGCACCACATGCGCCAGCTCGGACCAGCCGTCGCCGTCGCCCCGCTCATACACCAGCAGCGCCCGGTCGGTGGCTTGGACGATGTCGGCCCTGCCGTCCCCGTCGGCGTCGTAGATCCTGACCCGCTCATCGCGGACATCGACGGCCGGTCCGGTACGGGCGGATCTCCGGTTGCCCCAGGCATAGCCGGCCGTCCCCGGGTACCAGCCGCTCAGCGCGGCGTCGGAGACGATCAGGTCAGCCCGCGAGTCACCGTCCACGTCGGCCAGACGCACCCGGCGGTCGGCAAGGCTGACGCCTTCTGGGAAATGGCGCAGCCGCACCGGCGGCGACCAGGTGCCGTCGCCACGGTTCGCCCAGTAACGATGGCTGGTCGAAGTGGCCTGCAGCACGCCTGGCAGACCGAAACCGTCGAGGTCCACCACATCGACCGTGCCATCCGCGAGCCCGGGTGGACCGTCGTGATCGGTCGCGCGCAGGGTGTGGATCCTTCGCCGTATCGGGTCGAAGGTGGAATAGCTGAAGCGCAGCGCCGGTGCACGCTCGCCGACCAGGTCGCCGTTCTCGCCGGGAAGGTAGCCGGTCAACGTCACGCCGGTCAACAGGCTGTGCCCGGCGAGCGGGTCCTGGGCGTAGTCAAGGTCGTAGGCGCGCAGCAGGCTTGGGGTCAGGGCAGGTTTGTGGATGCCTAGCCGCTTGGCACGCCAGGCGGTGCGCTGTGCGAATCCGCCGCGGCGGACCGTCCGGGCGTCGGGCCGCAATTCATATTCGATCTCGAAGCGGTAGATCGCGTAGTCGATGCGGTGTAGGTAAAGGCGTTCGTGGTCGCGCAGGTAGGAGTATGCGGTGACGTTGCCGCTGGTGTCCTCGACCCGTTCCAGATGCCAGGCGAGCACGGCGTCGGCGCCAGCCAGATCGGGGTGGCGTTCCTGCGCCTGAGCGGTGAGTCCCAAGGAGAATCGCGTGCCCTGCCGGTCAGTCACCTCCCAACCATCACCGGAGCGGCGTATCCGCTGTAAAGAAGTGTCGACCCTTGGGCGCAGGATGCCACCGCCTACATCGACGAGTTCCTCCCCGTTAAGTAGCAGCCCATCGGAGGCGTGATAAGCGGGTACGCCGTTGCGCCCATCGCGGCGGATCTCCAGCGAACCCAGCGACCATCCCAGGCCGAAGGCGTCGGACCCGACACCGGAGCTGTATTGCAAGGCGAGCTGCGGAGCCTGGCTGCGGTGGCCATTCGGCAGTTGGATAGGCACCGCATAACTTCCGGCGCCGGTGTTGAGATTTGTGGCGAAGTCACTGCCGATACCGCTGACAGCCCCACCCCCGGACGGCAAGCGAAGTCCCGAAGATGTCGTACCACCGCTGTCCATGGCTGCCCCCACTGAGAGTGGCGATCCAGACCAGGCCATCTAGCCCGGTGTCAATTGAAACAGCCAGCAGACATTTCATCGGGGTAACCGTCGGAACGGTGACAGAGCGGTCATCCCCGTGGTACAGCGTTAGAGCCTGGCCGGATGATCGGATACGGGGGTTTCGAGTGGCAGGCTCAATCGTGGAGCAGGCGGCCAAAGATATCGACACCCAAGCGCAACGCCTGTTCCTTAGTGAGCACAACGCCATCCACGTCAGGATGCTCGGCTGCCCAGGCTTCAGCGTTTTCGGCGCTGGCGAAGAAATTCATCACCTCGCAGCAACGATCCGCTGCCGCAGTCGTGCAGCAGTCTTGTGTCCCAGCATATTCGGAGCCTACGAAGACCGCGGCGGTATCTGGTACCCACGAAGCATGGTCTTGGAAAATCTCGACTCGGACCTGTTGGCCTGAAAGCACATCGGTGGAGGCGATGGTGATGTCCCGGCCGAGCATCGCAGCCATGCCCAGCGCATCGATGGCACACATTGCAAACACCGTCGGCCCGTCGTGGATCTGTACCACATGTGGCGTCGGGACACCGGAAAACGGGTATGCCGCACGGATGTCCCCGCGCTCATCCAGGCGTATCACGTCGTGATCGTGCAACTCACCAAGGAGCTCCGACTCAATCCGGAGAGCCTGGCCGGTGACGGCAAAGTGATTCAGGATCGCCATATGGACCTGCCTTGCGGCCGGTGAGATTTCGGCGATGCGGCTGCTCGTAACCCCAACGGTTAGCAGTGCCTTGCGCATAGCGTCGAGCACTCGTGAAACAGTGGGCATGTCGAGCCGGCAGGCCTGGACGTGCTGTGCGCCAACGGAACCGGTCATGACATCGATGCCATCCACGAGCAAGGTCGGCGAAGGAAAGTCACCTATCCGTTCGGCCACCGAAACCTTCAGCCCCAACTGATCCGTGCTCTGCGACACGACCAGACGCGCTGCGTCAGCGAGCGGACAGTCTGGCGCCAACAGCAACTCAACCCGCATCTCGTTGTCCTGTCATTGAAATCCCACTCACCCACTCAGCATGAACCCTGCACCCCACTACAAGGTCAAGCCCGGACTCCGACCCAAGGCGATGCTCGCTTGTCGGTTACAGGTTAGCCGAGGCTACGGCGGTAAATCCGAGCCGCCAACGGAGCGAATATCGCGATGATTGCGCCAGTCCAGGTGAGGGCGAGCAGGGTTTGCCCGGTGACGGTGTCCCCGGCGGGCATGGCGCCTTGACCGAGGGTCAGCCCGCGCAGCGCGTTGGAGATGATGGTGATGGGTTGATGGTCGGCGAAGACCTGTAGCCAGCTGGGCATAGTGCTGGTGGGCAGGAAGACTGAGCTGGTCAGGGTAAGCGGGAAGACGACCATGTAGACGGCGGCCTGGATGGCTTCAGCGTTCTTGATGGCCAGGCCGATGGTTGCCATGATCCAGGAGCAGGCGTAGCCGAAGGCGAGCGCTAGTCCCATGGCGGCGACCAGGTGCCAAACGCCGGTCTGCCAACGGAACCCGAGGGCGATGCCGACGCCGAGTTGCAGGGTGAGGATGAAGGCGTTGCGCATAAGGTCGGCGGTCGTGCGCCCGGCCAGGACGGCGGATCGGGCCATCGGCAGGGAGCGGAAGCGGTCAATGACGCCGTTGGCGCGGTCGTTGTTGAGGCCGAACGCCGTTGGTGTGGCACCGAAAACCGCTGACTGGGCGAGGATTCCGGGGATGAGCCAATTGATATAGTGCCCTTGTGCCGCCTCGGGTAGTGCGTACTCGATGACGCCGCCGAACACATACAGGAACATGAGCATGAACGTCACCGGCTGGATCGTCGACAGGACAAGGACGTCGGGCAGGCGCAGGTTGGCCAGCAGGTTGCGTTTGGTGATTACTCCGATGTGGATGACCGCGCTGCTCATGACTTCTTCCCTTCGGCAGCTGGTGTAGTTGGGGTGCGGCTGGTGAGGTGCAGGAAAACGTCGTCGAGAGTGGGTTTGTGCAGGCCGATGTCGTCGGGCCGGATTCCCGCAAGGTCGAGGCGGTGCAGGGCTTCACGAAGGGTGTCGACGCCCCGGCTGGCCGGGACCACGATTTTGGCGCGGTGGGTGTCGTAGGTGGCGTGGCCGCTGTTGACACCATTGAGAACTGCGATGGCGGGTTCGCGCTGACTGTCGTGGATGGACAGTTCGAGGACTGAGCCGCCGGTTTGTGCCTTGAGTTGTTCGGTGGTGCCTTCGCTGATGAGCCGGCCGTGGTCGATGACGGCGACACGGTCGGCGAGCTGGTCTGCTTCTTCGAGGTATTGAGTCGTGAGCAGGACGGAGGTGCCGCCATGCACTAGGTCTTTGATCAGATCCCACAGGACGCGGCGGCTGGCCGGATCCACCCCGGTCGTGGGCTCATCGAGGAAAAGGATGTCTGGCCTGCCGACCAGTGACGCGGCGAGGTCCACCCGGCGGCGCATGCCTGCGGAGTACGTCTTGACCTGCCGATCGGCAGCATCGAGGAGATTGATGCGCTCGAGTACATCTGCGGCACGCACTTTGGCCTCTCGGCGCGACAGGCCGTACAACCTGCCGATCATTTCGACGTTTTCCCGACCGGTCAGGTAATCATCAACTGCGGCGAACTGACCGGCCAAGCCGATGCGCCCCCGCACCTGTGCTGGGTTCCGATGTACATCGATTCCGCCGACGCGGACGGTGCCGTGGTCGGCCCGCGTCAAGGTGGACAGCACCCGGATCAGCGTGGTCTTGCCCGCGCCGTTCGGCCCGAGCAGGCCGTATATGCCACCGCGCTCGATGCTCAGGCTCAGGCCATCCAGAGCGCGGACCTTGCCGTACCTCTTGACCAGGTCGATGGCGGTGATGATCGGGTCGCTCATGGATGCCTCCAGCAAACTTCACCTTGTATATCTGGAAGTAAACATATGCGCTAGTACACTCTGGCGTCAACAAGTAGTAGACTCCGGAGTTAACAAGTAGACCCGTGGTGGGAGCGTTGATGGCCGGACAGGTGAAGGCGGAGCCGGTACGACGTCTGCCGCGCGCCGAACGCAGGGAGCAGATCCTCGCGGCAGCCACGGAGGCATTTGCCCGCAACGGTTTCGCGTCCACGAGCCTGGACGACATCGCGACCGAGGCCGGCGTCACCCGGGTGATCCTGTACCGGCACTTCGACTCGAAAACCGATCTGTACCAAGCGGTTCTGGACCGCATGTGCGCACGTTTGGATGCGAATGTGGGGGAGCCGGTCGGCGGGTTTACCGACGCAAGCATCGACGGACTATTAGCAGCAGCGATGGAGTCGCCTGCCGGGTTCCGCTTGCTGTTTCAGCATGCTGCCCGGGAAACAGACTTCAAGGCCCGTATCGAGACGTTCCGCGCCGACATCACTGCCGCCGCCTATCTACAGATCTCAGCCTTTGTACCAGACGACGGGTTGGCCAGGTGGGCATCTCAGTTGGCGCCAGTGGTGGCGATCGAGGCCATCATCGCCTGGCTTGACGCCGGGCAACCAGACGCGGCGCAAGCCGCGGCCCGGGTGCGGCAAGCGGTCATGGGCGTCATCACCGCCGCCGCATCGTCCGAAGTGGACTGTTCCCTGCCCAACCCATCAATCCAGGGAGGAACCGCGCATGGAAACCCGTGAAACCCCGACCGCGAAGTCGAAGCGAGTGTGGGACAAGATGGCACCTAGCTACGACAAGCAGATCTCCTTCTTCGAGAAGATTCAGTTCAGCGGCGGCCGGGAATGGATATGCTCCCGCGCCGCCGGCAACACCCTTGAGGTCGCGATAGGCACCGGCCGTAATCTGTCCTTCTACCCGGAAGGTGTTCAGGTCACGGGGATCGAATTGAGTCCGGCCATGCTCGACATCGCCCGCCGGCGAGCCGAAGAACTTGGCGTCGAAGCCGAACTACGGGAAGGCGACGCCGAGAACCTGCCCTTTGCCGATGCGAGCTTCGACACCGTGGTGTGCGCTCTATCGCTGTGCACGATTCCCAATCACCGCAAGGCAATCAGTGAGATGGCTCGGGTGCTTAAGCCTGGTGGGAAACTGTTGCTGCTGGATCACATCGGCAGCCGCTGGTGGCCGATCTGGGGTGTGCAGCGGCTCATCGAGCTGTTCACCGCTCGCGCGGGGGAGTACATGACCCGCCGCCCATTGCCGATGCTTGCCGCAGCCGGATTCACAGTCACCGAATCCGAGCAGCTTAAGTTGGGAACCGTCGAACGGGTTGCCGCCACAAAGTCCGCGTGATGCGCTGCGCGAATCTCCGCCTCGGATGGCCTCGGTTCGCGCAGCATCATCGACCTGACTATTGCTCGTTCTCGACTGCCTTGGCGTAGCTCTGCAGAACGCTTCCCCAGCCGCCTGCGCCACCGATGGCGTCGTGCATCGCCTGGCCGCCGACGAGCCGGTCGAGGAGCCGGTGTTCCAGCTCAACGGTGGTCTGCCCGGGATCGTCGGCGATGAACCGCACTTCGACCTCGCTGGCGTGAGCCGGGTCGGGGTCGTACTGCCATTGGCCGTTGATTTGCCAGGTGACCACGAGCCGGTGCGGTGGTTCCCAGGCCAATACCTTGCCCCAGTCGCATTCGCTGCCATCTACACCCTTCTCGTACCAGCGGCCGCCCTCATGCGGTTCGAGGATGGCGTTGGCCAGGTCGGCGCCGCCGATGTGATAGTCCGCTGGCCACCAGGTGCCAAACGATGCGGTGAACACCTCGAAGGCCCGCTCGATCGGCACCGCCACGGTGACCTTGCCGCTGATGTTGGGGATGGTGCCGGTGGTAGTCATGACTTCTCCTGTTCGCTGTCGGTTCCGGCCGCCCCTGCGGCCTTCTGAAAAGCGGTCAGCGCATCCGCCCAGACTCGGTCCAGGTAGGCGCGCAAAGCGTTGACGCCGTTGGGGTTGAGCCGGTAGACCCGCCGGGTGCCCTCAGCCTGCGAGACCACAAGGCCGCCGTCTTTGAGCACCCGGAGGTGCTGTGAGACAGCGGGCCGGCTGATCGGCAGCAACTGGGCAAGGTCACCAACCGAACTCGGGCGGCGGGCCAAGAGTTCGAAGATCGCGCGGCGGCTCGGATCGCCAAGCAGGCCGAGTCCACCATCTCCGTAAGTTTCCACGAACGGTAAGTCTAGACTTACGTACGCGGCGAAGCAATAGCTAGGAGCGATTGGCGCGGGTGTCTTGCGGGGTGAGGCGAGGTGTGGCCGGTGGGTCATTTCGGATGATCGGGCACCCGTCGGCGCGCCAGCGCTGGAATCCGCCTTCGACGTCAGTGGCGTTCGTCAAGCCTGCCGCCTGAAGGGATGCCGCGGCCAGCGAGGAGGAGTAACCCTGATCGCAAAGGATGATCCAGGGTAGGTCGTGTGACACCGCTTCGGGGATGTGCGAAGGGCTGCACGGATCGAGCCGCCATTCCAGGTGATTGCGTTCGACCACGATCGCGGCGGGGATGTCGCCGTCGGCACGGCGCTGGTATTGCGGGCGAATATCGACCAGAAACGCGCCACTCTGCTGGGCGTGCAGCGCTTGGCGTGGTGTCAGCCGTCGCAGCTGAGATCGGGCCGCCTGCAGAAGGCTTTGGATGTGCCGTTCGCTCATCACAGCTCCCCAATTGCGGATGTCAGAACCGCTTCGGCCAGCGACTGTGCGGCCAGGCGGATCTCGTTTTGTGTCGTGGCATACCCGATCGATAGGCGGACCGCCGCGGCGGCGCGCACGGCGTCCAATCCCATGGCGGACAGCACTGGTGAGCCGATGGAGCCGTCATGGCAGGCAGATCCAGTCGAAGCCGCAATTCGTGACGCCGTGGCAAGCAGATCCGCGCCAACGGTACCGCCGATGCTGACGTTCAGGGTGTTGGGTAGCCGCCGCTGGGGATGCCCGTTGAGGCGTACCCGCTCGCCGAGCGCGGCGCGAATCAGCGCGTGCAATTCATCACGCCGGGCAAGAAGGTGAAGGTGTTGTGTGGCAACGACTTTAGCGGCATGCGTAGCTGCGGCGCCAAGCCCGGCGATCCCAGCCACATTTTCGGTACCTGACCGGAGGCCACTTTCTTGGCCTCCGCCGAGATCGGAAGAGAGTC
>DPJL01000166.1:20738-26224 GCA_003543035.1 Micromonosporaceae bacterium | reverse complement strand
CATTTTCGGTACCTGACCGGAGGCCACTTTCTTGGCCTCCGCCGCGGATCACAGGCGACAGCTCCACGCCCTTGCGAATATAAAGGGCGCCAACACCTTTCGGGCCGCCGAACTTGTGTCCGGCAACGGTGAGCAGATCCACACCGAGATCACCGACGCTGAACGGGACTTTGCCAATGGTTTGGGCGGCATCGGTGTGAAACAGCACCCCCGCCGCATGGGCGATTGCGGCCAGTTCGGCGATGGGCTGGATGGTGCCGGTCTCGTTGTTGGCGTGCATCACCGACACCAGTAGCGTGTCATCGGTCAGCGCGGCCGCCAGATCGGCTGGGTCCACGAGGCCAAACTCATCAACCGGCAGGATGGTGAACCGGATTCCTTGCGCGGTAAGCGCTTTACATGTTTCCAGGACAGCCGGGTGCTCGGTTGCCTGGGTGATGACATGTCCCGTACGCCCCGCGGTGACGCCGGTGATCGCAAGGGTGTTGGCTTCGCTGCCCGAGCCGGTGAACACGATCTCGTCTGGTAGTGCACCGAGGAGATCGGCCAGCTGCCGTCTCGCGGTCGCGACGGCGACTTTGGGTGCGTGGCCGTAGTGGTGGCTGCTGGATGGGTTCCCGAAATCGGTTGCCAGGTAACGGGTCATCACGTTTAGCACGCCGGGGGCCAGGGGTGTGGTGGCGTTGTGATCGAGATATACCGGTTGGTTCATCGTTGTCTCCTAGGCGACGACAACGGATAGGCCGGCTAGGCGCCATTCGGTGACGCCGTCGGTCAGCCGGGACGCCTGGCGGCCGTGGTGGCGCAGGAGCTTGACGGCGTCGTGGGCGAACACGCAGTACGGCCCGCGGCAATAGGCGACGATTTCGCTCTGCTGCGGGATCTCACCGAGCCGTTGCTCGAGCTCGTCGATCGGGATGTTGATTGCTCCGGGTAGATGTCCTGCGGCGTACTCCAAAGCGGGGCGCACGTCGACCACCGTCACCTGGCCATGCGCCATCCGTGCCGTTAGTTCATCACGGTTCAAGGTGCTGATGTCGTGGCTGTCGCCGAGGTAGGCGTCACGCGCGGCCTGCACATCGGGCAGCCGGGCAGCGGCGATCTGGCGGGCGTGGATGAACAGCTCCACCACGTCCGGGCCCGACGGCCGGTAGAAGATGCGTGTGCCATCACGCCGAGTCGAAACCAGCCCGGCCTGTTTGAGGGTTTGCAGATGTGCCGATGCGGTGGTCAGGTTCAGCCCGGCCGCCGCGGCCAGCGCATCGACGGTGCGTTCGGACTGGGCCAGCAGATCGAGCAGCTCCAGGCGCTTGCCATTGCCCAACGCCTTGCCGACTCTCGCCAGCTGCTCGAACAGAGCCGTCTTGAGGGCTGCATCACCCATCCTCGACCTCCTCCATATCTCCATGGAATAGTATCAGGAGTGAGGGTTCGGGCAGGAGGCGAAGTAGTGGATATCGGTAAAACGCTGATCAGCGTGGTGGACGAGGGACTGGGCAACAGCACGTACCTGCTCGACCTTGGCGACGGGCGTGCACTGGCGGTGGACGCCCCGCGTGATCTACGTGCAGTGCGCCAGGCAGCGGCACGGCGCGGGCTGACCATCGTCTACGCCGCCGACACCCATCTGCACGCCGACTTCCTATCCGGCGCCGTGCAGCTTGCCGCCATCGACGGTGCGCAGATTCTGGCCTCCGCAGCCGGCAACCGCCGATTCGAGCACCGCGGTTTGCGCGACGGCGACGAGATAGACCTGGGCGGATTGACATTGCAGGCATGGGCCACCCCCGGGCACACCGACGAACACCTTTCCTTCGTGGTCAAAGACGGCAGCCGCCCGCTGGGTGTATTCAGCGGAGGATCTCTTATCGTTGGTTCGGCTGCCCGCACCGATCTGCTTGGCGACGACCGCACGATCGAGCTGGCGCACGCCCAATACGCGTCGCTGCAACGCCTTGCCACACTGCCGGATGCCACCGCGCTGTGGCCCACCCATGGCGCAGGCTCGTTCTGCTCCGCGCCATCAGGATCGGCACGCACGTCCACCATCGGGGCCGAAAAGGCAGGCAACGCTTTGCTTTCCGCGCCCGATGCCGGCACCTTCACCCGGCTGCTCACCGCGCCGCTCGGTTCCTACCCGGACTACTTCAGGTGGCTGTCCGAAGCAAACCGCATTGGCGCACCGGTAATCAAATCCGAACCGGTACTGGCAACACTGATTGTCGACGAGGTCCGGGCGCTCATGGCATCTGGTGCTGCGGTGATTGATGTCCGGCCGATCGCCGATGTCGCGAAAGGACACTTGCCCGGCGCGGTCTCGATCGCGTTGCGGCCCCAATTCGCCACGTGGCTCGGCTGGGTCATCAACCCCGATACGCCCCTCATCATTGTCCGCAACGGCAACCAACATCCGGCCGACATCCTTTGGCCCGCCTACAACATCGGCTACACGAACTTCCTCGGTGAACTAGCCGGTGGCGTTGATGCCTGGACTTCAGCCGGGCACTCGCTGGTTACCGCGGCGCTGACCGCGCCCGGGTCAGTTGGCGGGCGGGTGCTGGACGTACGGCAGGACAGCGAGTACGTCACCGGGCACCTGCCAGAGGCGATTCACATCCAGCTCGGCGAGCTGACCGAGGATGCGGCCGACATGGGCACCGGGCCGGTGACGGTGATGTGCGGGCACGGCGAACGCGCCATGACCGCCGCCACCCTCCTGCAACGCCAGGGACATTCGCAAGTGTCGGTTTTGGACGGTGGGGTCAAAGACTGGGCGGCCGCTACCGGCAATCGCCCGGAGCGCGGCGTATGAGCGTTGCCTTGGCGCCGATCCGCTTGGGCCTCAAGCAAAACGCCGCCCAGTTCACTCTTCTCGTGGTCGTCAACGCGCTGGTGGGCGGAGTCCTCGGCAGCGAACGCACCGTCTTGCCGTTGCTCGGCGAAACAGCATTCCATCTCGCCGCATACTCCGCGGCGCTGACGTACATCCTCGCCTTCGGCCTGACCAAGGCGGCCACCAACTTCTTCGCCGGTACGCTTTCCGACCGGTACGGCCGCAAACCTGTCCTGATCGCCGGATGGCTTGTCGCCATCCCCATCCCGGCAATGATCATTTTTGCCCCGAACTGGGGCTGGATCGTTGCAGCCAACGTTCTGCTCGGCATCAACCAGGGACTCGCGTGGTCGACCACGGTCATCATGAAAATCGACCTCGTCGGCCCGAAACAGCGTGGCCTGGCGATGGGGCTCAACGAGGCCGCCGGCTACGTGGCCGTGGCGGCAACTGCCCTGGCCACCGGAGCCCTTGCCGCAGAGTACGGGCTGCGGCCGGCTCCGTTCCTGTTGGCAGCCGCGTACATCGCCCTCGGCCTCGGCCTATCCGTGTTGTGGGTCAAGGAAACCCGCGGCCACGCCCACCACGAAGCCGCCAACCACGTTGCCGTCAACGGCGATCACCACGCTGCACTTGGTACCCGCCAAATCTTCAGTCTTGTCTCTTGGCGTGAGCCTGCTCTCTCCTCAGCCAGCCAAGCCGGTCTGGTCAACAACCTCAACGATGGCCTCGCCTGGGGCTTGTTCCCGTTGCTGTTCGCCACCGCAGGGTTGTCGTTAACCCGGATCGGACTGCTGGCCGCGCTGTATCCGGCGGTGTGGGGGGTGGGGCAGATCATCACTGGCCCGTTGTCAGATCGGTACGGGCGCAAGCCGTTCATTGTCGGTGGCATGCTGCTGCAAGCCGTCGCGCTAGGTCTGGTCGCGATAGGACAGTCCTTCACCGCCTGGGCCATAGCATTGGCTCTCCTTGGGGCCGGGACGGCCATGGTGTATCCGACTCTGCTGGCCGCCATCGGCGACGTCGCCCATCCCACCTGGCGCGCCCGCGCCGTCGGCATCTACCGCCTCTGGCGAGACGGCGGCTTCGCCGTTGGAGCCCTTCTGGCTGGGATCATCGCCGACCTCGCCGGAATCCGAGCCGCCACCTGGACCATCGCCGCACTGACCGCCGCCTCAGGGATCCTCGCCATGGTGCGCATGTATGAGACCCATGTCCGCCAGAAGGCGTAGCCGGCAATGGGGAAAGCACTTCTTGAGGCGGCGTCCCCGCATGCAACCGGACCTATCGAAGCAGCTCAGGCGACGCCGAGGACGACTTTGGCAACGGAAATCGCCGTGGCATCGAGATCCTCGGTGGTCCTGATCCGGATCTCGATCCCGAGCGTGCGTCCGTCAACGACGACCTTGAGAATCCCCTCGAACCATGCCCGGTCGGTGCCCGGGATGGCAACCGGGCGGGCGTTGGCTGGCATCGTTTCCGCGTCAGACGAGATAAAGAGCCCGATCTGTTCTGCCTGCTGGAATCCGGTCACCGGATCCTTGGCGCCAAGCCATGCCGAGTATCCGCAGGTCTTGGATCCTTGCGGGATCAGGTGTTCGGGAAGGATCGCTCCGTCAAACTCCCACCCTCCTGCGTTTACCGGCGGGCGTGGCGAGCCCCTGGTGATCACCTCCACGCCGGGGCAGAGTGTGGGCACGCTGCCCCGCTTGCCACCCGGGCCGATCCCCGGCGCTCCGGGTTTGGCGGTCTTGTCATCCTTCTTGGTGTGATAGTTGACCGGGATCACCGTCTTGACGGTAATGTCGCGCAAAGTTTCCAACGGTTGCAGCAGTTTCTGGATCTGCGGCCTGATGACATCCCGGATCGCCCCGCCGAAAGTCTTATCCACCAAGGCCGGCAGCAGCTTGAAGATTTCGTCGTTGATCAGTTTGTGGACCTGATCGAGGTCCTTCCGATGCACCGCGATGTCAAGCAGGGCGATGCCGTCGGTCTGTTCCTCGCCATCCTTGACGACCTCCGGCGGTTCCGGCAGCGTCTCGAATTGCATGGTGGCCGTGCCGTCGTCTTTGAGGACGGCTGTATCGGACTTCTTGACGATCATCGGGGCTGGGTGCTGGTTGGTGATTGTCCAAGTCAGGTCGGCATCCTTGGGTTTGAGCGATGGCAGGGTGATGCCGGCGGCCCGGGCGCACCCGGTCAGCTCGGTGGGCCAGTTGTTCCGTCCCGTGATCCCGCGCATCGTCAGCTTCACGGTCCCGGGATTGGCCGACTCATTGCGGCGGGAGATCAGGGGATCGGGTCTGACGTCGGAGGTCCACGGCTGCAGGATCAGCACGATGTTCGTGATTACAGCGGCAATGCTGGCGACGGCTGCGATTCCGTTGAGGACCGCGCCGAGAGCGACTTCGATTCCGTTGACGACAACGAACTTCACGGTGTCCAGGGCCAGGTTGCCGAGGACTGCGCCGCTGTTTCGGATAAAGATGAAGATGTCTTTGAGCAGATTGCCGGTGAATCCTTTGACCTCGAAGCGGCCGATCGCCGCGAAGACCTTCTCGATCGTGCCGAAGATGAATCCCTTGAACTGCTCGCACACCGAGTCGGCGGCTTCCTTGACAAGGTTGCCGCCACCGCCCGCACCGCCCGCACC
>DPJL01000166.1:0-20419 GCA_003543035.1 Micromonosporaceae bacterium | reverse complement strand
CCGCACCGCCCGCACCGCCCGCGGCGTCCCCGCCCATTGCGGCCACATCCGCCGCGAACAGGGCAAGGACCGCAGCCGGGAAAACGACTTGCTGGTACCGGGCCCAGTCGTGCTTGCCGAGAAGGTCCTTGGCCATCGTGGCGCGTGGGCCGGGTGCCACCTGCGACCAACCGGCGATGAACAGTGCCGCCGGGATGGGCTGTGCGCCGTCCGCGAGTGGTGGCATCGCGGCCAGCTTGTCTATGTCGGCCCCGGTCAGCCCGGCATGGGCCCACGCCCCTAGAGCTGCGCTGCCGGCCTGGTCCTGGCTCAGCGCAAGCGGTCCGGGCGCGTCGACCTTGACCAGGGGAGTGGTGGAGCCGGCCGGATAGACCGCGATGCCCGCCCTGGCGAGGTCGGCGACAAACTTGTCGATCGTGGCCGAGGTGAACTCCCTCGGCGCAGTCGCCTCACCATCCGTTTTGGACTTTGTGCAACCGGAAGCCACCACCAGCACTGCACAACTTGCGGCAATGAGCCGCGCGAAGCGCGACATCACTTGCGGTGGCGCAGGTTGTCGATACCTGCGCGTAGGTCGTCGGGTAGTTCCTTCCAGCCGGACAACAGCTCCACCACACCTTCGCGGCGAGCCGATTGCCTTACCGCTTCGTGCTCCTCGAATGGGTACACCGAAAGCAGCCCTTCGATGTCTCCGGAGGACAGATCGAGGCCGTTGCCGGTGGGCGAGCACGGGTTGGGGAACGTGAAATAGAAGAGGCTCGCGAACCGGTAAAGCATGATCGACGCCCGGTCGAACGAGCCCAAGAGGGCGCCGGCCGCGGGTCTCGGCCGCAGATTGTGGTCCACCTTCTGCCTGGTCCAGTTGTTCGGGTACCCAGACATGTAGGTATAGATGCCGGGCCGTCGTCCGGCCGCGTCCGGGATGTAGGTACCCGCAGCGTTGGTAGTCAGCACATAGCCGGGCTCGTCGTTCCAGCGGAACTGCTGATCGCAGGTGCCCGCTGGGTGCTGGTGCTCGTGCTGAAAGGCAATGGCGTGCAAGAACTCGTGGCGTATCACGCCAACCGCGTTTGCCGGGGGCAAGACCTGGAATCCGCCGAGATTTAGGCTGCGCTGATACGGGCGGCCGCCCATCGGATGATTGGGCGGACTCACCGCCGGGTTGATCGAGTCGCGGCCGATCAGCGAACTGAAGCCCGCCTGGTCGAACGAGACCCGGATGTCGGCCTGGCGCTCAGTGTCGTTTGTGGACCAGGTCCGGAACTTCCCGGTGGCTGTGTCGAACCCGAAGTCGAAACTGACATTGCATGCGTCGGTGATCTGTCGGCTCGCGGTTTCGATCTCGCGATGCAACGCGGTATCGCCGCCCAGGAAGGCGACCGTAATCGTGCTGTTCGGCAGCCAGCTCAGCAGATCGTTGATGAAGTAGGCCTCGCCCTCAGCCGTCAGGCTCAGCGAGTCAAACCAGTGTTCGCGTGTCTGCATGAAGGCGTCGATGGCATCGGGAAGCACATCGAGTGGCAGCGCGTAATCGGTGTCCATGAAGCCATCGTCGGGTGTGCCGGGAGCGGTTGACGGAACCTGACGAAGGTGGACACCCGTATCTGATGGACGTGTCTATCAAACGATCGGTGGCGCGATGCCGGCAATGAGGATATCGATGACCTGTTGTACTAGAGCCGCTGGGCGACGACGTGCCAGATCGGGTGGTCCGGATTGGACAGTCTTGCCGGTGGGGGAGGTATGAGCGGACAGTCGCCGGCAACGAGATCTTCCGCTAGGTACGCCCGGGCTTGCCAGCCGTTGCCAGCCAGCCAGCGCACCGGGTCCGGTAGCGCACCGACGAACGGTGAACCTCGTTCAGCCATGTACTCCAGGAACGGGGCGTTGGCGGGCTCGGTCAGAAACCGCTCGTGCGGGATGTCCAGCGCCAGCCACGAACCCCGCGCGCTCGCTGAGCTGAGCTGCTTGAGCACGCTGTCACCGGCGTGCCGGTCGAGATAGTAGAAGAGTCCTTCGATCAGCCAGACGGCCGGGCGATGGGCCGCAAAGCCCGCTGCAGCCAACGCCGCGGTCCAGTCCTCGCGGAGATCCGCCTCTACGACAACGAGGCGTGAGTCGTGAGCGGCTCCGGCCCGCCGTAGCGTCTCCAGCTTGCCCGCCAATTGCCCGGGCAGATCCAGCTCGAACAGCGTCACCTGAGCCGGCAGATCAAGCCGGAAGGACCTGGTGTCCGAACCAGCGGCGAGTATCACCACCTGGTCCACGCCCTCAGCCACGGCCGCCATCACCACAGCGTCACCGAGCCGGCCGCGGGTGATGACCACTTCGGAGGGCGCACCCAGCGCCGCGAGCCGTGCCGTCACCTCGGCGTAGTCACCGGCCAGCGCACTGGCCCAAGGATCGACAAGGAAAGCGTCTTGGCGTTGCGACTCGAGATACCTGATCGCGGCCATCCAGTCACTGGTACCCCGTACGGCCTGGTCATCCACCACCTGATCAACCTACCGCCGGGCCACCGCTCACGTTTCGGCCATGCCCGAATCACCTGACGTATTTCGATGGGCGGGCCGCAAGCTCGTTGCATGAGACGGTTGGCTCTGATATTCACGAGTTTGCTACTCCTCCTGCCCGCCGCGCCCGCAAGGGCGGCAGGTACGTTCACCAATCCGCTCAATGGGAGTGCGGATCCGACATTGACATACGTCAACGGGTTCTACTATTTGGCAACCACACTCGGTGACCGGATCGGCATCTGGAAGTCGCCCACGTTAGCCGGGCTGGCGACAGCCGGTGAGAACACGGTGTGGCGCGACGGCGATCCGAGCCGTAACAAGCAGGTGTGGGCGCCTGGGCTGTACCGGTTCGGGCAGCGCTGGTATGTCTACTACACCGCCAGCGACGGTGTCGACGCCAACCACCGCATGTACGTGATCGAATCTGAGGGTGACGACCCGCTCGGCCCGTACCATTTCAAAGCACGCATCGCCGATTTCGGCCAATATGCGATCGACGGCGAGCCGTTCGTCCACAACGGACAGATGTATTTCGCGTGGAGCGGCCCGGGTCGCGGCATGGGCGGCCCGGCGCAGATTTACCTCCAGCGGATGAACACGCCGTGGTCCACCACCGGTTCCCGGGTGGCGTTGCCTGCCGATGGTGGTTGCTCTGAGGTGCGTGAAGGTGCGGTCGGGCTCCGAGGGGCCGGACGGTTGTTCCTCGTCTACTCCACGTGCGACACCGGCAAGCCCGACTATCAGCTGTGGATGAAGTCCATCGCCGATGGCGCTGATCCGCTCAATACAGCCAACTGGCGCCAGCATCCAGGGCCGGTGTTCTGGCGCAATGACGCCGCCGGCGTGTACGGCCCGGGCCACAACGGGTTCTTCAAGTCACCGGACGGGACCGAGGACTGGATCATTTACCACGGCAAGACCTCTTCGGCCTATACCTATGCCGGCCGGACGACGCGCGCTCAGAAGATCACCTGGAACGGCGACGGCACACCGAACTTCGGCCGCCCTTATGCTCTGAGCGCGGCGCTCACGCCGCCCTCAGGCGATCCGGCCAATCCGCCGACGGGCTGGTCGGCCATTGTGGACAACACCACCGAAGGACGGTTCACCGCCAGCGCCAACTGGGGTACATCGTCGTACTCTGTCCAGCGTTACGGGGCCGACTACCGCTTCGCCAGCCCAGTCGCGGCCAGCGACGCGGCCTGGTACAAGTTCGCCATCCCCGAGAACGGCAACTACCGCGTCGACGCGTGGTGGCCGTCGCTGCCGGGCTACAGCAGCAGCGCCCCCTACGTCATCGTCACCGCCGGCGGAAATCAGACGGTGCACGTCGATCAGCGGGTCAACGGCGGCGCGTGGCGTACCTTGGGCACCTTTGCCTTGACCGCCGGCGACGAGAACAAAGTCGCTGTCAGCCGCTGGACCAACGGCGTGGGCTTGGTCATCGCCGACGCCATCCGAATCAGCCGAGTCTGAACGCGCCACATCGCAGGGCGCTGCCACACGGCAGCGCCCTGCAGTGCCAATGAGAATCGCTCATCCCCAGTTGATTGGCAGCAGATCGGCGAAGGCGGCTAATGGGCTCGTGAGTAGTGCCTTGAGGGGGCCTACGAGGAGACCGCCGATGACGGCTACGGCGAGGCAGGCGCGCCAACGCGGCGTCCCGGACTGCGACCGTCGCAGGTGGATGATGAAGATCATGGCAGCGACGACGAGTGCCGGACCGGCGGCGATGATCACTGGCGGGATGCCGCCGAGGGTTACCTCGGAGCCGGGCAGGCTTATCAGGGCGATCGCGCAGGCGGATATCGCCAGGCTGAAGTCGATGAGGTGGGGGATCGCCGAGGGCACCTCGGCCTGGCCGATGTAGGCGCGGAACTTGTAACAGGTGAACAGCAGAAGGACCGTCATGATGGCGAAGTCCGTGGCCACCAGTCCACCGACGGATGGCGACGCCGATATCGCCGCATATGCGCAGGCCACGGTGGTGGCGATAAGGCCGGTGAGCATAAACAGAGCCACCACCGCAACGATGATTGCCGGCTTGGCCCGCCCCTGCTGGCTCTGCTTGTTGGCGCGCTGCACCAGCTTGGTGAACAGGGGTATGAAGAGCCCGAACACCGTGATCATCCCGATGATCGCCATTCCCAGAGCGCTGGGGTCACCGTCGGCGAGCACGAATGGCACCACCGACGCCAGCAGGAGCCACGCGAAGAAGACGAAGAAAATCAGAAAGAGGCGGAAAGGCTCAGCCAGGGTGCGTGCGGGCACCGCAGTGAGCAAGCCGAAAGTCAGCCAGTAGGCGCACAGCAGCAATACCTGCGTGAGGATCGCCGTTGGCACGATCTCGGCCAGCCGTTCCCGGCCGAGGTCCAGCAAAGCCGCGTCAAAGGTTTGAGTCTGTTCATGACCGTAGAAGCCGTAGGCGATGACCAGAAGGAGGAACGAGATTAAGGTCGCGAGCTTGCCGGCATCACGCCAGAATTTGTTGCTGATCTGCTTTCGTACAAACGCGGTCGTGCCTTTGACAGCTTCGATCGTCGTACCGCCAACACTGCGCAATACAGACAGTGCGAAAGCGCCCAGGATGACAAAGAAGATCCCTTGCAGCAGCCCGGCACTGACATTGATGCCGAGTACCTGAAGGCCCTCGGCCAGTTGCGCGAAGAAGTCGTCCACGAGAGCCATTATCGACGCGGGCTCCGGGTGGTTGACGAAATCTTACGAAGGTGGCCGCGGGATGAGGCGGACCGCTTCGGCAAGCCGTTGCTCTGTCTCGCAAGCGAATCCAATGACCAGGCCGGGGTTCCCGGGCGCTGTCCGCATAGGACTGATGGGAAACAGTGCCACGCCACGTTCCTGGGCGGCGGCCGCTATGGCTTGGTCGTCGGCATGGCTGGGAAGTTCCGCGTAGAGGTGAAGCCCTGCATTGATGCCCCGGACCTGAGCCTGCGGAAGATGTGTTGCCAGAGCTGAGGCGAGAGCGTCACGCCTGCGGCGGTAGACCTTGCGGGCCCGGCGCAGATGCCGGTCGTAGCCGCCATCGGCAAGGAACCTGGCCAGCGTGTACTGCTCCAGCACCGGCGAGCCGAGGTCGAGCAGGCCACGCAACCGGCGAACGGCTTGCGCCATCTCTGGTGGGGCCACCATCCAGCCCAGCCGCAGGCCGGGCGAAAGTGCCTTGCTGACCGAGCCGGTGAGAGTCACGTGGCTGGGTAGCAGGCCCTGAAGCGACCCAACCGGATCTCTATCGAACCGGAACTCGGCGTCATAGTCGTCCTCCACGATGTGAGCACCGGTCGCGAGCGCCCATGCAGCCAGTGCAGCCCTGCGTGCCGGGGACAGCACGACACCGGTGGGGAACTGGTGAGCCGGCGTCAGAATGACCGCGTCGGCGCCGCTTTGTTCCAACGTGGACACGTCAATACCTTCGTCGTCCACCGGCACATGCACCAGCTCGGCGCCGGACTCGACGAGCAATTCCTGGTATGCCCTGCCGCTGGGATCTTCGACCGCGATCCGGCGGCGTCCTTCGCCGGCCAGGACGCGGACAATGAGGCTCAACGCAAGCGAAACCCCGTTGACGACAACGATTCCGTCCGGATTGGCCCGCGCGGACCGGACGCGGTTGAGGTAGCTGGCGAGTTCCCGACGCAACTCCAGGACTCCGGCGTGATCGGGATAGCCGAGGGCTTCATGCGGCAGCGCCGCCAGAGCTTGGCGCATGCGGGCGAGCCACTGCCCGCGAGGAAATAGACTCAGATCCGGGATCCCGGGGCGCAACTGGTACCGAACCCGATCATCAGCGGCCGTGGGCAGCCTGGACTCCTCGGTGGCCGCCTCCCCGGCACAGCATTCGGACACGATCGTCCCGGCGCCGGGACGAGCGAGGAGGAATCCCTCGGCGATCAACTGGTTGTATGCCTCGACGATCACTCCGCGGGACACCCCGACATCCTGAGCCAGTTGGCGGCTGGCAGGCAGCCTGACCCCGGCGGTCAGGCTCCTCTTCCTGATGGCGGTGCGCAGTCCTGCCGTCACCTGATCGGTGACGCCACCAGCTCGGCGGTCAATCTCCAAGTGCAGATCCACGAAATTGGTCCTCTAGACAATGTGCCAATTGGTCCTGTTCTCAGGACCAATCTAACCCATACGTTGAGTAGATGAACGATCTTCGGGCCAGTTTCTCGGCGGCTACCGCCATGTTCTCGGTGGGTACCCTCGCCGCCGTGTCCGCGGCGGTTTCCACTTTTCCCGTGTACGGCGGCCAAGCCATGCGGTACACCCTTGCCGTTGCGATACTTTTCCCGGTGGCGGCCCTTCGCGGGCGACGGCTCGTCCGCCTCGACCGCCGAGAGCTGCTCTACCTGTTGGCCCTGGCCGCCACCGGTCTGGTTGCCTTCAACGTGTTCGTCATCGAAGGCGCCCGCCATGCGAGTGCGGCCCTCGTCGGCACCATCGTGGGCTCAGTGCCGGTCATCCTTGCCGTGATCGGGCCACTCGCTGCTGGAAAGCGCCCCTCGATGCGGGTACTCACCGGAGCGGTCATCGTCGTTGCGGGCGCCACCGTAGCGACGGGTCTGGGTACGGGCAATCTCAAGGGGATCCTCTACAGCCTCGGCGCCCTCGGATGCGAGGTGTGCTTCTCTATGCTTGCCATTCCCCTGCTGCCGAAACTAGGCCCGCTCCTGGTGTCTGCCTATGCGGCGGCGGCTTCCGTTCCTATGTTCCTGGTTGTTGGCGTTGTCACGGCAGGGTCTGGCTTCCTCCGCGTGCCGACTGTGGCAGAAGCGTCCGGCCTGGCCTATCTCGCGGTAGTCGTGAGCGCGGGAGCCTTCCTGCTGTGGTATTCGGCTCTGTCCACATTGGGCGCTGACCGGGCCGGCCTGTTCGCCGGTGTGCTGCCCGTTGGCGCTATCGTCACCGCAGCAGTCCTGGGCCAAGGACTTCCGACGATGCTGGAACTAGCCGGTGCAGCATTGGTCATCGCCGGTGTTCTTATCGGAATCGCCTCGGCGCCTTCGGCTCGTACGCGGCGTGCAGGCGCCATCGGGAACCCCGCGGTTCGCCCTGTGGGTTGAGCTTCAGGGGCTGCCGGTGGTCATTGGCCGGGCCGGCAAGCGCGTTGATAGCCGTCGATTGCCACTCGAATTGCCTCGATGCGTTTGAGAATGGCCTGCCGCGCTGTCTGGTACTCGGCTATGGCCTGTCGGCTGGCTTCGGCGTGGCGCGTGTGCCGGGTGAGCGCGGCATCGGCGAGGTGCTGTAAGCCGCATAGACTCTGTTCGCTTTCAACTATCGCGATGAGATCATTGCCGGCGCGTACCGAGGCCACATGCTCGGTGCGGATGTCAAGCTGACGTAGCACACTGTCCACATTGGCCTCGAGCAACCGGCTATAGGCGTCGCGGAGCAGTGTCTCTGCCTGCTCAATGAGATCAAGGTTGGCGAGTTGGCGCTGGTTTGAGCACAGTGCTATCTGAAGTGCGTTGAGTGCGTCAGCAGGCATGGCAGCTCCCGCCCCGATGGGTGGATGGGTGGTCAGTCGCAGTCTGTCTCGCACCCAGACCAGCGGCGTCTGCCGCTTCCACTACACCATGCCGATCACCGAATGTATAGCGTCCAGTCACGCTTGGACGGAGTGACGTTGGCGAGGACCACTGCGCTGTTAAAGACGGGGAGGAGAAAGTCGTAGGAGCCATAGACATGACAACCGACCCGAATGGCCTAGTCGCCAGCACCATTGCCGCCCTGGAGTCCATGCCCGCAGTCGACCGCGCTCTCTCCGCGGCAGCGTTGATCGCCGCGGTGCAAGGGGAGGGGGATCGGCGCATCGCCCGCATCCGTTGGGGCGCGATCACCGAAATGCATGATGGCGGCATGACCCAGGAGGAGATCGCCGCCGCGCTTGCCACGAGCCCGGGGACGGTGGACCTCGCTTTGCAGTCGCACCGGCGCAGCAGGTCCGTGCCCGTCTAGCCTTGTGCCACAAGGAAATCAAGGACCTCTCACATGTCAACTTACATAGATGACCGCCCAGAGGGTTCCTACAGGTTCTTCACCACGATCTGCACAGCTGCCCTTTCCGCGGTTCGCGTGGATGCGGCCGGCTTGAATCTGACAAGCCTACGCACGCATTTACCGATCACCGTCAGCGATGGCCTGCCTACCGACGAGCTACAACAGCGCCTGAACCTCATCGAGGACGGGCCCAGCCATCACGCCGCGGCTCATGACTGCCTCATCCTGATCGCCGACCTGTCCGACCCAGAAGCCATCACACGGTTTCCCGTCTATGCCAGCACCGCGCTCGCCGCATGCATCCGCTCAGTCAACGTGATTCCGCTAGGCACCGCAGCGACCCGGCCGGGCACCTTGGACCTCTACCGCTACTGGCCGCAGTCCCTCTCGGAGGACGATCTAACCGCCGCGCTGACGTTCGCCTGCCTGATCACCGACCTGCTCCTCGCCGGGCCTACCCAGCACGGTGGCAAACGTCATTGGCCCGTTGTGATACCCGGTCCGCAGCATCGGATGCCAGTGATCCACGTCGGCTCAGGCCGAGGATCCGGTGGTGGCAGTCTTGAACCGTAGGCCGGTGCGCCGGAACATTCTCATCACAGGCGCCAGTTCGGGGCTGGGCGCGGAGATGGCGCGTCAGTTCGCTGCCCTCGGTCGAAACGTAGCCCTGTGCGCACGTCGCACCAGCAGACTGGAGCAACTGCGAGATGAGTTGCATGCAGCCTTCCCACTGTCCACTGTGGCTATCCGCACCCTGGACGTCGACGACCATCATGCCGTGTTTGACACCTTCCGGGAGTTTGACAAGGAGCTCGGCGGCATCCACCGGGTGATCGTCAACGCGGGACTCGGTGACGGATATCCGGTTGGCACCGGAAGATTCGCGGTCAATCGGGCGACTGCTTTCACCAACTTCGTTTCCGGGCTGGCGCAATGCGAGGCAGCCATGGAGATTTTCCGCGAACGCGGCGCCGGGCACCTCGTACTGATCGCCTCAGTCAGTGCCTTCCGTGGGCGGCGCCGTCACAGCACCGCTTACGCTGCAAGCAAAGCCGCGATAGCAACCCTCGCCGAAGGCATCTGCGCCGACGTCCTGCACATGCCCATCCAGGTTTCCACCATCTTTCCGGGATTCATCCACTCGGAGATGACCGCAACCGCAGGTCATACACCGTTCATTGTGGACACGTCCGTTGGAGTCGCCGCGATCGTCCGTGCCATTGAGCGGGAACGACGTACTGCGACCGTCCCGATGTGGCCATGGCTGCCGGTAGGTTGGCTACTACGCCACGTTCCGTTGAGGGTCATCGCCAGACTTCCATAGAACACTTCGCCCCTGCGCAGGATCGCCTAGTGAGGGCCTGATTCGGTAGCGCGCGGCCGGTTCAGGCCGTTTTCGTAGGCGAAGATCACGGCTTGGACGCGGTCGCGAAGGCCGAGTTTCATCAGGATCCGTTTGACGTGGGTTCTGATCGTCGACTCCTCGACGATGAGCACAGCCGCGATTTCGCGGTTGGACATGCCGCGGGTGACCAGTTCGAGGACCTCCCGCTCGCGCGGCGTCAGTTCGTCGAGTTTGGACTGATCGGCGAGATCGGGTGTGGGTTGCTGGGCCATCCGGTCGATCACTCGGCGGGTGACCGATGGCGAGAGCAGGCTATCCCCGGAGGCAATGGTGTGGACCGCGGCGATCAGTTCTTCGGGCCGGGTGCGTTTGAGCAGGAAGCCGGAAGCGCCGGCACGTAGCGCTCCGAAGATGTAGTCGTTTTGTTCGAAGGTGGTCAGGATCAGGACTTTCACTGCTGGGGCTGCCTGCGACAGCTCGCGGGTTGCGGCTATCCCGTCGAGGTCGGGCATGCGTACGTCCATCAGCACGACGTCGGGGGTGAGTTGGCGGGTTCGTTGGACGGCTTCCCGTCCTGTCGACGCCTGGCCGACGATATCGATTTCCGGATCGGCGGTGAGAAGTTCGATGAGGCCGGCCCGCATGAGGTGATCGTCGTCAGCGATCAGGACGCGAATCACGTGCGCTGCCCGGCATAAGGGATGCGGGCATGGACCCGGTACATACCGTTGAGGCGTTGGGTGTCAAGGCTGCCGCCGAGCAGGGTGGCGCGTTCACGCATGCCAATCAGCCCGTGGCCTCCGCCGTTACGCGTGGGTGCGTTGGCGAGCACGGGGTTGATGACAGTGAGTTCGATGGCTGTGTCGCGGAACACGACACCGATCCGGGCTCCGCCGATTCCGTGCCGGGCAGCGTTGGTGACGGCCTCCTGCAGGATGCGATAGACGGCCTGGTCGACGGCGCCGCTCAACAGCCGCGGTGTCCCGGTGGTCTCAACCGTCACCTCGCATCCAGTCGCGGTCTGCTGTGCTACCAACGTGTCCAACGACGCCAGCCCGGCCGGAGCCTCGACCAACCCATTCGCCCGGTCACCTTCGCGCAAGGTGCCGATCATCTGGTCGATCTCCTCGGCCGTCCGCCGCGCCAGCTGCTCGACCGCCTCCAACGCCTGCAGACTCCGGTCTGGATCCTGGTGATGGCGCAGCCGTGCGGCGCCTGCCCGGACTGCGATCACACTGATCGCGTGACCTGCCGAGTCGTGCAGATCGCGAGCGATGCGAGCGCGTTCCTCGGCGACGGCGAGCAAGCGTTCGCGTTCGGTCTCGCGCTCGGCGCGTAGCGCGCGTGCATGCAGATCGGCGATCTGCTCCTGCCGCAAGCGGGTTCGCTCGCCGGCCAGCCAGGCCGCAGCCCATGCCAGACCTGTGTGCAGCAGCTCGATTGCAGGAAACGCCTGATACGCCGCGGCTGTTGCGCCAAGGCGCATCACGAATAGCCCGACCACTATCGCGGTTATGTGCCAGGTCCACCGCTGCACCCGGGTTCGGTTGGCGGCCAGCAGGTACAGCGCGGCGATAGGGCCGGGTATCAGCGCGACCGGATAGCCAAGCCCGGCCAGCACGACGCTGGCAGCCGCGGTCACCGCAAACACTCCCAGCGGGAAACGCCGCCAGGCGATCAGCGGCACGGTGGAGCAGGCCGCGAGGACGACAGCGATCACATCGAGGTCATGCGATCTGGGGACGGTGGACACGACCCCGCCGTGAGCAAGCATCGCCAGCGTGCCGGCGAACGTCACGACCGCGATCGCCACGTCAAATTGCGCCGGCCGGCTGAGCCGGCCCGCGGCAAGGGACTGAGTGGTGGCAGGCGATGTCATGACATTGCGAGAGTAGCGCCGCCCGGGGCCGGCCCGAGTCACCTCGGCGGATGATCCGTCTCCACAAAATGTGGACGCCGCAGATCCCCCCGCGGGGCGTTTCGGCCGCCCCGCAGGCCTTCGTAGCGTAACGGCGATGGATGACCGCTTTTTGCAGGCACTGAGAGGACATGACATGACTGATCGGCGCGGTCTCAACGGCACCGGTGGCGATCCAGCCGGCGGCATACCGCGGTGGTTAAAGCTGGCCGGAATCGTGGTGGCCATCGTGGCCCTGGTGGTGATCACAGCGATGTTCATCGGCGGTGGGGGACACACCCCACGCCCCCACTGATCGCTACTCGACTTTGATACGGAGGCATCAACTAGTGGAAGACGCAATTCAGGTTCGTGACGTCGTCAAGGCGTACCCATTGGGCACGGGCCAAGTCATTGCCGTTGACAATCTCAGCCTCGACATCGCCAAAGGCGAGTTCGTGGCCGTGGTGGGGCGCTCCGGCAGCGGTAAGACGACCCTGCTGAATCTGTTGGCTGGGATAGACCGGCCAACCTCCGGCACTGTCCGGGCGGCTGGTGCAGACCTCGGGTCGTTGTCGGAATCCGGGCTGGCGGCCTGGCGGGGACGCCACGTCGGGCTGGTATTCCAGTTCTTCCAGCTTCTGCCGACGCTGACCGTTGCGGAGAACGTCATGCTCCCCATGGATTTCGCCAAGACGGTCCCGGCCGATCGGCGGCGGAGCCGGGCGATGGACCTGTTGCAGCGAGTGGGTATCGCCGATCAGGCGGACAAGTTGCCCGCGATGCTGTCGGGCGGCCAGCAGCAGCGTGCCGCGATTGCCCGGGCGCTGGCCAATGATCCACCGCTCCTGCTGGCAGACGAGCCGACCGGCAACCTCGACTCGCATACGGCCGATGCGGTCCTGGCATTGTTTTCCGATCTGAACGCGGAAGGGCGAACCATCGTGGTGGTCACCCACGAACGCGACATCAGGTCCATCGTGGGGCGCGAAGTGCGGCTCGTCGACGGCCGGATCGTCGCCGGCGAGAACAGTTCGGTGGTGTCAGCATGACCAGCCTGCTGGGTGTCAAGTTGCGCCGAGATCTGCAGGCGGCCTGGTCGCGTTTTGCGTTGATGGTGGTGGCGATCGCGGTGAGTCTCACGGCGTTCGGCTCGGTGCTGTTGGCCTGGGCGGCCAGCGGAACACAGGCCGCCGGTGCCTACGTGAGCACTGAGCCGGCATCGGCCACGATCCTGCTCGACCGGGGGATCAGTGCGCAGCAGATGGCGGAGATCGCAGCGCAGGTGCGCACGCGCACGGGTGTCATTGAAGCGACCGGGCGCACTCAATTCACCGGTGACGTCGAGACCAACGGGCGTCTGCTGGACATTCCGCTGCAGGTGTTCGTCGCCGCACCCGACGACCCGATGCGGATGGCCAACTTCCAGATCCAGCAACGCAATTGGCCACCAGCGCCAGGGGAGGTCTTCCTCGCCGCGGACACGCTGTCCCTATTGGGCGTGGCGGTGGGCGACACGATCAGCGTCACCACACCTGGCGGCGAACCAGTTCGGTTACGTGTGACCGACACCGTTTATGACCCAAGCCTTTCGCCCTCACCTCAGGAGCAGACCGGTCGCGGTTATCTGTCCTTGGCGTCGCTACCCGGACCGCAGGCCCGGCTCGACCAGCTGAAGATCCAGGTCGCCGGCCCGGGGCAGCAGCAGCCCAGCGCAGACCGCGACACGATCGTGGCCGTCGCCGGCGAGGTCGGCCAATGGCTGCAACGCGAACATGGTCTGGCCATCCGCGAGATTCAGGTCCCCAAGCCATACGCCCACCCGCACCAATGGCAAGCCGATGCGGTACTCGGCTCACTGCTCGCCGGTGGGGCTGCCGCCCTGCTGCTGGCCACCATCCTGGTCGCCAGCATGCTCAATGGCCTGTTCACCCAGCAGATACCGCAGATCGGCATCATGAAAGCCATCGGCGCCCGATCGGGGCGCATTGGCCGCTTCTACCTGGGCATGATTTTGCTTGTGGCGCTGGCGGCCACCTTGCTCGCGCTGCCCGCCGCCATTCTGATCGGCCGCGTCGCGGCGGCCACCTTCCTCGGCTTCCTCGGCATCCAGCCCACGAGTCTGGCTGCACCATGGTGGACCTACCTGATAGTCCTGGTGGCCGGCCTCGGCCTGCCACCCCTGATGGCGCTCATACCGATAGTCAAAGCCGGCCGCATCACCGTACGGGCAGCGATCGATCATCACGGTGGCGGAGTAAACCCGGGCGCCGCAACTAGCCTCCTGGCCCGCCTTGGACGCATCCGCCGCCTCGACCGTGGCCTACTCATGGCGGCACGAAATACCATCCGCCGCCCGGCCCGGTTCCTGCTGTCGGTGGGCCTGCTGGCAAGTGCGGCAATGGTGTTCGTCGCGGGCATGTCGCTTAACGCCGGTACCCAGGCCATTGCCGAAGAGCAGAAGCAGCAACGCATTTGGGACGTGGACGTTCAACTTGCCCGTCCCGCCGCGGCGGGAGAGGTGACAGCTTTGGTACAGAGCTTGGCGCACGTCAGTCGGGTCGAGAGTTTGCATATCGAGCCCACCGGCGTCGCCGGGCCGGGACAGATTCCTGTCACCCGAACCTATCCGGACCAGGGACACGGCCGTGTAGCTGTAACCGCTTTACGCGTGGGCCCCAATATGCTTGCGACTCCCAAGCTCTTGGAAGGTCGCTGGCTAGACCCCGGTGAGACCGGAGCGGTTGTCCTCAACCAGGTTACGCGTGCTAACACGGTGCCTGGCGTTCGCGCTGGCGACACCATCCAACTGATCCTAAGTGGACAGAGCACCACCTGGCATGTCGTCGGCATCGTAGAAGAACGAGGGCACGGCAGTGGCGTCTACACCACGGCCGAAGGTTTCGCCGCCGCGACCGGGCAGCCACCACGGGTCAATCTGTTACGCATCACCACCGACAGCCACGATGAACAGAGCCGTACGGCTGTCGCCGAAGCCGTAGAAAAGATATTGCGCGGCAACGGAATCGAGGTGAAGTCGGCAGTGTCGATCAGCCGCGGCGAAGCGATCACCGCCGGTCACCTAGGCCCGGTCATCCTAATTCTGCTGGGGATCGCGCTGCCTCTGGGCGTGGTCGGCCTCATCGGCCTGGCCTCAACGATGAGCACGAACATCCTCGAACGAACCCGGGAATTCGGTGTTATGCACGCCATCGGCGCATCACCCAAAGTCGTGCGGCGCATCGTTATCACCGAAGGCGTCATCCTCGCGCTCACCAGCTGCCTACTGGCGGTCATCCCTGCGCTCGTTCTCACCTCGGTCCTCGGCGCGGGACTCGGCAACCTCTTCTTCTCCGCACCGTTGCCATTCCGGATCTCCATCCCCGCCGCGGGAATTTGGACGGCATTGGTGATTCTCGGCGCCGTCCTGGCAACCGAAGCCGCCGCAACCCGCGCGTCCCGCATTACTGTGCGGGAGGCCCTCACCTATCTCTGACAGCTGGCCTCAAATCGGGGCAATCTCCTCGCTGGCGTAGTACCGGTAGAGGAAGTACGCGGACACCGCGCCCAGGATGTGCCAGATGGCATGACCCTGGATCAGTGAGTGCGGGTCGCACAACCACGTCTTGGTGGCATTCCAGATGGCGAAGGCGGTCAGGATCGATGCCAGCGAAGCGAAGGCGTACATACGGTTTGCCCGGGCTTCGCCACGACGCATGATCAGCACCTCGAGGGCAGCCGCGACAACGAGCAGCAATCCGAACGCCACGTTACCGGAGTAGTTCACCACCGGAATCTCACCGCTCCACAGCCCGACGATCTCACAGAACGCCACTCCACCACCGAATAGGGCGGCAAAGAGCAGCGTGCCGCCACGGAGCCATCTCATCCCGGCATAAGCGGCGGCCAAGGAGGCCACGAGATACATGCTCAACATGTCCAGATGCCCGCCGTTTGCGGACTGCGTGGCGTGCATGGCCGCGCTGCCCGGTCCGAGCAGAACGACGATGCACGCCAATGCGGTTGCCAGGTTGCGGTGAGCCGACAGACTGCTGCCGATGTTTTCGCGGACACTGGCATGCCATGCGATTAGCAGTCCGGCGATGACGAAACCCGCATTGCTGAAGGTGTTGGCCGGTTGACGGACGAGCGAATCCCTTGCCGCTTCACAGAAATTCGAGCCGCGACCGACATCCATGCCGAGCCAGCCCTGCCAAATCGCCAGTGCCAGCAGACTGCAGGACACAAGTGCGGTCGCTCCGGCAATGACGATCGGTCTTAGGTCACGTCGCATGCGCGTCACAGTAACCCTTAGCAAACACGGGCTTTGTGTCAGCGGCGGCATTACTGCGTGACCTATGGCAAAGTGTTGCCCGACAAGTCTTTGCGTGGCTGGGACCGCCGTCGCCGGATGGGAACGAGCAGGTTCAGGGCGACGACGAGGTACCCGAAGACTGCTAACACCGGAAAGAAGAGCCCAAGGACGAGCAGCATTATGTATCCGCCGAGGCTGGGCGTGAGGCGCCGGGTGAGCAGCCGGATTTCGGCGGCGGCTGATGGTTCGAGCAGCCCTCGCCGGAGGGCGTAGTTCCACAGCAGGGACACCAGAAGGGTGGAGCCGAAGAGGGTGAGTCCGTAGAGGGTGGCCGCGATTCGCTCCTGATTCTCTTCGTGGATGTATTCGGCGATCAGCCGGGTGGGGAAGGGAAGAAAGGCGACCACCATGAGGAGGATGAGGTTCAGCCGGATGAACGGAGGGTCGGCGTGTGAGAGGTACTCGGTAATGACGTTGTGGGCCAGCCACACGCCGCCGATGGTGGCGAAGCTGACGGCATAGGCCAGGTACGAGGGCCATTGGCTGGCGACGTCGCGCAGCAGGTCTCGTGAGCCGGATGGAACGGAGATTTCCAGCACGAGCAACGTGATCGCGATGGCGAAGACGCCATCGCTAAGGGCCTCCAGGCGTTTGATGGAGATGGTCCGTTCCTGCTCGGCCATGCTGTCAGTATGCCGTTGTGCCTGGTCAAGCGGTGGCGCGTTGACTATTGCCGCTCGGTTAGCCAAAGTTGCCGCATGAGTGATGATGAGCGCACCGAGATCGTGGCGTTTGACACCGACGGCGACGGCGTTGCCGACGTCCGCACGTTTGACACTGACGGCGATGGCAAGGCTGACCTGATGGAGTTGGACACCAACTCCGACGGTGAAGTGGACATCTCCAAGTCGATCTAGCGAACTTGTGCCGCGTGCCAAGCGCGGCACAAGTTCCAACGGGCGTGTTAGCGTCGCGCGGTGTCCATCATCTACGTGCCGTACCACCTCGACGAGCATCTGCCTGACCTGAAGGTGCCGCTGCCTAGCGGTGCGGACGTCACTGAGCTGACAGTCGAGTTGCCCGACGCGGAT
The DNA here is from genome assembly GCA_003543035.1 of Micromonosporaceae bacterium. Taxonomy (GTDB): domain Bacteria; phylum Actinomycetota; class Actinomycetes; order Mycobacteriales; family Micromonosporaceae; genus Rhizocola. Next base: position 3,234 of record DPJL01000166.1, on the reverse strand, counting down.
GTTTGGTCCCGCCTCGTGCGGCTGTACGACTCGGTCGCCGACGCTGTCGCGCAGGAGGTGCGAGCCGGCTCAGTGCCTGTCATCGTGTCCGGTGACTGCACAGTGTCGATCGGCATAACTGCGGGCTTGCAAAGAGCAGGCCTCGACGCTTCGGTCGTCTGGTTCGATGCGCACGGCGATGTGCAGACGCTGGAAACGACCACCTCGGGATACATCGGCGGCATGGCACTGCGCATCCTCGGCGGCTATCGTCCCGAGCTCATCGGCGAGCGCCTCGGCCTGCACGCACCTCCCGAGGAGCACGTGATGCTCGTCGACGCTCGAGATCTCGACCCGCCAGAGGTCGAATACCTCGCGTCGGCGCGGATAAAGCGGTCGACGGTCGAGGAGGTGTCCGCGGAGAGCCTGCCCGCCGGGCCGTTGCTCGTGAATCTCGACCTGGACATCCTCGACCCTGCCCACCTGCCGGGGCTGCGATATCCCGCGGCAGACGGTCCGGACGTGCCGGCGTTACTGCGGGCCGCGCGCGCTGTCCTCGACACGGAGCAGGTCGCCGCATTCCATATCGCCTGCACATGGGACGCCGGCCACGCGGATCCTGACGGCATTCGCGAGCAGCTGGTGTCCACGGTGTTCGCCCGTCTGTGGGATCGCGCAGATTAGCGCCTCGTCTTGACATAGCCCGCGGTCTATCACAAGCTGACCACTGACCCGAGACAACGTTGTCATCATGCTCTCTCGGGAGGTAGCCGGACTTGGGGAGGCAAAATGGGACTACTTACCGTGCGCCCGTGGGCCGGAGCGCTCGCGTTGGCGATGGTCGCCGGCAGTGGCATCGTGGGCACTCCGGCAAGCGCGGCAACGCCTGCCATGGTGAGCGATCCAGCCGCTTACGTGAATCCCTTCATCGGAACAACCAACCGTGGAAACACCTATCCGGGAGCTGTAACGCCGTTCGCCATGCTGGCTTGGAGCCCGCAGACGTCGCGGGGCAATCAGATCGCCACACCCGCACCCGGCGGCTATGAGTACACGGCGACGAGGGTCCGCGGTCTGAGCCTGACCCACCTGAGCGGCGTGGGCTGCTCCGGCGCCAACGGCGACATTCCGATCATGCCGCACGTGGGTGAGGTCGGCTCGTCGCCCACAGCGGACACCACAGACGCCATATACGCCAGCACCTTTGCGCACACCAACGAGATCGCGCGTCCCGGCTACTACAAAGTCGGCTTGGACAGCGGCGCGACAGCGGAGGTGACAACGACACCCCGCTCCGGATCGGGCCGTTTCACCTTCCCGGCAGACAAGCCCGCGAGCATGTTGTTCCGCACCTCCAACTCGGAGACCGGGAGCACCGGCGCAACTGTCCACATTGATCCTACGAAAAGGACAGTGACGGGCTCGGTAACTGCCGGGAACTTCTGCGGACCGCAAAGTCCGAACAACCGCAAAGCGTTGTACACCTTGCACTTCACCGCTCATTTCGACACGCCGTTCGGCAGCGTGGGCACCTGGACGGACGGGAGCGTCCAGCCTGGAGGCACTACGGCTACTGGCGGGACCGGCTATGGCCCCACGGGCAGGCCGTTGGCGGGTAAGGGATCCGGCGGCTTTGTCACCTTCCCGGCTGGTACCACAGAAATCGGCTTGAAGGTGGCTGTCTCCTACGTGAGCCTCGCCAACGCTGAGGCGAACCTGGCCGCGGAGAACCCGCCACACCTGCCGTTCCAAGCGGTGCAGGCCCGTGCCTACCACGATTGGCAGCGCGTGCTGCGAAAGATCGGAGTAGGCGGAGGTACCAGCGACCAGAAGACCACCTTCTACACCGCGCTCTACCACGTGATGCTGGAGCCGACGCTCACCAGTGACGTAAACCGCCAATACATGGGTGCCGACGGGGTACCGCATCAGCTTGAACACGGCCAGCTTGCCCAATACGGCACGTTCTCGGGCTGGGACGTCTATCGGGCCCAGGTGCAACTGCTGGCGCTGCTCGACGCGAAGATGGCGAGCGACTTCTCGCAATCGCTGTTCAACTACGCCAAGCAACGCGACGGCGAGTGGGACCGATGGCTTCTCCAGCACGGCAAGACCAGCGTGATGTCGGGTGACCCGTCCGCAGCCAGTGTCGCTGGCATGTATGCCTTCGGCGCCCGCGACTTCGACGTGCGCGGCGCCTTCAACTCCCTCGTGACGGCCGCGACCGTGCCCACCGCCAACGATCTGAGTGACGCGGGTTGCCCGGTCGAATGTGTAGGTCAACGGCCATCCCTCGACCGGTACATGTCATTGGGATACGTGCCCGCGGACAACTGCCACTGCTGGGGGAGTGCAGCCGAGACACTCGAGGATGCGGCTGCCGACTACGGACTTGCCGAGCTGGCAAAGGCATTGGGCGACACGGCAAACCACCAGAAGTTCCTCGCCCGGTCGGGCAACTGGAAGAACGCCTTCGACCCGACCGCGGCCGCCGATCCCGGTCTGCCCAACAACATCCGGGAACGAATAGTCGAGATCACCGCCAGCGGTGAGAACGCGCAATTCGGCGAAGGCAAGGAACAGCTCGTCGACGGCGACAAGGGCACCAAGTGGCTCACTTTCGCCACCACCGGCTGGGTGCAGGTCAAACTCTCCTCGCCGATCGCGGTCACGAAGTACGCCATGACTTCGGCCAACGATGTGCCCGAGCGGGACCCCAGAAACTGGACGCTCCAAGGATCGAACGACGCTCTAAATTGGACGATCGTCGACACGCAGACCGACCAGACCTTCCCCGATCGTGGTGTGACAAAGGAATATCCGCTGACGAACACGCAGGCCTACCTGTACTACCGGCTGGACGTCACCACCAACGGTGGCGCGCCGATCGTCCAGCTTGCGGAGTTGGAGATGGCCAACCCGGATGTGCCGACGCCGCCACCCGTGGACGGGCCGTTTGCCGGTTGGATGCGGGCCCGCTACTCCGATGGCAGTTGGGCCGGTGGGTTCAGCCCGTCAACCGAGCGCGGCTTCGTCGAAGGCAGTAGTGCCCGGTACACCTGGATGGTCTATTCGGATGTTGTGGGTCTGGCCCGATTGATGGGCGGCAACGAGATCGCGGTGCGGCGGCTTGACGCGTTCTTCCGCAAACCCGATGGCAGCTTTGATTTTTCGGGCAACAGAAGCACGCGCTACGACCCGACAAACGAGCCCGACATACAAACCCCGTTCCTCTACAACTACTTTGGCGCCGCT
>DPJL01000446.1 GCA_003543035.1 Micromonosporaceae bacterium | reverse complement strand
CGGCGTAGCGAAGGTAGAGCTCGGGATTCCACATTGGGGTCCTCCAAACCGTGCCGCTGGACCGGAAAACAAACCGTACGTACGTACTGTTATACCAGGAGGCGGCCAGGTTTCCAAACCGTTACGAACCCTGCCAGGATGAAACCTGGACACGCTCCCGCAACTTCTTACATGATTTGCGATATCTTTCATCGGCGATTGAGGAGGAACGTGCTGATGGCCTCAAAGACACAGCGACACCGGGTTTGGCGGCTCAGTTTTGCTCTCTTGGGCGCAACTACGCTCGCCCTATCCGCCGCAGCCTGTAAGGGCGGCGACAGCACAACCACGGACAAGCTGAACACGCCAGAATGCGCCGCCTTCAAGGAGTTCACGGGCATCGCCGGTAAGAAGGTCACCATCTACGCGTCCATTCGCGACGTTGAGCAGGATCTGCTCAAGCAGTCGTGGAAGGACTTCGAGAACTGCACCGGAGTGAAGATCGACTACGAGGGCAGTGGTGAGTTCGAAACCCAGATCAAGGTCCGCGTTGACGGCGGCCGGGCACCCGACATCGCCTTCGTTCCTCAGCCGGGCGTGCTGGAATTCTTTGCCAAGGGCGGCAAGCTCAAGGAGCTCGGCGCGGCCGCGAAGACCACGGCTCAGCAGAACTACTCGGCTGACTGGCTGAAGTACGCGACGGTCGACGGCAAGGTCTACGGCGCGCCGCTCGGCTCGAACGTGAAGAGCTTCGTCTGGTACTCGCCGAAGATGTTCAAAGACAACAACTGGAAGATCCCGGAGAGCTGGGCCGATCTGATCACCTTGAGCGACAGCATCGCCGCCGGTGGCAAGCTCAAGCCGTGGTGCGCCGGCATCGAGTCAGGCGTGGCGACCGGCTGGCCGGCCACCGACTGGATCGAGGACATCCTGCTGCGCGACCAGGGTCCGCAGGTCTACGACCAGTGGGTCTCGCATCAGATCCCGTTCAACGATTCCAAGATTGTCTCGGCGGTTGACCGGGCGGGCACCATCCTGAAGAACCCGGCCTACGTCAACGGTGGCGTCGGCGACGTGAAGTCCATCGCGACGACCTCCTTCCAGGAGGGTGGTCTGCCGATCATCCAGGGCAAGTGCGCTCTGCACCGGCAGGCTTCGTTCTACGCCAACCAGTGGCCGCAGGGCACCAAGGTGGCCGAGGACGGCGACGTCTTCGCGTTCTACTTCCCGGCCATCGACGCGGCCAAGGGCAAGCCGGTGCTGGGTGGCGGCGAGTTCGTCGTCGGCTTCGCCGACCGGCCCGAGGTGCAAGCGGTCCAGGCCTACCTGGCCAGCGCGCACCACGCCAACGGGCGAGCCAAGCTCGGCAACTGGGTCTCCGCCAACAAGGGCGTGGACCTGGCCAACGTGGCCAACCCGATCGACAAGAAGTCGGTACAGATCCTGCAGGATCCCAGCACCGTCTTCCGCTTCGACGGATCCGACCTGATGCCGGCCGCGGTTGGCTCGGGGACGTTCTGGAAGGGCATGACCGACTGGATCACCGGCAAGGACACCAAGAGCACTCTCGATTTCATCGAAGGTTCCTGGCCCAAGTAGTGATGTGCTAAACAGGGGTGCCCGTTTACGCGGGCACCCCTGTCCTTCCAAGGGAGTTGTGCATGCTTGACATGGTGGTCGAAGGGCCGAAGCTGTTGATGCTGCTCTACGGCATCATCGCCTTCTTCGCCGTGGTCGGCCTGCTACTGCTGGGGTTGGACAAGGTCACCGGCCGCAAGGACATCTGGATCGCGTTGGGCTTCCTCGCCCCCGCCTTGATCATGCTCGTCATTGGACTCATCATCCCGACCGTCCGCACCCTCATCTTCTCCTTCATGAACGCGGAGTCGAGCGAGTTCGTCGGTCTGGATAACTACCTGTGGATATTCACCCAGGAGGAGACCAGAAAGGTGCTCCTCAATACGCTGCTCTGGGTGGTCCTGGTGCCCACCCTCGGCACCATGGTGGGCCTGATCTATGCAGTCGTGGTGGACCGGGCAAAGTTCGAGGGGCTCGCCAAGTCACTGATCTTCATGCCGATGGCCATTTCCTTTGTCGGCGCGGGCATCATCTGGAAATTCGTCTACGCCTACCGCTCCGAGGAACAGGGCGATCAGATAGGTCTGCTCAATCAGCTCGTGGTCTGGCTGGGCGGCACCCCACAGAACTGGTTGCTTGAACCACCGTGGAACACCCTGTTCCTGATCGCCGTGCTCGTGTGGATCCAGGCCGGATTCGCCATGGTGGTGCTCTCCGCGGCGATCAAAGCGATCCCGGCCGAGATCACCGAGGCGGCCAAGCTCGACGGGGTGACCGCGTGGCAGATGTTCTGGCGGGTCACCGTTCCGAGCATCCGGCCCGCCCTCGTCGTGGTGGTGGTGACCATTTCGATCGCCTCGCTCAAGCTCTTCGACATCGTCCGCACGATGACTGGTGGCCGGTTCGACACCAACGTGCTCGCGCACGAGATGTATGTCCAGGCGTTCGACTCCTATGACGACGGCAAGGGCTCGGCGCTGGCCGTGTTCCTGTTCCTCCTGGTTACCCCGATTGTCTTCTATCAGGTGCGGCAGCACCGCAAGCGCCGCCGGGAGGCGATGTGACGACAGTACCTGTTCCCGTCCTGGCTCCCGAGCCCGTCACCGCGGTCGGGCGCGTGCGCAAGCGCCTCACGAGCCGCACAGCTAGCGCGATCTCGCTGGTGATCGCTCTGCTTTGGACGGTGCCCACCTTTGGGCTGTTCATCTCCTCCTTCCGGCCGGAGCAGGAGATCAAGACCAATGGCTGGTGGACATTCTTCAACAAGCCGCAGCTTACTTTGGACAACTACCAGGACGTGCTCTTCGGCACCTCCGGCACCTCGGGAAGGCTGGCTTCCTACTTCGTCAACTCCCTGGTCATCACCATCCCGTCGGTGCTCTTCCCACTGGCGTTCTGCTCGCTGGCGGCCTATGCGCTGGCGTGGACGAAGTTCAAAGGCCGGGACTGGATTTATGTCGGCATATTCGCCCTGCAGATCGTGCCGATTCAGATGGCGCTGGTGCCCCTGCTTCAGTTCTTCAACATCTTCGCATTGGAGAATGAGGGCTCGTTCATCCAAATCTGGTTCGCTCACACCTGTTTCGCCATCCCGCTAGGCGTTTTCCTGCTGCACAACTTCATGGCCGAGCTGCCCGGTGACCTGATTGAGGCGGCCCGGGTGGACGGTGCTGGGCATGCCCGCATCTTCCGGCAGGTGGTGCTGCCCCTGATCGTCCCGGCGCTCGCCTCCTTCGGGATCTTCCAGTTCCTCTGGGTCTGGAACGATCTGTTGGTCGCCTTGGTCTTCGTGCCCGGGGCGGACAGCACCCCGCTGACTGTGCGGCTCGCCGAGCTCGCCGGCACCCGCGGCAGCGACTGGCAGCGGCTCACTTCGGGCGCCTTCGTGTCCATCGTCATCCCGCTGATCGTCTTCCTCAGTCTGCAGCGTTACTTCGTTCGCGGCCTGCTGGCGGGCAGCGTGAAGGGCTGACCTAAAGTACCGATCATGCGACGTCGGCTACAGCATCCTGCCCGGATAGTGCCGATCGCCTTTCTGTGCCTCGTCTCGATCGGCACGGTTCTGTTGATGCTGCCGATCTCCCGCACGGGACCTGGCGGGGCGCCCTTTCTCACCGCCCTGTTCACCTCGACCTCCACAGCGTGTGTCACCGGTCTGTCGGTCGTGGACACCGCGACCTACTGGTCGCCCTTCGGCCACGTCGTGTTGCTGGTGCTGATGCAGATCGGCGGCTTCGGCATCATGGCGATGGCGACACTGCTGGGTCTCGTCCTGGCCCGCCGAGTCGGGCTCACCGGGCGCCTCGTCGCACAGGCCGAGATCCACGCGACCGGCCTCGGCGACCTGCGCGGTGTACTCGGCCGGGTGGCCATCTTTGCCGGCACCATCGAGCTCGTCACGGCCATCGTGCTTACCGGGCGGTTCTGGCTCGGGTACGACTACAACTTCGGCAAGGCGACCTGGTACGGGGTCTTCCACGCGATCTCGGGTTTCAACCACACCGGTTACGCGCTCTACTCCGACAACATGACGCGTTTCGTCACGGACTGGTGGATCTGCATCCCACTCATCATCGCCGTCGTCGCGGGCAGCATCGGCTTTCCTGTGGTCTACGAGCTCACCAGACGCGCCAGCCGGCCCAAGCATTGGTCCACCCACACCCGGATCACGGTCTACGGCACGGCTGCACTGTTGGCCGTGGGCTTCCTGACGATGCTGATCCTGGAAGGCGGCAACGGGCGCACGCTCGGCCCGCTCGACTATCCCGGGAAGATCGTCGCTGCCCTGTTCCAGGGCACCTCCCCCCGGACCGCCGGGTTCAACAGTGTCGACTTCGCCCAGATGAACCCGGAGACACTGCTCATCACGGACTGGCTGATGTTCATCGGCGGCGGCAGCGCCGGCACCTCGGGCGGCATCAAAGTCACCACCTTCTTCCTGCTCGCCTTCGTGATCTGGGCCGAGGTACGCAGCGAAAGGGATGTCGTGATCGGACGGCGCCGCATCGCCGAGGCGACCCAGCGCCAGGCGCTCACGGTGGCACTCCTCGGCGTCGCCATCGTCGCCATCGGGACGGTCGCCCTGCTGATGCTCACCGATCTGCCGATGGACAAGGTTTTCTTCGAGGCCACCTCGGCCTTCGCGACCGTTGGCCTCAGCCTGGGCATCACCGCCTCCCTGCCACCCTCGGCGCAGTTTGTGCTGATCATCCTGATGTTCGTGGGCAGGGTCGGGACCGTTACTGTGGCTTCAGCGCTCGCGCTTAGCGAGCGGCGAGCGGCCTATCGCTATGCAGAGGAGCGACCGATCGTTGGCTAAGCAGGCTAAAGACGCCGACAGCGTCGTGGTGATCGGGTTGGGCCGGTTCGGCGGCACACTGGCCGAGTCGTTGACCAAACTCGGGCACGAGGTGCTCGGCATCGACGAGAGCATGAAAATCGTGCAGGACTACGCCGATGTGCTGACCCATGTCGCTCAGGCGGACAGCACCGACGAGGAAGCGTTGCAACAACTGGGAGTCGGCGACTTCCACCGCGCCGTGGTGGGCATCGGGACCGATATCGAGGCCAGCGTGCTGACCGTGGTGGCGCTCACCGAGGTTGGTGTGAAAGAGATCTGGGCGAAAGCCATCTCTGCCAAGCACGCGAAGATTCTGGCCTCGGTCGGCGCGCATCACGTCGTGCGACCCGAAGCCGAGATGGGCGATCGCGTCGCGCATCTCATCACAGGCAAAATGATCGATTACATCAAGTTCGAGGACGGCTTTGCCATCGCGAAGGTACGCGCCCCCAAGGACGCCGTTGGCCGCACGCTCGCCGATTCCGCGTTGCGCAGCCAGTACGGCATCACGATCGTGGGGATCAAGCGGCGCGGCGAAGACTTTACCTATGCGCAGGCCGACACGGTGATCCCACCGGAGGCACTGCTCGTCGTGACCGGGACGGAGGACCAGGTCCAGCGCTTTGCAGCGATCACGTAATAGTGAACAATGCTCGCGTGTCTGATATACGCGTCGCTGCCCGTGCGGATCTGCCAACGCTGGCCGTCACCCTGGCCGAAGCGTTCGAGGACGATCCAGTGTGGAACTGGATGCTTCCCTCGTTCAAGAGCAAGCAGCGGTTGTTTGCGGCGCTGCTGCGGCACGCGATCCCGCTCGGGCACGTCTACACGATCCCCGGCCTGACCGCGGTCACCATCTGGTCTCCGCCGAATCAGTGGAAGCTGCCGGTTTCCGCGATGGCACGCCAGGCCTTGCCCATGTTGCGTGCCGTGGGGACGCGCCTGCCGCGGGTGCTCGGCCGGCTGGGCGAGATCGAGAAGCTGCATGAGCAGGTGCCGGCACAGCATTGGTACCTGGACTTCATCGGCACCGCCCACAAGGAACGAGGCAAGGGTGTGGGATCCGAGCTGCTGGAGCATGGCTTGAGCCACCGGCTACCGGTCTATTTGGAATCGTCGAATCCTCGAAACCTGAGCTTCTACAAGCGGCATGGTTTCCAGGTCACGGGTGAGCCGCCGATGAAATCCGGCCCACCGCAGTGGACGCTCTGGCGGGATTAAGGCGGCGCAATATTACCGGACTGTTGCGCACGGATTCACAACTCGCTATCGTCTGAACAAACGCCGTGGGAACGCTTCCACGGAAGGTCATCAATATTTGGACCGGCTCAGCGAGCCCGGATTTGCTTGAGCTGGAAGGCCCGTGAAGACGGGTCGGTCGCCGATCTCCCTACGACCGGCGGCCGACTCGTCCTCCGGGTGCCCGGAAGGAGGCCCAGAGACCGCCCATGATCGGGCGGTGCGACTACGTCGCGTGCCAACGGCTCCCGCGCACACTGTCCTGTTTAGACACAGGATGTGAGCACCCGGTGGGGATAGGGACTGCCCTTCCCTATCCCCACACTTTATCGACATCCCCGTTTTTCGCCATAGTCACACCGGACTATGCTCATTGGTGGGAGCGTTCCCACAATGATCCAAAAGGAGCACCAGATGCTGGAACCCAAGCTGGGACTGCGTTTCCCCGAAGGCTTTGTCTGGGGTGCGGCCACCTCCGCCTACCAGATAGAAGGCGCTGCCGACGTGGACGGCCGGGGACCCTCGGTATGGGACACCTTCAGCAGAACGCCCGGCAAAGTCCGAAATGGTGAGACCGGCGACATCGCCGCCGATCACTATCACCGCTGGGAGAGTGACCTCGATCTGATCAAACGGCTCGGCATGACCTCTTATCGCTTCTCCGTTTCGTGGTCCCGCGTGCTGCCCAGCGGTTCTGGCCCGGTGAACCAGCGCGGCCTGGACTTCTACCGCCGCCTTGTCGCCGGACTGGCCGAGCGGGGCATCACGCCGATGGTGACGCTCTACCACTGGGACACCCCGCAGGTCTTACACGAGCAGGGCGGCTGGGAAAACCGGGACACCGTCTACCGGTTCGCGGATTACGCGGCAATCGTGGCTTCGGCGTTGGGCGACTGCGTCCCGGCCTGGCTCACCCTCAACGAGCCGAAAACGGTGGTACAGAACGGTTATCTATGGGGCAGTCACGCCCCCGGTCACCGCGACGAAGCCGCCGCCTATGTGGTGGCGCACCATCAACTGCTCGCACACGGCCTCGCCGTCCAGGCCATGCGGCCCAACCTGCCCACCGGCAGCCGAATCGGGCCGGCGCTCAACCTGCACCCATGCTATCCGGCTGACGAAAGCGTTGCGGCACAAGAACAAACCCTTAGATTTGACGGGTACGAGAATCGCCTCTACCTGGACCCGATCTTCAAGGCCGCCTACCCGGTGGACACCCTCGCGGACATCGCCAGGATCTCGCCAATGGCCGCCCACATCCGGGACGACGATCTTAAGATCATCGGTTCTCCTGTGGACCTGCTGGCGGTCCAGTACTACACCCCGATCTACGTCACAGCGGATGGCCGCACGGTGCAGAAACATCCCCTCAGCAAGGCCTTTTGGCAGCAGATCTACCCCCTGGGCCTCTACGACATCCTGACCCGCGTGCGGCGGGAATACGGCGATGTCCCGATGACCATCACCGAAAACGGCCTGCCCACCCCGGATGTCCTCGACCCGGACGGTCACATCGACGATCAGGGGCGGATCGCCTTCTTCCGCGATCACTTTGCCGCCGCCCATCGCGCCATCGCCGACGGGGTCAACCTCGAAAGCTTTCACGTGTGGTCACTGATGGACAACTTCGAATGGCAGGAGGGATACGACGAGCGCTGGGGGCTGATCTACGTGGACTATCCGACCCAGCGCCGCATCCCGAAGCGCAGCGCCCATTGGTACAGCGGCGTAATCGCGGCCAACGAAGTCTGATCTGAGCTCCCCGGCGGTGCGCGACACCCTGACTCCGCGCCGCCGGGCGAACCCCTTGGCACCAGGCGTTCCTCCGGCCTCCATCTCTGCATCAGGAGTGTGAGGCAGAGATGGAGGCCCGGCGCACCACACCCGCGGGCTCTACGCGGAGGAGCGCATGGTCGCGGCGAGGGTGTCCAAGGCGGCGCGGAGGGTGCGTGCGGAGGCGGGTGAGATGGCGCCTTCGCGCTCGCGGTCGGCTATTTTCACCAGCACCCCGTCCAATTGAGACTGACTCTGCGCAACCCGTAGCACCTGTTGCAGATCAAGGGCCGCGTCGGGCCGGATCTGACCGGTGGCAACGCCATCGCTGATGACGCTCATGACCGCATGCAGGGCAGCGTCTCGGGTTGGCAGAAAGGTCGACACCGTGGGCGTCGGGTCTGCGTTGGGGAGCGTGGGCGGTGTGTCGCGCGGCCACCAGATCACAGCTGCCGCTGCAGCTATCGCCGCCAAGGCAAGCGCCAGGCGAGCATGAGAACGCTTGGGCTGCAACGCTTCGTCCAGGACGGCGGCTACTTCTTCGGCTCGGGGGCGTTCACCTGGTACACGCGAAAGCATCTTTGGAACTAAGTCGCGGACCGGGGTTGGCAGCCCTTGCACGCCAAGCAACGGTGGTGGGCCGTGGTCGAATGCCACGTCATCCCAACCGCGCACCGCGAAGGGGACCTTGCCGGTGAGCATCTCGAAAAGCACCACACCTAACGCATAGATGTCGGTGGCGGTCTGTGCCGGAGTGCCGTCAAGTCGTTCCGGCGCAACGTATGCGGGCGTACCAAAGCTCGCTCCGGTGCTGTCCTCGTCAGGCTCGCCGATGCGCGCCGCTATCCCGAAGTCGAGCACCGTCACCTTGTCGGCAGAAATGATCACGTTGTCCGGTGTAATGTCGCGATGGACGACGCCGCGATGGTGCACATGATCGAGCACCGCCGCCACCCCATGTCCAATCCGGACAGCGTCCCGCCAGGGCAACGGCCCGGCCGCAATCAGATCAGCCACCGGCTCGCCTTGAACCAGCTGCATCACCAACACACCGAAGTCACCCAGTTGCACAAAGTCATGCACCCCAGCGACATCGGGGTGGTTGAGCCGCGCGGTGGCCCAGGCCTCGCGCCGGACCAGATCTCGCATCCGCGCGTCGCCGGCGAGCGTGAGGTCCAGAACCTTCACCGCGACAAGCCTTTCCAGGGTTTCGTCGTGGGCACGCCAGATGACGGCCATGCCGCCCGAGCCGAGGCGATCGATGAGGCGATATCGCCCAGCAAGCAGGTCACCGGGCGACAACCCGTCGTCGGTCATACGCCGGACGTTAACAAGGACTACCGGAGATTGAAAAGTAGACATAACCTGCACGCTATGGAGCTGGAGCTGCGGCACATGGAGCTCGTGTGCAGCATCCACGAGGCGGGCAGCCTGTCCCGGGCGGCCCGGCGGCTTGGTGTCTCCCAACCGGCCCTCACCGCCGCGCTGCACCGGATAGAGCGAGCGGCGGGTGGCCGGCTGTTCGATCGTTCGCGCCAGGGCATCGCCCCCACCGATCTGGGACAGTTCCTGCTGATCAGAGCGCGCCCGCTGATCCATGAGGTGAAGGAGCTGACGACCGCAGTCCGTCAGCGGGCGGAGAAGGGCGA
>DPJL01000168.1 GCA_003543035.1 Micromonosporaceae bacterium | reverse complement strand
GAACCGGACCTGCCGTACTAGGCAAGGCACACCCGGGATGGCACGCCAAACCCAGCAACGGCAACCAGGCTTCCGTCAGCTCGTCAAATGGCGCACCGGCTGCGAAGGACGCATCAGCCACCTCAAACACCGCTACGGCTGGGCACGCAGCCTGGTAGACGGGCGCGAACGCACCGCCACCTGGTGCGGACACGGCATCCTCGCCCACAACCTCGTAAAAATCACCACCCTGGCAGCGGCATAACCCCCCGCAACCAGTACCACCCAACAACATCGGCGGCAGCACACCCCATCGGCACGCCACCGCCGATCTACTTTTTCAGGTCCAAGTAGCTAGCGAGTCGTAACCAGCACGCAGACGGCGGCACATAGGCTGCCTTCCAGTTCACCAGATCGGCTAGCGGGGTGAGTAGCCTTGCTGAGAGATGCGCCGCAGGATTGAGGACAGGGACCGGGTCAAACGCTATGCGCCATATGGGTTGTGCGTGCCCGGCATCTTTTGTCCGGATGTCAGGGAGGTGCTCGATCGTCCGCCCTATGGCCGCCACCGGCACGGCAGGCTGGAGCAGATAGACATCTTCGTTGCGGTTCCTGCTCCGCGCACCTGGTAGTGGCCACCGCCCGTCCCTTGCTAGAAGCGCATCGAGTTGTCGTGCTCCAATGCCGCTCATAGCTGTAGGTCAGGAATGCGTCCATTGCACCAATCCGATCACTGGTGGTGTCGGATGGTCTCCTCCACGGCGATGTCGATGATCGAGTTGCTCGTCATGGTGTCGACGTTGTGAGTTTCGCGGAGACGGATACGGGTGGTTCTGGCGATAGTTTCCGGTGGTGGGCTTGGTGTGGCCTTTTTAAGGTCGCTGTAGATGGTCCAGGTAAGTGTGGCAATGGCGATGATGAGGCTGGCAATAGCGACCGGGTCGCCGTAACGGTCGTTGGCGGGGGTGGTCTGTCGAGTGCGGAGTGCGACTTCGAGTTCGGTGCTTAGTTGGTAGCCGTGTCGGGTGGTGAGCCGTTGGGCGGTGGCTCGGGCGATTTCGGCGATGGGGTCGTCCATTGTGGGTGGTGCCTTTCAGGTTTCAGGTGTGGTGAGGTAGGCGCGGACTTGGTCAGGTAGTGGATTACCGGTTACGTCATTCCAAGCTTGTTCGACTTGACTGACGCCGAGAGCAGCAGCCTGGCGTTTGAGGTCATGTGGTGCTGTGCCGGTAGCTGGGTGTGGAAAGTGGTCGAACACGCTCACGCTGCGAATTGTCCACTGTAGGGCTGAGACGAAGTCATGACGTTCTTCTGCGAGTAAGCCCAATTGCGCTAAGACCAATGCCTTGCCGGACCGATTGCCGAGCTCCTCGTTGATGGTCAGGGACCGCTTGTACCAGTCTTCGGCCTGGCCGTAGTCGGCCCGCGCATCGGCGATGTAGCCGAGCTGGTGGTAGGTACTGGCGGTGTCGCGCCGATTGCCGAGCTCCTCGTTGATGGTCAGGGACCGCTTGTACCAGTATTCGGCCTGGTCGTAGTCACGACGACTTGCTGAGGTATTGCCGAGCTGGTGATAGGTATTGGCCAGGTTGGGCCGGTGACCAATCTGCTCGCTGATCGCCAGAGAATGTTGGTACCAAATTTCGGCCCGGTCGTGGTCGCCGTGCTTATGAGCGTTGATCCCGAGCTGGTGATAGGTAATGGCCATTCTGGGCTGGTCACCAAGCTGCTCATTGATCGGCAGAGAATGTTGGTACCAAATTTCGGCCCGGTCGTACTCACGGCGACTTGCAGCGATGTTGCCAAGTTGGTCGTAAATCATGGCCGTTTTGGGCTGGTCGCCTAGCTGCTTGCTAATGGCCAGGGATTGCTGGCACCAATTCTCGGCCTGGTCATAATCACCCTGCTCCTCGGCGATCATGCTCAGATGGTGGTAGGCAACGGAAAGCACTGATTTTTGATAGTCGGTGTCGGGCAGGTGGCCGACAGCCACAAGAATCTGGCGATGAATTTGCTCGGCCTTGTCGAGACGCCGTGCTGTGTAGTGATGTACGGCTTCCTGACCGATGGCGAACGCCCACAGAACTCCAGCTTCGCTGTCCAATGCGGGCGGTGTCCCGTCAGGGTTTTCCACGGCGGAGCGGATCCGGTCGATCCACGCCGCCGATTCACCGCTGAGGCCGCTGCGCGCCCAATAGTGATCCAGGGGTTCGACGATGGCTCTGGCTTGTGCCCACCGGTGAGTGGCGAGAGTGTGGCTAAGCATGGTGCCCATGGTGTGTCGCTGCCAGTCAATGATCGTGTAGGCCACTTGGGCGTCCCCGCCTTGTATCTGACTCAGAAGCCAGTCTCCGAATATTGCATGAGCCTCAGCTATAGCTTGAAGCGCGGCAGAATGCTGACGGTTGTAGTCGCTGTTGGGTTTGTCAGCGCGCCACCATCCGGCGAGGTAGTGAGGCAGTGCCGGGTGGATGCGGTATAGGCCTCCGCCGAGGCTGGTGAGTAGCCCGACACGCACTGCGTAGGCCAGAATACGGTCCCATTCCCGCGCGTCCAGATCAGCGAATTGTTGGGGGACTTCAGGAAGACTGGAGAATATCGCGAGCACGTCGGCGACGGCGACACGGTGAAGAAGACTAATGGCTGTCAACGCGGTGGCCACTTTGTCATCGAGAAGCTTAAACGAGTATGTGATCGATGCCGACAGCGAATTGGTGCGGTTGCCGAGGTCATCGGGTAGTGCACCGGTTCCCTGAAGTCCATCTAGCAGTGTGTGCGGATCGGTGGTGTCCAGGTGAGGCAGAACCAGCCGCATGCTCAAGGGGTGACCGTCAAGCCAGTGCATCAGCCGCGGGAACGCTGGGTGGTTTCGGCGCGGGCGGCTGTTGGGGTACGGGCCGAGTAGCTGGTCGGCTAACAGCACAGCTTCGGACTCAGTAAGGCCAAGCACTTCGACGTGCCGCACTCGATGGCCAAGCCAGGCCTCCCGGCTTCGGCTGGTGATAATCACTGTGCTCGCCGCCGTGCGCAGATCGTAAAGAAAGGTATTCAGTCGTCGCTGCTCCGCTTCGTCTAGTGGTGGGTGGGCGGTGCCTAGAGCGGGCATCGATGCCACTGTTTCGAAGTTGTCCCAAATCAGTAGACAGCGCTTCTTGCGTAGCAGGCTGGTGACCACTGCTTGCCGTCCGGCCGGGTCTAGCAGAGCGAAGTCAGGTCCGAACACCGATAATCCGATTGAGGCGAGCACACTGTCGAGGCCGAACGTTGCGATACCCGGCTCGAAGGAATGCCACAGCACCAGTGCCGGATCGTCTACACCGTCGGTGTCACGCCACCACCGACCGAAGGCCTTGGCCAACTCGGTTTTGCCGGTTCCGCCAGTGCCGTGCAGGACGATGACTTTCTGGGTGCGGCTGGCCGTTTCCAAGGTGTAGAACAGACCGCCACGGTCTACGAATGGTCCCTCGGCCGCCAGTACATCTGCATCATCTAAACGATCTTTGTTGTTGCGCAGCTCGTCGAGGGCATCATCTAGTGACGCTAGACGGGTATCGCGGACCCTCGCCAGTCCCGTGAATCTGACTTCACGCTGAACGTAGTGCACGGGCACTAGCCAGTCCGCTAGCGGCATCAACCCTTTCGGACTCGGCCGCAGGTTTTTACGTGCCAGCCTGGCCCGGCCCGCGGTGACTGCTTGGCTCACACTTTCTCCGGCGAAAAGCCGCTCATAAAAGGCGGTCATGAACTCGGCCGCCGCTACTGCATGCACGGTGTAGGCCATCGCCACCACCGACAACGCTCCACCAGCCAGCAATCGGGTCGCAACGGCCGCCTCTATCTGCTTGCCCACAGCGCCCGATTTGCAGGCATTGAGAACCACCAGCGGGATCCGCGCCGCAGCCAGCACCTGCGCCACCACATCCGCAGTTACATGGTCTGGTCTGCCGTCGAGTTCCTCGAACACCAACACACCCTCAGCGCCCCCTCCATTCAAGGCGGGAAGATGTACACCTTCCCCGCCACGACGATGAATCAACATGCCATGCCCATCAAAATGCACGACTTGAAATGGAGCACCGTCAGTCATTGCCTGGGCTAACACTTGCTCCAATCGATCCAATGTGGGCGGACGCAACACTACTAATTCAACCCTGCCCCGCACTGCTTCCAATCTGGACATCAACGGCCGCGCAATCATTTGATAGTCCACATCGTCTGTCCCACGCGGCCGCGCAATCACCATCAATACCCGCAAGCGGACACCCTCCGCGTTGAAGGTGTTCCTCAGCGTGGCGGTCGAAATGCTCCGATCAATCCCGACACCATCGAGGGCGAGCGGCACCGGACCTGCATCCCACATCAGCTCCCAAGGCAACCCCAGCCAACCGGCGTTGGCAGCCCGCAATACCACCTCGATCCGGCTGCTAGTGACCTTCAACGCATCCAGCGCATCACGAACCGGGGCCTGCTCGAACAATGCGGCGAACACCATCCGGCCCCAATCACGAAGGCCAGCCGCAATTGCTTCGCCCCGCTCGGCGAAGGCCCCATATGGAGCACGCAGGTAATCCTCCAGATACCAGCGCAATTCCTCTGTCGCAGTCTCGTCGAGTGGCCACACCACCTCAATCGGCTCACCCACTATCTGCGGATCACCACCATCAGGCCAGATCTGTGCCAAGACCCGGCCATCAGTCCCAAAGTCCACCAGCAGGCGATCTGCCACAGCACCTACCTCACACCGATCAACAGAGAACGGGATCAATGTTTTCACAGCGTCATCGACACCCTCAACAAACCAACGGACACGCACCTATATCCGATCAACCTGTACATCAGATTCGATTGCGACTGATCTCGTTATCGATTAAAGGTCCTGGCGCCAGCGCCGTTTTGGTCCTGTCGGGTGCGCGTTGGCTTCGCCTCGGCGGCCGTAGGACCTGCGGTATGGCGTCAGGTCAGTTCACCAAGGTCAATCCCTAGAGCGCTCGCTATCTGCAGCATTGTGAAGTAGCCGGGCTCCACGACGCGTCCAGATTCGATCTTCCTGAGCGTGGAGACTGCGATTCGGGCATTGCTGGCAAGTTGTTCTTGCGTCAGGCCTCGATCTGATCGCAGGGCACGGAGCCGAGCGGCAAGCACCTCTGCCTGTTCCCGGAACCGACTTTCTTCGCGTCGAGCGCGCCCTGCTGGCACACCAATGATCGTAGTGGTAAATTTTGACCGGTCAAAATTTATCACTCTGATAATCTGGCTGCGGACGTTTGGTTGGACGGGCTAAGGAGGTCGAACATGGCTGCGTCGGGTGAGCACATCAAGGCACTCGTGCGCAGTCACGCTGCCGGCGATGACGCCGCGTTCTACGCCGTTGCGCTGCAGGTAGCCGCCAAAGCCGCCCGCCAGGGACACAGCACCCTGGCCAGCGAACTGAAGAACCTGATCGACGCCACACGGAAGCGGCCAATCGCAAGCAACGTCACCGCAATCGCCAGACCTCGCGGAGACCTAGCCGATTTGGTCTCAGCTACATTTCCCGACGAGACTCTTCGCGACCTAGTTGGTCCACCTCGTCTTAAAGAGGCTGTAGCCCATGTCCTGCATGAGCAACGGCAACGACAGGCGTTGCTAGATCACGGTTATCTGCCCGCTCACAGGCTTCTCCTCGAGGGCCCGCCCGGAACAGGCAAGACGATGACCGCGGCCGTAATCGCGCACGAGTTATCACTGCCGCTACTAACGGTTCGCTTGGACAGCCTCCTGAGCCGGTATCTGGGCGAAACTGCCAGCAAACTCAGGACAGTGTTTGACGCTGCGGCCTCACAACGGGCCGTCTACCTCTTCGATGAGTTCGATGCCCTTGGCGGGCACCGCAATGGCAATGATGTAGGGGAAGCTCGCCGGATCCTTAACTCGTTCCTGATCTTCCTGGAGCAGGCGAGCGCGGAAAGCATTATCGTCGCTGCAACAAATCATCGATCCATCCTGGACCATGCGCTGTTCCGTCGATTCGATATCACGATCAGATACGAACTGCCGGACGGCGAGCAGGCCGCAGAGGTCATGAAGGCTCGCCTGGGCCCATTGGGCCGGAATATCCGATGGAACTCAGTCCGCAGCACCGCATCTGGCCTCAGCCACGCAGAGTTAGTCAAAGCAGCGGAGATGGCTGCGAAACAAGCCATCCTGCGTGGAGAACCACGGGTAACAGCAGCCGATCTCAACGAAGCACTCGAAGCCCGTAGAAAGGCTAACGGTGAGTAGGCCATCCGAGCCGCTACCTCATATCAATGTTTCAGCTCGCGCCGAAGACCGCGACTTTCATCGCCGTGGGGGCGGAGACGCAAAGATCCGCGATGTGGAAGCCCGCGCGCATGGACGAAAACTGCGGGGAGATCTTGAGAACGCGCTTCGTGATGCGGACGCGCAACGCTCTGCCACCGATGAGGAAGAGCTAACAGCCGAGGAGCTGCGAGCCCTCGGTGTAATCCTCGTCCTGCAGGCGGCGGATCAGGCCTTTCCCCTGAAGCTCGACTCACTCGAACGCATGTCGACACACCGCAATGCCAGAAAGCGGCCGCAGTGGCTGTTGCTGGCCGTGAACCCGGCTACCGACGATGAGCCAGAACACGCCGTCGTGTGGGTCAGTGACGAGTACCGCGCCAAGTTTTTGAAGCTGTTCGAGGATTACCTCCAGCAGCAAACAATTGCTGGGATGCCTAAGAACCGCGCGCTGATTGCCAATATTTCTTCTATTCGGACTGCGGTACTCCGGGATCTTTGGCAGTCTTCCGGCGACCCCCCGAGCGGATTGGCCTGGTGGGAAATCTGGCTGGTACGCACCGACGCCGCAAGCGACATCCTTCGCGCGTTCGCCGACGCGAACGGCTACAGGATTTCCGACCGCCGCCTCGATCTCGTTGACCGGACGGTCATGTGGATTGAGGCGCGCTGGGACGACTTGCAAGTGCTGCCGTTCACCGCGATTCCCGTTGCCGAGCTCCGCCGTCCCGAATTTGTGGATACTGTTGAGGATCTACCTCGCAACGACCAAGACGAGCTCACGACAGACCTTGTAGAACGCACAACATCTGCGGCGCGAGACATGCCTGTCGTTTGCCATTTGGACAGCGGTGTCCGGCGCTCACATGTCTTACTGGCCCAATCGCTTGACCCCGCGGACCTGCACTCTGTCGTAGGAGATAGCGGCATTGACCGACAAGGTCACGGAACTCGGATGGCCGGGCTCGCACTTTACGGGCCGCTCGACGAACTGCTAATGAGTTCAAAGCCAGTTGTGCTGATGCATCGGCTGGAGTCGGTGAAGCTTGTTCCCGACGCGCCCGCCAGAAACGATCCTCTTGCCTACGGGCTCATCACAGCAACGGCTGTGGCATTGACCGAAACCTCATCCAACGGCCGGCAGCGCGTGTTCTGCATGCCGATTACCGCTGAACCCGAGGCACGGTCAGGCGAGCCGTCGCTATGGTCCGCATCAATAGATGCACTATGCGTCGGAACCGACATCGGCCAGTCAGATCACGGCATCGCGCTTCTAGGCCAGCCAGATCCTTCTGCAGCAAGGCTTTTTCTGATTTCAGCCGGGAACGTGCGTGAGCGAACACCCGGTGGCGACTATCTCGAACTCTGTGATACTTCGGGGATCGAGGATCCCGCCCAGGCCTGGAATGCGCTAACAGTCGGTGGGTACACCACACTAACTTCACCGCCCACCGATCCGACCTTCAAGAATTGGACTGCCGTTGCGGACGACGGCAATCTTTCGCCGCACAGCCGAACGTCGCTAACTTTCGAGACTCGGCGGTGGCCCATCAAGCCAGACATTTGCATGGAAGCCGGGAATGTACTCACTGACGGAGTTGACTTTTCCGATCACCCGTTGCTTTCAGTTCGGACTACCGCAGCCCGCGACGATCTAGCCCTCGCGTCCGCGAACGCCACCAGCGCTGCCACCGCCCAAGCCGCCCAGCTAGCCGCGCGAGCGATGGCCACATATCCAACGTACTGGCCGGAAACGATTCGTGGCCTGCTCATCCACGCGGCGGAATGGACCGCGCCGATGCGCGCAGAAGTCCATGGCGCAACTACAAAAGCCGCCAGGCAGGCAATGCTGCGCCGCTATGGGTGGGGTGTGCCCACAGAGAGCGCCGTCCTCACGTCTAGCCGTAACGCGGTGACGCTAGTGACTCAGGACGCGTTTGTGCCGTTCGATGGGTTAGAGCACGCCGCTCGCCGCTTCCGCCTGCACCGCCTGCCGTGGCCGACTGAAAGTCTTCGTGAGCTCGCCGAATCTGAAGTACAGCTTCGTGTCACGCTGTCGTACTTTGTCGAGCCGACAGCCTCCCGAAGAGGTTGGCGACGGCGATACGCCTATGCTTCACATGGGCTTCGGTTTGAGATGAACACGCCCGTTGAGTCGCTCGACTCGTTCGTTTCTCGGATTAACCGAGATGCGCAGGATGAGGAAGCCGGGGTGCGTCCGACAAGCGGCTCGGATCGGTGGCTGGTCGGCAACAACCAGCGCAACCTTGGTTCGCTGCACCAGGACATTTGGCAGGGCACCGGCGCGGAGCTGGCAGACTGCCAATATATCGCCGTTCATCCCGTCGGAGGCTGGTGGAAGACAGGCAAGCGGGCTGATCGAGTTGGCCTGCCGCTCCGGTATAGCCTCATCGTGTCCCTGCGAACACCCGAACAAAGCGTTGATCTATATGCGCCAATCGCGGTCCAGGTCGGCCTGCCAATTCAGATTGACGCGTACTGAGATTCATTCCCTCGCAATCAAGTTAGCCGTGATATCGCCATGGCGAGGGCCGCTGGCGACTGCCAGGCCTGAGTTTGGTGCACATGGGTCAATCCCTTGTCGTCTAGGCGAATCCGCCGTTGTGATACCAGAAGTTTCCGGCAAGGGCTTGATAGGTCGCTGTAGTCCAGTGATTGAGGTGGGATCGGCGGCGGCTCTCAGCTTGGTCTTCAAGAAATTCACGGACGCCTTCGGGACCTCGCGCAAAGTGCTGGAGCTGTACTGCGTAGGCGATGCCCGAAAGTTCGGTTGCCGCCTGGGCGCCATAGAGAGCGCCGAGCTGGAGTACCTGGAAATGGCGGCGGACTCGAGTGGTCAGTGTTGCAGACCAGCTGGCATCGGGCCTGACATAGAACCTGAGCGCTGCCGGGCGTAACTCAATTACCTCCGCGGTGAGCCACTGAATGGAGTTGACGTTGTCAAAGTACGGGTGAAGTGGTTGCTCATCTGCAGTACTGGCGGCGGTGTTTCGTTTGGCCTTGTTGCAGTCTGTGCATGCTGGTACAAGATTCGCTGGCGCTACGGAAAGGAAAGGGTATCCGCTCTTCGGCAAATGGTGGTCGAGCGTCGAAACATCGCGATGACCGCACATAGGGCATCGGGTTGCTGCAAGTTTGAGGCTGTCGTAGATGTGCCTGCCTGGTGCGGTTTGCTTGGCCATGCGGTCGGTGTAGACCTTTACGAGTTCCTTGCGGTCGTCTGCCGACGTTGGACCGTACGTAGTCTGGTCGAGCGCGAACAGCGCGTCGGCCTTGGCCGCTGCCTCAAAGTGTTGCGCCGCAAGACTCACGGCATCCTCGAAGGCTGCAAGCCGGATTCTCAGATTGGGCGCGCTGACGGTCTTGATGCATTCGCGATAGGTTTCGCGGGCGCTTTGCACTGGTAAAGGCAGCGGCCACATTAGCCGCGCCCCGCCTGGTCGCGTACTGCGATAAGGGCGCGTACGACGCCTTTGGCCTCGGCGCCGAGCTGATCGCTGAACCTGTCGAGTATTTGGCTGAAGGACAGGCCTTCATCTACGGCTGTTCGCAGGTCTCGGTAGTGCCCGGACGCTTCGACCTGGAGGCCGAACGCTTCGCGTGTAAGGATTCCAACGTTTTCGCCGAAGGTTTCTATCTCTGGCCGTTCTGCCGTCACGAGACTCCCGGATCTGCGGATCTTCCACACGCAGCTTCTCGGGGTTTCCTGAAGCACCACCGGCGAATGAGTCGCGATTATCGCGACGCCGTTGCGGTCAAGAAGGAGCCCGGATACGGCACGCATGAACGATGCAAGAAGTGGCGGGTGCAGATGTGTCTCGGGCTCGTCGATCAGTACAAGGGTCCGCTCACTGACCAGGTCTGCCAGGCGTGTAATCGTCAGCAGGACAATCTTGTGGCCCGAACTCAAGCGCTGGAACACCTCGGCGGGCTGGATTGACCCACCGATGTGTCTGGTCTGGGCGAGTGAGGATATCTCTGCGTCCTTAAAGAGCGGATCGCTTTCCAGGTTGCCAATTGCCTGGAGCCAAAGTTGCAGACGCTCGGCAGTTAGGCCGAACATGGAGGTACTGAACTCGCCGGCGAGGGCCTCGTGATCCTTCAGCGGCATAGGTTGAGCGTCGTCAACGATTGGGCGGTTGAGGGATAGATATGCATGCGCTGTACCGTTGGGCACCCGCACCGGCGTGAAAGGGTCGAAAGCGCTGAAGCTGACGGAGATCATGTTCGCGAATGGGCGGTCGCTACCCTCAAGATCGTCCGTCACTGTTCCGACCTCCGCCTCGGTCACACCGCCGTCGGCGACGGCACGCGCCAGGAGATTCAGAAGCCGGGTCTTACCGACGCCGTTGCTGCCGATCAAGACATGGATATTGGTCGGTGGCTGGGATGCAGGCTCAACGGCGAAGGTCAGCCGCAATGGCAATTGGTCATTGTCAAGAAGCGGGGAATGGAACGAAAAGCGGTACGGGGTTAGCGTCAGTCCGCCGAGGGCGATTCGGTGAAACTGCTGTGTAGCTGTGTGCTCTTGGACGCTGCGGAGTAACGAGACGCGGGTGACGTGCTCTTCGCGTACTCGTTCGAACAGTGACTGATCGAGTGCGACGTCGCGCAAGGCGCGCAGGATGGCCTGGCCGGTCTCGCCGTCAAGGTCGCGCAGCGCTTCGTAGTAGGAAGCGTCTTGGCCGAGGGAGAAGAACTCCTCATCTAGCACTTCAAATACGTCTGGTGGCTCTGGCCGGCGATCTGTGTCAGCGTCCATGCCTAGTCGGCCGATCTTTACGGTGCCGATCTCACGGGCCCTCTGGCCATCGCCGTGCCACAACGTGAACAGAGTGTAGTAGCCGTAGTCGTTCCAGTTGTTGGTGACAAGAAGCCAACCGGTAGCGGCTGCTGGGGGACGTCTCATCATCGGCAGCACTTCGAATCGCATTGTCGTCCCTCCACGTTCATTTGCTTGTCCAGGTCGTGGTTGGGTCGGCACTCGTCCAACTTAGATGGATAGCATCCGGTGCTGCGGTTCTGGCGGCTTGGGTATGTGAGAACGGAGTTGGCCTGCCTCGGCCGTTTGGGCAATCCTATTCGGATGGACCTTCCAGATCGGCCCACGTGGGCTGTCATCAAGCACCTGGTGGCGGGTGGCGGACTGTCACCGACGGGCAAGCAGGTCGTAGCGGAGCTGCTGGATGGCTTGGCAGGGATCTTGGGCGAGGAGTTTCCGGAAAGGATATTCGACAAGTTCGGCGGGCTGCCAGGTCATCTGTTACTGCTCGGAAGCCATCGCATCGCGTTGCCACAGTTCTTGTCTTTTGCCCTCGCGCTACGCGTCGCCGCGCGGGACCCCACGTTCCGGCCGGTACTCAACGGGGCAGTCGCGGGAATGGACGTTCCGGCCTGGTATCACCTTCTCCTGCAGCTGGAGGCGGGCCGCGCCTGCCGGGAGATGGGTTACCAGGTGACCTATGAACCGGCGATCGTCGGCTCAGCTTCCAAAGCCGATCTCATGGTGGAAGGCGGCGATGAACCCTGGCTCGTGGAGACGACAGTCGTCTTGCGCGCCGATGCCGACAAGTCCTGGGAACGATACGAGGACACGTTCATGGACAGAATCAGGGCAATCGAGCACCGGAATCGCGTGACCTGTGTGATCGTGCTTAACGACCACCCAGCCGACAAGCCGGCCAATGGCGGCCTTGGCTCGATCACCGAGGCCTGGCTGACAGAAATAGACTCAGCGGCCAAGACAGCGCGTGCCGCGATGGCACCCCAAGTTGTGCCTGCCGAGCATGGATCGGTGACGATCCACCCGGACGGTGTACCAACCGGCACCGCCACTTTCACTGGGGCACTTCAAGAACGCGACGGATGGAAGCGGCTACGCCGGGCATTGGCAGGCAAGGCCAAACAGATCGACGGCACAATACCAGTATGGGTTCGCATCGATTGCCAAGACGGGCTCCTTGCGTTCGGTCAATGGCCGAAAATGCCTTACGCGGAACGGATCGCCAGCATGGCTGATGCCATCCACAACGAGATCCAGTGGCCTCGATGCGCCAGAGGCGTCGTCCTGTCCAGCGGCCCGGCCCTCAGTATGGGCGCGACCGAGACGAACGTGGAAACCCTTACGACTGAAACGGATAACGGCATAATCATGCGGCGGTTGACCGCACCGCATTTGGTTCGCGAGACCGTGATCATCCCAGTTACGCCCGCGGGCTGGTCGGTGGCACGACAGTGGCGAGATGCCTACGGGACTGAAGCACGATGGGTGCAATCCGACCTAGCCGCCGCAGGCTATCCCCACATGAACGAACTCCAACTTGAGTAACAGCCGGGATACCGGGTAGGCAAGAAGTCATACGTGAGTGACTGCACTCCGTGCGCATATCCAACTTGGATTCTTAAGTTCATGCCGGTGATGTCTGCTTGTCCGTCATAGGTAAGATAAGGGCCGTGGGGTTTCCAGGGCGAGTGACCGAGCCGACGCTCGACGTTCTCGAAGTGCTGATTCGATCCTATGTGGACGGCGTGGAGATACATGGCTGGGCCGTGACGAAAGCGATTGGGCGTTCCGGCCCGACTGTGTATGGAGTTCTTGACCGGCTTGAGGACATGTCATGGATTTCAGGTCGCTGGGACGACGCCGTTGTCGAGGGGACGCCTCGCCGTCGCCTGTACCAACTGACGCCGGATGGATTTGCCGCAACACGGTCCCTTCTCATGGAGCGCCGACCTGCACGGCAGGTTTCAGCTACGGCGACGAAGGTCCAGCGTCCCTGGCCGGTCTTGGACGTGGCTCGGGGAGCCACTCTGTGATGTGGACGATCTTTGTGTCGATTCTCGGAGGCGTGCTAATCAACGAGGTTTCCGAAGTCAGCCCGTGGCTCGGCCAGCGGTTCGCCCCGGTGGGCTGCGATTTTGCGGTACGGCCGTTGCGAAAGGGCTCACGTTCGAGCCGAGGAGTGGAGTGCGCTGATCACTGCGCGGCCGGGAAAGTTCCTCAAGCTGGCTAGTGGGCTGTTTTTCTTCCTCAGCGCACTGCCTTGCGCAGTATGGCGGCTCATAAAACGCACGCCAGCAACACCCCTGCCGTTGCCAACTCTGGTTGGCGGACCACGACCACTGAGCGCCGCCGAGGTGAGGTTGGAAGGAGTGCTTTCTAAAGCATCGTGCTCCGCCGGACGGCGCTGGAATCAGGTGTACCAGGCCAGTCCGCTAGCCCCTCCTTTCCTATTGGACCTTTGGTGGCCGGATAAGCACTGTGTTGTTGAAATTGACGGACCGAACACAACGCATGCAGGAGGGTCGAAGCCGACCACGCGCGCGACGTCCGGCTTCAACTCGATGGGCTCCGCGTTGTGCGTTTCACGAATAGCCAGGTGTTAGGCGACACCGCAGGTGTTGTTGCTGTAATTGGAAAACTGCTGGGCCGGTAGCCGAGCATCAGCCACTTCCCGAGCTCTCGACTCCCACCGTCTCAGTTAATGAAGTAGACGATCGCCGATTGCGGACCTCGACTCAGACCCTCTGTCGCCATGCCGACATTAAGGTGGCACCTCTACCTCAAGCCGAACTTCCCAGAGGTCTTTTACGCCGCTGCAATTCTTGTGACATGGAGCCGCACTGAGGTCGCTCCAACCAGGCGATTACTCGCACCATCTGTCCATCCGACCACCGCCGTAGGTCCATTGTGGACGTTTGTTCGTCTGGATCGGACAGTCGAGTTGGTTGCTATCGTCGTTGGCGTCGCATCGCCTGAGTAGGTCCAACTGCTGTGCGGTCCGTGGACCGCTCGACGGGGGCGCCGAGCTGGCAGGTTGAGCGTGGTCACGCCACAGTCAGGATCGCGCCTCACTCACGACTCTACGGCTCGAAATTGGGCGGTAGCTCTTGAAACAAGCCGGTGCGTCGAGCGGCACTGTTGACTGCCGATTTGCTCAGGTCCTCTAGCAGATCGTTGAGGACCGGGTTTTCGCCGTGTGGGGCGCGGGCATCGCTTGTGCTTACGGAGCTCTTCGAGCCAAAACTCGAGGAACGGATAGCCGCTGACGAGTGCAGGGATATCTTGTTTCGCGTACGTCGAGAGGCGATATTGCCTTGCCATGTCGTGTTTCTCGTGGAATTCCCTAGAGTCCGTGGGTCCGGGTGGCCGCCTCTCGCCCGGCTCAATCTTCTGACCCTGCCGCCTGCGAAGATTCCAACTGGCAATCTCGAGCTTGCTCGGCCAGGCATCCTCTTGAATGGTTGTGCGAGTTTCCCTCTCGGCTGCGTCGCGTGATGTCAGCCCTGAGCGCCATCGCCACAACGTGTCCTCGATCTTCTCGAGGCCCCGCGGCATCAACCACTCCCGGGCGTCGCCGAGCCAGATGCCTGCCAGCTTGTTCAGGCGCGCCGCGTCGTCGCGCCGATCCAGCGCGATTCCAAACGCCCTGAGTAGGGCGCCGCTAGCCGCGGCGGCCTCCTGCCCATAAACCTGCCACGAAGTCTCGCCGAAACGACGTCGCGCGTCCGCGACCCTGAGCTTCAAGGCCGTCACCTCCAAGGCGATGCCTGCCGTAAGCCTACGCGCGTGCTTCCCCGCACAGCGGCGCTTGCGGGTCGTCAGCTCCCTGAAGCACAGATGGACCGCGCCGCCTACAAACAGGAACGAGACGCGGTACGCAGAAGGCCAGGCTGGCGGGGGTCGGTGCGCTCGATCGGTAAGCGCTGGCATGTCCGGCGCTCGACCAGCGTATGCAGCGCCTGAGCATCCGAAGACTAAGGACAGCCATTAGTATGCGCGGCATGCGAAGAGGCGAGCGCGAGCAGCAACCACGGATGTTAGATGCGCCGCTGTACCAGGGTTTTCGTTTCTGCGTTGTTGGTGCTGGCACAGCTTATGCCCTGAGTACAATTCTTCCGTTCGGTGAGCAACGAGCAACGTTCTTGGACACGTGGTTCTACTCGCTGGCGCTGGTCGGCACCGCGATGCTGGCCGTGGCCCGGCCCCTACTCGTGCGGCATCATCGCCCTGCCTGGCTGTGCGTGGGCCTTGCAGTCGCGTCATGGGCAGCAGGCGACATTTACTGGTCAGCGGCATTTTCAGCGTCGCCCGGAGATGAGATCCCAGTACCGTCATTGGCTGACGTCTTCTACATCGGCATATACCCACTGGCGTTTGCTGGATTCATCCTTCTAGCCCGCGCGGCCGTTACTCGCCTGCCAGCCTCAGTTCTGCTTGATCGTGCTGTAATTTCGCTTGCTGCTGGGGCTGTGTTCTGTGCTTCAGTGGTCGTCCATGTGCTATCCATCGACTCAGGCGGTGCGCTCGGCGAGAAGATAACCTATCTGTTGTATCCGGTCGGTGACCTGATGCTCATCATCATTAGCTTGGTTGTGCTGGCAACTGTGCGCCGGCGGTCCTACCCGACCTGGTGGCTGCTCGGGCTTGGTGCAGGCTTCTTCGCGACAGCTGACACGGCCTACCTTTTTGGACTGTCTAAAGACGCCTATGTGGACGGCAGTTGGGTCGATGGACTTTGGATGCTCGGGTTGATGTTCATGGCGTTGGCCGGCTCGCTAAACCCAGCGACTGGCGAATGAGGTCCGCAGGTTCATTCGATCCACGTGTCATTCCGCCTCCCGCTTTTGGCGGTAGTCGCTGCCTGGACACGTGCATGATGCAACTTGGCGTTGACACCGTGCGATAGGAGGGAGCATGCGCAGCAACAACAAATACTCGAACGGCTTCCAACGGCGACTCGTGGATCAAGATGCCGTCAGTCAATTCCATGAAACCCGCTTGATCAGCGTTGTCGGTCTCTTCCTGCCCGGTATAGCCGTGAATCGCTTGGCGAGTCGGTCCTGTAGCGCGGCATGGCGAAACTGATACACCGGCCCGGAAGACTGAAGAATATGCCGCGCACGCGCATCCTCGAGGAAACGCATCATTCGCGGTGGTCCAAGTCCCGCTAGCCATAGCTGCATGAACGTCAGCTGAGCAATCCACGCTTGCGAGAGCAGGATTCCCCACAGAAGCGTCAACCCTTGGGCCAACGAGAACCGGCCTATGATCGCACCGCCAAATCCGAATGACAGCGCGAGAATCACCCCGACTCCCAACCACGACAGTTGATCACGCCGGAAGCTCGTCTTCGGATCGGAGGAGCTGTCGGGATTGCCGTCGGTGCCGAGCAGCCAGCCAACGAGCGAGGGGCCAAGAAGCACCAAGATTCCAATTGCCAAGACGGGGATCGGTTCTGCAGTAAGGAGGCCTAGCGTAGGTGCGAACACAAGCCCAGCCGTGAGATCGGCCGTGCTTGGTGGCCGCCAGCGCATCGGCCCTAACCGTGCCGGCCGCGTGCGTGGAGCCATGACTCCGAGGACAGCAAGAACGCCGCCAAACACTCCAAGCAGGAGGCCATCCGCTAACCCAACCGCCATTGCGACGAGAATACCGAGCAGGAGGCCAATCGCTACGGCTACAACGATCCGTACACTTCTGCTCCTCCAGCGGTGAATGTGCCACCATGCTAGATCCCGGGTATTCTCCTCGTTCATGCGTGCTGCAACGTAACTTAACCAGTACGCCGCGTGGTCCAATGTGTACGGCGGAGCCGGTTGCCCTGGCCGAGTCGCATACGCAGACGGCAGCACCCGGTCGAGCAGCACGCCCTCCACATCCTGTCGGCTTCGTAGCTCACCGGAACTCAGCGCAGCCTCCAATTCGGAGGCTTCGGGAAACGTGTCACGCACTAGGCTCAGCATCAGAGGAGTGGTGAGCGCCCGGCCAATCGGGCCCTCCTGCTGATGTCGAAGGTTTGCTATCAGCCAGGCCCAGGATGCGGGCATGGGGACAGTCTGGCATCGAGCAAGATAGTCTGCCGCATCCTCGACATCGACCGGTTGTAGCTCAAGCGCCGCCGCTCCTGCCAAACTTCCACTTCGGACGGCCTGCACTAGCTCCAGACTGCGTGACAGTGTCACCAGTCGGAATGTCGCCTGCTCGTTCAATGCCCGCACAGCTGTCGAACGCAACGATTCCGGCATCTCGTCTAGCCCATCGAGCACAAGTGCGACATATCCTTCGCGCACAAGTCTAACGGCCTTTGTCTGCGGCAGGGCATAGTCTCGGCGTAATCGCTCAGCTAGCCAGTCCACCAGCGGTGTTGTGTCTGGATCCCAACCGCGGGCAGTCAGGAGAACGGGTACGGGCACCCGCGCTCGTTCACCTTCGCTCAGACCAGCCCGGTGCTTCAGCGCGTCAAGCACCAGCATGATTGCAGCACTCGACTTGCCGGATCCCGGTGCACCCACGATCAGTAGCCGTCCAGAGTCCAACCCGCCGTATATGGCGAATAGGTTTCGCGCCTGCCCTCGCTGGATTCGACCCGGTTTCACGTGCTCGATGCCAGGCAATGGTGGCATCCGGGTAGAGCCAGCGGCGCCGGTAGCGTCCTCCACGGGGCCTGCCACCGGTCGCTCACTCCGCAACCAGCGGACAGGCACAGGCATTGGATACAACAGTTTCCGTTCAGCTGCTGCCTTCTCCCACTGGACTCGTAATTCGACAGCGAGTCTGTCAGCCGTAACACTGATATCGACCGGTCCGCTCTTTTCACGTCGCCACAGCCACGCTGTCACGGTTCCGGCCAAGGTGATGACGGCCAAAACCACGCCGACCAGATCAAGTTCATCGCCGGGCGCCTTTAGCGCCCACAACACCGATCCGCCCACGGACACGGCTACTACGCTCACGCCAATTGGCCGTAACCACATTCCATCCGAACGCGACACACGTTGCAGCGTGTCATGTGATAGTCGACGAGGAAACCGCCAGATGGTTGCAGATGCGTCGATAGACACTACGAACAGATCGACGATCGGTCACTGGCTCGCTGGCGAAGCTCGCTAGCGCATGCATGCTTCTGCTGGGCCGAGATGGCTGAGTTTGCGGACGAGGGATGCGCAACGGTACAACGGTCTCTCACGCGCCGCTCGACGGTATCCATGACGTCACAGCGAGTTTTGGCGACGCCCGTAAAATGACCCCTGGCGGCGCTTGGGTTCTAGTGCTAGTCGCAAACACTCCTTGATCATTAGGAGCGTGTCGATGGCAAGGTGAGCTTTGACCCGCGAGGTGGACATTCCCTTCCTGGACCAACAGATCGAAGTTTCTCAGTCCACCTCGCGGGTCAAACCTCAAGACGATTGCAGCGTCGATGTGCCTGCTGATGCTTCGAGCAACGCGAACCAAGCTCGACTCGCCGGCTAGCCACAGTGAAACGCTCGTGCCCCCAGCGGCCGTTGCGGTCGAAGCAACTGTAAACGCCTGAGCGCAACGCTCGGGTGCATCCTGTCCCGCTGTAGCTTTCACCACCAGCGAACGGCCCATGCCTGGAGCGTAGACCGGTGGCGATCAAACAGCCAACAGCCGCCTCCGAGTTCCATCAATACCAGA
Source organism: Micromonosporaceae bacterium (assembly GCA_003543035.1). GTDB lineage: Bacteria > Actinomycetota > Actinomycetes > Mycobacteriales > Micromonosporaceae > Rhizocola. Next base: position 2,747 of record DPJL01000168.1, on the reverse strand, counting down.
GTCTATGGCTTAGTCGGCCGGGAGGGATTTGATCAACCCGCGGAAGCGTCCATAGCCGAGGGATCCCAACCAATGGATTGTGTCGATCGCGGTATCGATTGCGTCGTGGTTTTTGCTTCGAAGACAGGTGCTTAGGATATTTTCGATCTCGGTCAGGCCGCCTTGGATGGTCCAGCTGTCTCTTTCTTGTTCGAGGAACGCTCGCAGAATATGTGCCGTGCGAGCGGGCTGTTGATTGGCAAGTTTTTCAAACGCGCGCAGGGCAACGGATTCGGGCCGAAGCGACACGCCCAGCTCGAGAATGCGTTCCAGCTGTTCGAGTCGCCAAGCGGGGTCTAGGAGTTCTGCGTCCGACCATCGTGCAAACGCAGCGATTTCCGCCGTTCGGGTTTTGCTCTCGCTGGCCTGAGCTTCCTGAAGGCGCCACTCCCACAGGCGTTCTATGCGACCGCGCGTCCGGTTGTCGAGGGTCTCGGTCTCGCATAAAGCGCGGCCGAGAAACCCGATCGCAGCCTTTCTTGTGTCATCCGATGCGTTGGTAAACAGTCGTTCCAGGAGTTGGTCGGATTCCCCGAGGTCTATTACGCCGCGCCAGTAAAAGGAGAGCAGGTGGACGGCCAGGCGTTCGTCTGGCGTGTTTTCGCCGCCTATCCACCTCCATGGGGGCGCATCCGTTCCGAGCCGATCAACGGCTGCAGAGTATTCCTGGCGCAGAGACTTGAAGGCGCTGTCATACGGTCGGCAGAAGATGATGTAGGACTGCCAAGCTGCATCTCGTAAGAGCCGCAACCTGTCGCTGTCCGGGAAGATCTCTGGAGAAGAGCGTTGCGCCCATTGTTCGTCGAGCAATGCCAGGAAGGGAAACCATTGCCCGTATACGGCACGCACTGCGAGGGACGGATCCTGTTGGGGGTCAAGGTGGCGCTCAAGCACCGCGCGGACCTCAGGCATGGTCTCGAATCCAGAATCTGTCGCTGACTCGCCATCCTTACGTTCCGTTGTTCGCTGGACCCATAGGGCGTAGGCGATCGCGGCGTGTAGAGCGCGGCCACGCGTCGTGTTCAGCGCGAGCGTGGCTGGATCCATATTGGATCCCCCGTAACGCTGCTCATACTCGGGAGTGGGATCCGTGTCCTCGGTGAGCCTTTCAACAACATCCCAGGCGTGTTGCCGCAGCTCTATCGGCATTGCCGCGGTCGTCGAGCGGAAGCCGGTTTCCAGGATGGCAGCAGATTCTTTGCGAACCCATGCCCATCGCCCATAGTTGTCCTCGTCACCCTGTTCGTTGTCGGCGCTTCCGTGTGGGGCGACGGTTACCTGCTGTAGCAAGGTGATCAGCGACTGCCAAAGCACCGGTTGATCATTTTCGATTGCTTTGGTCAGGCCGATCAACATCCAGTAGAGGTGTACGGGCAGGAGGTGCCCAAGGCGGTGCGCAAGTCCGGAAACCCGCATCGACTCGCCTTCGGCCAACTCAGAAAAGGTACGGGCCAAACCCTCCCTCGAAGGACCGAACCAGCCATCTGTTCCTTCGTAACGTTCGAGTAGGCCAATCAGTTCATCGTCGGAACACGTGCGCAGCTCCTCCAGGGTGGCTGGGCTCTGCGTTCCGATCCAGCCGCCAGTGATCTCGTAGCCTGTCACGAACTCTGCATCGCCGTACCGTTCGATAAGGTCCTCAAAGTCGCGGCGTGCATCCTCCGGCAGGGCGCCACCTATCAATCGCAGTCTGCGAATCTTCCAATGAGCGATGTACTGCTCTTGCTCGTCGATTTCGGGCGGCTGGCCTCCCTTCTGGACACGGAACGCAACATATTTGTCGAGATTGGGTCCCTCGGTGATCCAATCCAGCAACCGTTGTTGCCCATCGCTGCTTAGGCTGCTAAAGCCGGCGCCTAGCAGTGTTCGATACTCGGGGCTCGGCGAAGATTCGAAGAATTGGTCACGGTCGACCAATAGAGGGGTGAGAGCCTCGGCGGCCGCGACCGGCGTCGCGGACAGCGCCAAGAAAGCGACGCGGCGAAATATGCGTGTCTCGCCTACGTCAAGCAGCTCCAGCAGGGTGCGATCAGTGAGCAATCCCTGCTGGTGGACCGAAACCGCGGTATCCCGCAGCACAGTTGCCAAACCCTGTAAGAGCTCACGATGATCGGATTGATCCGTGGCCAGGGTTGGACGCCAGACGTGGGAGTTGTCCTCACCGGTGGAGGTTACGTCCGGGAACGCGAGATCGATCGCGTTCCTGAGCAGATCCACGAGTAGGGCGATCGTTCGTTCTGGTGCGGCCTCGACCAGGGTTGGGGCAAGTCGAGCCAATAGCTCGACGTACTCGTACTCCGAGAATCGCGCTGTCACCCGTTCGACGCTCCAGGATCCGTCGGATCCGGTGTCGTTTGGCAAAAGCCGGAACAGCTCCTCGGTCAAAGTGAACGCGGCATCGACCTCGCTACCGGTCGCAAGGGTCTTGATCAGCTCCGCAAGGTTACGAGGAAGAACGAAATAGAATCGCGTCTCTTCGGCCAGCAACGCGAGCTGACGCTCGGCCCACCTCCGCGCGAGCGGTGCCGGCATTGAGGCAGCCGCTTGCGCAAAGTCAGCAAGTGTCCGTTCGTTGTCTGTCTCGATGCCAAGCATGACGTCGAGCACCTCGGCCGGCGCCTTTGAGGCGACGCGCGCAAGGTACTGCGATGGCGCCCAAACCATCGCACGTACACCGCGATCGTCGACTTCCATCGGTGGCGGATTGT
>DPJL01000434.1 GCA_003543035.1 Micromonosporaceae bacterium | reverse complement strand
GGGGGAGCCATATCGATGTGGCGCCAACGGTTTTGGCCGCGCTGGATCTGGCCATCCATCCCGAGGACGGCTTTCCTGGTACACCCCTGGTTAAGAAATGACCCTGGCCATTGGGCTCGTTGCGGCATCGGTGCTGTGCCATGCCACCTGGAACCTCATGGCCAAACGAGCCGGGGTGGCGGGCACCGTCTTCGTCGCGGTGTGGTCGGTGGTCGCGGCGATAATCTGGGCGCCCCTTGGCATCTGGACTCTCGTCACGACGTGGTCGGCGCTGAAGCCTTCGATGCTCTGGTTTATTGGCGGCGCGCTGATCCTGCACACCGGCTACTACCTTGTGCTGCAACGAGGTTATGCGATCGGCGATCTGTCGGTGGTGTATCCGATCGCACGCGGACTCGGGCCGGTGCTCACTTGTCTAGTGGCGGTGCCGTTCTTTCATGAGGATCCGGGTCTGCTGGGCTGGGCGGGCACTTTCGCGCTCGCCATCAGCGTCGCGGTGCTCGGCCGCCCTCGGTTGACCGCGCTCAAGCCGGTGCTCTACGCCATCGTGGTGGGAGTCTTCATCGCCGCCTACACACTCTGGGACAAGGCCGCCGTTGCCGTGCTTCCCCCAATTCTCATCAACTGGAGTACCGACACGGGCCGCGCCCTCCTCTTCACTCCTTGGCTGATCCGCCGTCGAGCCGAGGTAAAGCGGGTGTGGAAGGAGCACCGGACACAGGTTCTGGGCACCGCAATCTGTTCGCCTGCCGCCTACATGCTCGTCCTCACCGCTCTCACGATGGCGCCGGTGACCCTGATCGCGCCGCTGCGCGAGGTCTCCGTGTTACTCGTGGTCTTCCTAGGCGCAAAGTTGCTGGGCGAGAAGGACATGTGGCGTCGCCTGATCGCCGCGCTGGGTGTAGTGGTCGGGGCGGTCGGCGTCACGTTAGGACGCTCATGACCTCCCCTCGGCGTCGATCTTGGAGTCGTGGTGGGGACGACACACTCGAATGGGACAGAAAGGCCACCACAACTCCAAGATCGACGCGGGAAAGCTGGCGCAGGGCGCTGCTTTCCCTGGCGACGCCCGCGGTGGAGCGCGCCGCGTTAGGCCCAGCGCGGCAACCCGTCGTGGCCAGCACATCGGATCCGCTCGCGACGTGGTGGGAGCTCGTGACGAGGCCGCTGTGGGGCCTCGCCGCGGCAGGCAAGATCGCCGTGATCAGGGAGTTTCCGGGGCGACACGCCGGGGACACGCCGGAGAAACTCCCTGATCACGCGGATCTCCTTTGGCCGCAGCTGCGGCACAGCATCAGCGCCGGGGTGGATCCGGGGAACCCTTGGTACATCGGGCCACCACGCGATCGGCACCAGTGCCTGGTGGAGTCTGCGGCGCTGGGTTTCGCGTTGATGCTCGCACCACAACAACTCTGGGATCCGTTGAGCGGCAAGCAACGAGACCAACTGGGCGGCTGGCTTCGCGCGGCGGCCGAAGCCGAGCCGGTCGACAACAACTGGCACTTTTTCCCCGTGCTAGCCGGCCGCGGCTTGGACGCTGTGGGCTTCGAGCGTGACCGGAGCACCGACGCGGCGCATCTGGCGCGGCTGGATTCCTTCCTCCTCGGCGATGGCTGGTATCAGGACGGGTTCACCAACCGCACCGACTACTACAACCCCTTCGGATTCCACTTTTACAACCTGCTGCTCGGCCGGACCGACAACGTTTCGGCCTTCGCCGAACAGTTCCAGCACTGGTTCGCGGTGGACGGCTCGGCGGTCCCATTCGGCCGCAGCCTCGGCTATCGCTTCGCACAGGGTGCGTTCTGGGGGGCGCTCGCCTACGCCGACGCCGAAGTCCTGCCCTGGCAACGGATTCGCGGGCTCGCCGAACGCCACCTGGATTGGTGGTGGCAGCAACCGATCCTGGACGGGGAGGGCCTGCTGTCCGTGGGATACCGCTATCCAAACAGCGGAGTGGTCGAGCAGTACATCGGTGGCGGCTCGCCGTATTGGGCCACGAAGTTCTTTCTCCCGTTGGCTCTGCCCGAGGATCATCCTTTTTGGACGGCCGCACCTTCTTCGCTGGAGGATGGTATCTCCTCACAACCTCATGCGCGAGCAGTGCTGAGCCGGCACGACGGAGACGTGGTGCTGTTGAACGGCCAGGGTTGGGCCGAGTGGGCGCGGGGCGGGGAAGCCAAGTACGCCAAGTTTGCCTATGCGACGCGAGCTGGTTTCAGTGTCCCAGTGGGCAATCGAAGCTTGGAGTTTGGTTCGTACGACAGCATGCTCGCGCTGAGCGACGACGGTGGCCGCACTTGGCGAGCGCGCGAGGAAGTCCTCGAGTCCTGCGTGGACGGCGATGTGGTCTGGACCAAATGGTGTCCGTGGCCCGACGTCACCATCGAGACCTGGCTGAAACCGATGGGCGGCTGGCATCTGCGGGCGCACCGCGTTGTCACCGCCCGTCCGCTGATGACCGCCGAAGGCGGATTCTGTCTCCCCTGGACGACGCGCGACCTTCCACAACTCGGGCCTACGATCCTCGACCTCGACGGCGACCGGACCTTCGAGTTGGTCCAGCCGATCGCCGGGACCAACGTGCTGCATCCCCGTACGGTCCTGCCCACGCTCCGAGGCACGAGTCCACCCGGCGAGCATTGGCTGACCTGCGCGGTGAGCGCCTTGGCCGCCCTTTAACCTGTCGAAGTGAAGGTCTGGTCCGCGGTGTTCACCGCCCTGTTCGGCATGCTCGTCTTCCGCAATCGGTTTGTCTTCGGCACCCCGATCCACGAGCTCGGCGACTCCGGGGCCAACTCGATCATCATCGCTCAGGCGAAGCACTTCGAGCTGCTCGTCGGCAACTACTCGCGGCAGGGCTTCAGCCACCCGGGCCCGGCCTACTTCTACGTCCAAGCGTTGGGCGAGTGGCTCTTCCACGACCTGCTCGGCCTCGTGCCCACCCCGTGGAACGGCCAGATCCTCGCCATCTACGCCCTCAACGCCGCCCTCCTCGCCACCGTGACTCTGATCATCGGACGTTGGACCGAGTCGTGGTTCACCGCGATCACATGTCTACTCGCGGTACTGGCCTTGATCTCGCTGGAGCCGAAGATCCTCACCGACGCGTGGATGCCCTTCGTCTACGTGCCGTCCTTCCTCCTACTGCTCGTGGCGGCCGCCTCGGTCGCAGCGGGCCGCTCCGCAGATCTCTGGGCGCTCGCCTTGGCCGGCGGACTACTGGTGCACGGGCATGCGTCGTTCCTACTATTCGTCCCGCTGATCGCCGCGGTGGCAGCGATCTGGTTGGTGCGCAAGCACGGTTTCGACCGCCGTGCCTGGGCGATCGCATTTGGTGTCCTAGCAGTCTTTCTGGCGCCCATCGTGATCAACACGATCGTGCACTGGCCGGGCGAGTTCGCGAAGTACTTCGGTTACGGCAGCTCATCGGGCGCGGGCAGCAAGTCGGTGGGCGGATCGCTGGCCTACGTCTTCTGGTACTGGTGGCCGGGCATCCCACTACTCGGAGCCGCACTCGCGGCAGTGGTGATGA
>DPJL01000001.1 GCA_003543035.1 Micromonosporaceae bacterium | reverse complement strand
GAGGCGGCCACACTCACCGATCCGGATGGATTGGGTGGGCACTGGTGGCTCTGGCACGAGTTAGGGTGTGCCATATGACGGCGGAAATCACTGTCGCGACCGGCACCGGCGGGCTGGGCACGGACATGGTGCTCAACATCGGGCCGCAGCATCCCTCCACGCACGGCGTGCTCCGGCTACGCCTGACGCTGGACGGGGAACGGGTGATCACCGCTGAGCCGATCATCGGTTACATGCACCGGGGCGCCGAGAAGCTCTTCGAGGTGCGTGACTATCGCCAGATTCTGGTCCTGACCAACCGGCACGACTGGCTGAGCGCTTTCAGCAACGAGCTTGGCGCGGCGCTCGCGGTCGAGCGGCTGATGGGCATCGAAGTGCCGGAGCGTGCCGTCTGGCTGCGGACCGCGCTCGCCGAGCTGAATCGGGTGCTCAATCACTTGATGTTCCTAGGGTCCTATCCGCTGGAGATCGGCGCGATCACGCCGGTCTTCTACGCCTTCCGCGAGCGCGAAACGCTTCAGGCGGTGATGGAGGAGATCTCCGGCGGCCGCATGCACTACATGTTCAACCGGGTAGGTGGGCTCAAAGAGGAGGCGCCGGCCGGCTGGACCTCACGAGCCCGGGACGCGATTGGGTTGGTGGAGAAGCGATTGCCCGATCTCGACCGGCTGATCCGCAAGAACGACATCTTCATGGCTCGCACCGTTGGGATAGGCGTGCTCACCGCCGAAAAGGCTGCGGCCTACGGCGCCTCCGGCCCCGTCGCCCGCGCCTCCGGCCTCGACTTCGACCTGCGCCGCGACGAGCCCTATCTGGCCTACGGATCGCTCAAAGTGCCCGTGGTAACCAAGACCGCGGGCGACTGCCACTCACGCTTCGAAGTACTGCTGGATCAGGTCTACGTCTCACTCGAGCTGGCTCGCCAATGCCTAGATTACGTTGACACGCTTAAGGGCCCGGTCAACGTCCGGCTGCCCAAGGTGGTCAAAGCGCCCGAGGGGCACACCTACGCGTGGACCGAGAATCCGTTGGGAATCAACGGCTACTACCTCGTGTCGCGCGGCGAGAAGACCCCGTGGCGGCTCAAACTGCGGACGGCTTCCTTCGCCAATGTCCAGGCACTGTCCACGCTGCTACCCGGATGCCTGGTCCCCGACCTGATCGCCATCCTCGGCTCGATGTTCTTCGTCGTGGGAGACGTCGACAAGTAGGACGCTTTTCATGGCGCAACTCCACAGGAGTTGCGGTTCTGAGGCGGGCTATTCCAGCAACTCCTGTGGAGTTGCTACCGGTAGCGGTCTCTGTCCCGGTCTCGGTCGCGATCACGATCCCTGTCGCGATCCCGGTCGTCATAATCCGACCAGCGGCTTTCCCTATCCGAGCCGGTGATGGCCCGGCGGCCGGGCTCCCGATCGCGGTCACGATCACGATCTTGATCCCGGTCTCGGTCGCGGTCCCGGTAGGGGAAATCTCGCGGTGGCTCGAGGCGGTCATCGTCATCGCCCCAGCGGGGCCGGTCGAGCCCGGCCTCACGCCGCACCGCCGCCCACCGATCCTCGATCCTCAGCTCGGTGCCCTGACCATCGGAATACAGGCCCGCCCGGCGCTCACCCATCCGGAGCTCGCGGCCCCGGTCATCGGAGCGCACAGATGCCCAACGGTCCCCGGCCCGAACCCCCGGCCTGCGATCGTCTTCTTCGTCGATAACCGGAGCGGACCAACGCTCCTCTTGTGGCTCGCGCTGCCAGCGATCGCCGGAAACCGGCTCGGCCGCATCGCGCCTTCGCTCAAGCTGCTCCCGCAACCGCTGCTCGGTCCAGGACTCGTCCCGGTCGCGAGACGGTGGCACACTTCCGCGAGCCGTCGCGGGTTGCCTCGCGCCGTATGTGGTGCCGCGCTGGCCATCCTCATTCGGATCCATCACGGTGTGCCGCGTGGTCACCTGAACGGTCTCGGTGTGCCGGACAATCCCGGACGGCATTCCCGGGCGCTGGCCCGGCTGCGCCGCACCGGGTGCCGGCGGGCCGGAACGATGCGCGGCAGCCGGAACCTGTTGGTGCCTAAGGGCTTCCAGCTGGGCCCGAGTCGACTCCAGCTCGGCGCGCGTGGACTCCACCTGATCCAGCAGGTATTGCAGCTTCTCCCCGAATGCGCGATGGGTCGCCTGCACCGCATGACCGATGTCGTCACGGACATCCGCCCGGACCACATCGATCTCGTCGTAGACAACGTCTTCAAGCTCGTTGCGAAGATTCTCCGAATCGCGACGCAGCGTGATCGACAGTCCGATGAGGATCACGGACAGGATCACCAGGCCGACAGCCACCCGCAGCGAGCCCGTGCCCGAACCGACCAGCAGCATCAATGCCGCGATCGGGGCTAGCGCGACCCCACCCCAGAACAGCGCGGGAAGATAACGCGCAAAGCGTTGATCTTCCTGGGTGTTGGAGGGCGGCATGGTGCTAGAGGTTACCGACCGTTGCCGGGAAGCGAAAGGCCGCCCAGTCCATAGGTCACGCCAAAACTCATCAAAGGAAAGCTTGGGTCTGTGACTAGTCACAAATTGTCAACGAATAAACATGGGTGCCAGCGCTAAGTGCAGCCGCCAAATGGTTCCTGGCAAGGCGCACGGCGCCGACGTGTGCGCCCTTGG
>DPJL01000306.1 GCA_003543035.1 Micromonosporaceae bacterium | reverse complement strand
ACTGTCGATCACAGCCGACACATAGTCGGGGTCTATCCGGGTGTTGTTGAGTGCCGCCATCGCGTCGACTAGCGGGGTGACCGAGACACCGGAGAAGCCGACGTCCTCGTATTCGCGGCCCCATTTGCCGACGTTGAGGCGCAGCAGTGGATAGATGACCGGCCCTGCCGTGGTGAACGTGCTGGCACTCGCACCCGGCTCGTGCTGCAGTGCGTCCACGTTGACGGTGCCGGCCAGGGCGGTGCCGACGGTGGTCAGCTGCACGGTGTGTTTCGGCTGGCTGGCGGTGAAGGTGACCGTCTGGCGGACGTACGCGCCGGTCGTGGTCGTGGTGGTGGAAGAGACGGCGCCGGTGACATACACCCTGTCGAACGCGAACGATGTCGGGGACGTCTCGGAGGTGTCGCGCTGGGCGAAACAGCCCGTGCTGCTACCTGAAGTCAGGGCCGTGTCCGTGGTTTCCGTTGTCCACGCCGCCGGTTCGGCAAAGTTTTCCGACCACACCTTGAGTTTGAGGTCTGGGCCGACACAGCTGAACGCGGCCATGATGCCGTCGCCGGTGCGCAGGGCCGTTGTCACCGATGTCAGGGTGGTGAGAGCGCCCGCGACTCGTTTGCGGATCGACGCCACCACATAGCCGGAGGTGTCGATCGTGATGATGCCCAGGTAGTGGTTGCTGGCATCGGCCCAGCGGGCGGTGAAGCCCTGCTGACTTCCCGCACCGACTGGGGTGGCGACGTCAACGAGCAGACCCCGAGTTACCGAGTCGATGTTGCCGATGTTGAGGGTGGCGAACCGGTCCGATGCGGTGGCGCTGACCGAGATACGGCCCGCCCCGCCGGAAATGGTGTAGTCGCCTGCCACCCCGCCGGTAGCGGTCCAGGCGCCGCCCAGGTCGGCGTTACCCCAGCCCGAAGCTGAGGCGGTACCGAACTCGTCGTAGCCGAGGGTTTGGTCCATGATGGACAGCCGCTGCGTTGAGGCTGCCGTCTGCCGCACATAGGCCGAGGTGGTGTACTGCTCGCCCGGAATGCAGTCCACCGTCCACGACACACCTTGCCGGGTGCCGTTGGCCGCGGTGCTGTAGGTGACGGACTTGGTGCCCTGCTGCGGGTTGCTGGTGGTCACCGAAGGGACAGCCGCGCCGACTGCGGACAGCCATGCCGGTGGGGTGGCGCCGTTGGCGTAGGCCTCAAACGACGGGTCGGGTGCGGTCTGGTCGTTGGGCATCCACCGCCCAGTGTTGATCAAGTTGATGTCGGCGCCGAGCCCGTTGAGCGGGTTGGGCCACATGGCCAGCCCGACCACCTCGCGCAGCGGCTCCACGTTTGGGTAATACGGCGACAGCGTGTTTTCGGCGTTGAGGTATTCGTTGGGGTCGCGCCATTCGATTGAAGTGAGCACGGCAACGCCCTGCTCCAACTCCCACGGCCGGCCACGCGTGTATGGGGAGGAGAGCCGCCGAAACAGAGCCGTCAGATCCGACCACACCGGAACGTCGTTGCTGTTCGGCTCGGCGTTGAACGCGCAGCCGAAATACAGCTTCGGCCGGTAATAGACAGTGTCGGCCATCAGGGTCAGTCCAACCCCGTGGAGCCGGTGGCCCTCTTGCGATCCTGTGCCCGCGGTACGAGCGCGGTGAGGAGCCGCTGCCCGTCCACGTTGACGACGATGGTGTCTGAGCCGCCACCACCCGCGCCGGCGAGTGCCGCCCCGCCGACCGAGGCGCGCATGTCGGCGGTCACCCGCGGTGCGCCGGCACCACCGAGCATCGACCGCCACGCACCCGAAATCATGCCCATGTTGGAGCGGATACCGAGGACGTAGCCTTCGACGGTCTGCTGGCCCATCGCCGCGAACACGGTGGACGGGGAGCGGATGCCGAGCGCATCCCGTGCACCTTGTGCGATCCGGTCAGCGGCCCGTTTGATGATGCCGATCGCCCAGTCGATCGCCGAACCGACACCTTCGATAAGGCCGATGATCAGGTTTTTGCCGGACTGGTAGAGCCAGCTACCGACGTCTTGAAGGCTCTTTTTGACGGCGCTGGCAAGGTTACCCAGGGCGGTGCTGGCGCGCCCGGGGAGGGAGTCCAGCCAGCCCACTATGCCGGTAACGGCCTTGTGCACCCAGGTGACCGCGTCCCAGTAGGTGCGGGACACCCAGCCGACGACTGCCGCCCACATCAGCCCGAAGACGGCGCCAACACGGTGCGGCAGCGATTCGACTGTTTGCACGGTGGAGGTGGTGCCGCGCCAGAACATGTCGACGACGGCCTGCCACGCGCGGCTGGTCAGGTTGCCGAGGATGCCCGGGAGGGCGAAAAACAGCTGGACGGTGCGGGTGATCGCGAACGACGTGATGTAGAAGAAGGCGTCGAAGGCTGTTGTTACCGCCCTGACCAGGACGCCTGGCAGGGCGGCGATCGCATCGCCGATCTTGCCGGGGAGGCTCTCGAACCATGCGACGGTGCGGTCAACAAATCCGGTGACCTTGCCTTCGGCCTTGTCGTACCAGCCGGTGACCGCAGAGCCCATGTCCACAAACCAGCTACTTACCGCATCGGCCGCGCTGCTGATCCAGCCGCCGACCGCACTGGCACCGGTCTTGATCGCTGCCCAGGGCGTGTCCCAGCCCTCTTCCACCGCCTTGTCGTGCAGCCGGGACAGTTTCACGTACAGATCGGAGAAGAATTCGGTGGCCTTGCCAAGGTTGGTGAGAAGCGCACCAAGCCCCTCGCCAAAGTCCTCAATGAAAAGGATCATCCCGGGGGCGGATTTGGCCAGCGACGAAAAGAAGTCGCCGAGCCCTTTGCCGATGTCGGGCATGACGGTGGCAAGCGCGGAGATGAGGCTGCCTGCTACAGGTGCCAGCTCCTTCAGTCCCGGCATCAGTTCGCGCATGAACCCGGCGATGCCGGTAGCGAAGTTGGGGATGGCCCCGCCGATGTCGCCGAAGATCTGTTTGAAGCTTGGGCCGAGCTCTTTGACCATCCCGGTGAGGATGTTCAGACCGGCAACAAGCGGGCCGAGCATAGGCATCGCAGCGTCTTTGAAAACCGCCGACACCGTGTTCTTGAAATGGACAGCGGCATCTATCAGAGGTTTCTGCTCACGCAGCAGGAACGCGCCGAGGCCGACGAAGCCCAACCCGATGCCGAGCGTGATCGCGGAGGCGATACCGGTCACGATCACCGGGGAGAGCAGGACCAGCGACGCGATCAGGATCGGCATAAGCAGCGACGAGAAAGACCCGCCGAAGCTGCTGCCTGCCTTCGCCCCGGCGCCGGCGAACGACTTGGCACCCTCTTCGCCCAGCACATTGGCGCTGTCAACGGCGATAGCTTTCATCGTGAGATGGGTGCCGGCCCGTATTTCGGTAGTGAATTGGTGGGCGAATGCGCGGCCCGCATCACCACCAGCGGTACCTAAAGTGTCGGTTGTGGTCCGGGCGAAATCGGCGATAAGCGCTTTGCCAGTGGCCACGCCTTTGACCAGGTCGGTCAGGTCGGCAAGAAACTTGGTGACGACCGGTGGAAGGTAACCTTCGGCTGCCATTCCTCCCCACCCTTCGCGGCTCGTACACCAGTGCTAGGAGAAGAGTATTGCGCGCGTCCAGTATTCGACATACAGCCAGTGCATATTGCGCCGATTTTCGTTCACGGTCGGCTTTACATAGGGCCTTTTCGGCAACCTGAATTGGTGCGTATAGGGCCGTTCGATGATCTGCTCGGCACCATTGGCCGACACTCTGCGCATTCTGCGGGTACGCACCTGCGTGATCTCCCCACCGAGTTCCTGAATTCGCGCGTAGACCGCGGTGGGGCCGGTGCGGGCTTCGATGGTCCACGGCTTGCGGCCCGGATAGGCGGGGACGGTCTTCCACGAGCGGCGCAGATGACCAGACACCAGCGCCGGCGGGCCCACACCAGCCGGTGATGGTGTCGGGGTGCCGCGGGGATGGGTGTAGCGGCGCAACCGCCGCTTACCTTCCCGTTCGATGAGCAGGGCGGCCTGGTTGGTGGCCACATAGGTGTTTTTGACGATCCGGGCCAGCAGCTCGTCGACCCCGCGCTGCCAGTCCCGGTCGTCCGTGTGGCCGTGAATGTTGGGCATCTTCACCAACCTCTATTCATGTCGGCCTGACGCTTTTCTGCCTCGTTGCGCTCCCGCTCCGCATCGGCCTTGATCTCCTCGATGATGGAGTGAAGGCCGGGTAGCCGATCTAGGTACCACTGCGGGTTTTCGCACCTCGCCTGCTCGAATGTCCAGCCGTATTGCTCGGTGAAGAAGCCGTAGTAGCCGGTTTCCTCCCACATCAGGTCTTCAAGGGTTTCAATCGGCCGGATGGTCTTGGGGTCTTTGCCCGCGAGCTTGGCCTTCAGTCGCCCGCGGGCCCTTAAGGGGAACCGTTGTCCACAGACGACCCTGGCACGTCCATGTAGAGGGCCATGGCGGGGCGGATGTGCCGCTCGATCGCCACCAGGTCGACACCCTTCAGCTTGCCGAGCACCTTCGGGTCGTAGCGGGGCAGCTTGGCATCGTCAGACAGGTATTTGATCTCCCAGCTGGTGACGAACAGTGCCACGCAGCGGGTCAGCACCGTGTTGCTGGCGTCGCCGGTCCCGTGTGCCTTTTCGGCTTCCTTGCGCAGCTTCTGCACCTGATCGCCGGTCAGGTCGTATGGGTCGCCGAAGTCGACCCAGCCCTGCCCGCTCGGCAACTCGAGCCGCTCTAGCTGGATACGGTCCACACCCACCGTGATGTCGTCCTGGTCCACGTCGTCTGTGTCGTACATGTCCTAGCCCTTCTTGGTGCCTAGCCGCCGTAGGTGGTGATGGCGGACCCGATGGTGATCTTGCCGGGGGAGCGGCCGCCCGACGCGCCCGCGTTCGTGGTGTTCGCCAGCGCTTTGAACGTGGTGGCGTAGCCGATCGCCTCCTCCGAAAAGGAGATCTTCGACGTGTTGAAGGCGGCCACCTGGCAGTCGATTTGCAGCGACAGCAGCGACGCACCCGCCAGCCCGTTGGTGGCCACGATCTGCAGCTGCGGCTGCGTGTTGTTCAGCATGTAGTCCAGGGCGGCTTCGTCGGACGGCTTGGAGAAGTTGATCGACCCGGACATGCTGACCGGCCCACGCTGGATGATGAACGGATTTTGGGTGTTCTGCCCGGTGTGCTGCACCCGCAGTTTGCGGGCGATCGTCAGCGACCATTCGTTGGTGGTCAACACCTGCGTGCCGCCCGAGGCTGGACCGCCGATGCCGAGCACATACCGCCACGCTGCGAGCGGTGATGCTACCGACGGGCTGGAGGTGATCGCCCCGGACGCGTCGGCTGAAGGCCACGACATGCCCTTCGCCGACCATTCGATCAGCGACGTCTCGGCGTTGGCTTTGATGGTCAACTCTGACAGGCAGGAGCCTGGGTAGACGCGTGCGTTGTTGGTGGGCAGGCCCTGCCATTGCGCCAACGTCAGCGAGCCGGGCTGGCCGGTACCGGAGTTGAGCACCGAAAACGCGTGCGTGTAGTCGGGGCCGGCACCGGTGGTGGTGAGATCCCCCAAAATGTTCTTGAGGAAATAGCCCAACACGTCGATGAAACACGGCGAGTCCGGGATGGACCATTCGGCGTGCTTGGGGCCCTGGATCAGCCCATACTCCTCCACCATCGACCCGCGCAACGCGGCATCAATGAGTTCTTTCGGCTTGTCCTCGGGCAGAAAGTCGTTGACCGGCGCCGTGACCGGGGAGGTGAGGACCGCTGTGCCCTGGGTGGTTTCAACGCTGAGGTTGAGGAAGCGTTTCGCGGACGGGTATGTGGTGGGCATGGGTTACTCGCCTTCCGGGGGTGTGCTGACCGGCTCGCCCTGGTCCAGCTTCGACTCAACGATGGGCCGAGGGTTCTGGTTGGCGCGTTCGTAGTTGTACGCCTCGATCACCGAGATCCGCTCCAGCGGCTCGACCTCTTTGAGGGCCGCCAAGGGGATCTCCGGCATCAAATCCGCCGGGCTATCCGCTCTGCTCTGTGCCCTATTCCCTCGCCCCATTTGAAACGTCCTCCTAAGGCACATCAGTGGGCAGATACTGCGTCAACGTGAAGGATATGACGCCGCGGCGTTCAACCACACCTGCGTCCTCAATTAAGAATGGTTCATCGTGCTCGTCAACAATTCCAGCCGAGCGCGGCCATTCACCTATTTGAAAGACCACATCCGGGCGACCCAATTCGCGGCCTGATCCGCGCAGACAATCGAGGAGAGCGTCGATTATCCGGTCATAGTCGTTGCGCGAATCCTCCCAGCCATCCTCCGCATCCATTCCGCGGTGGGTGACTTCCAATTCGACGCTGTAATGGCGGTCTTTGCCGCCCCGGTCGGTGGGGCCGGTGCCGGCGGCCCGGTCTTCGGTGGTGCGGGGCAGGTTGATGATGACCACACAGGCCGTGTCCGGGTTGGACATCAGATGTTCGTCCCACGGGATCTCCCGCAGGTCGCCCGGGTACACCTCAGCTACACCGTCGATGGCTTGGGCGGTGAGCCACTCCTGCAGCGTCTCCCGCATCATCTGCCGGTATTGGCCTGCCGGGTTAGGTGCGGTCATCTAGGCGTCCAGGATGAAGAATTTGCGCAGGATCGCCTCTGCGGTAGCGAAGTCGTCACCAGCGCTCGGACCCTTGCCCGTGCTGCCGCCGGATTCTTTGATGATGCCCCGGGTGGCGAGCGCCACCGCCTCGTTCAACGCCGACGGCAACGCTGACACAAGCGGCGGATACTGGATGTCCGACATTTCGATGGCCGACGGGACGGCGGCGCAGCCGATGTTTCCCGGTCCGGTGCCCAAACCGCCGGCGTCCGCTGTGGACACTGAGGTGGCCAGAAACGAGTACTGATCTTGCAGGGCGTAGATGGTCAGCCAGGTCTTGCCGGCGACGATTCCGGTCGTGTCGGCCACCGGAATCGACGTCGCATTGGCCGCCACGGCCGTGGTCAAGGTGGTGACCGGGAAGCCGCTCACGACGGTGTAGCGGGCCAAAGCCTGGTCCCAGGGTGCGATCATCCGCCCGAACTGGATGGGCCCCTCGCTGGAGCTCCACAGCCCGTTGGCGTAGGCGGGCACCTTGAAGGAGCCCTCTTGGATGTCGACGCCGGTCAGGTCGGTGAAGGTGGTCAGGTTGGATGCATCGGGTCCGATCGCGAACGCAGTTAGGCCGATGACTGGCCGGAAGCGGGGGAAGATTTCCACCCAGCCGCGCCGGTTGACGTTCACCGTCTCCTGCACCGTGTCGGCTGTGGCTGCCATGACAGCGGGGCCGATCTGCAGATCGCACCACGACGACCCCGCTTTGATCTTCTGCAGTAGGGCGGCGTCCTGCTGGGCCTCGTTGCCTTTCGGCACCAGGTTGTTGACCTGCACCCCAGCACGCCCTTGGGCTTTGAACATGTCCCCGGTGATGTAGGCCATGTTCTTTCGTGGTGAGGTCACCCCGGCAATTGAGACGGTCACAGCAGGCTCCGATCAGGAAACTAGGCGGTTACCCGCGGCGGCCACGTCCAGGTGCCTGGGGCGTCGCCCTCGCCGCGGGAGGTGGCCCAGTAGCAGTCGTTGCCGTCGAGGAACACCTGCAGGTTGGCGACGACTGCGCCCTCGCCGAAGGTGCGAACCACCATCGCCGGGTAGTAGTCGCCCACTGCGACAGAGTTGCCGACGTGGCCTACGTGGCCGGTCGGTGGAGGCCCGCCATTGTCGCGGCAGGTGGCGGAGTAGTCGGCGCGGCGCTTGTTGATGGCGTCCGCGTCCCACTCGTTTAGCGCGTAGTGGACGATTCGGCCGATGGTGGGCAACATCATATTCTCCTCAGTCGATATAAAGGGTGCCGACTTGGCGGATCACGGTCTCGCTCGAGGCCGTGTCGGTGATCCGCACCCACGTGTAGTAGCGGCCCGCGACAGGCACGAACGTCCCCCCAGGGCCGACCAGGCATTGGGCAACATAGGTGCCGATGACCGTGGTATCCCAACTGGCGGCCTTCCAGTCCCCGCTCACCGGTTCACCGCGCGAGTTGGTCAGGAAGGCCACGTCTACCGTCTTGGCGGGAGCCGATGTCGGGTTGACCACTTGCCCGGCTAGGCTCGCGGACACGTGGAAGTTGACCATCTCCTTCGAGAGCACGCTCTGGCGCTTCGTGGCCATGGTCACCTTCCATCGTTCGTGTGGTCCGTCGATCTCATACCGGACACCGGCGGGCACAGCTCAGTCCGCCTCGATGAAGCCGAGCTCAACTGCCCGCTCCCGGGTGATCTCCACCTGTGTGCCGTAGGTGATCGCGAAGTCGTGGGCGCAGTTGGCCGAGGCGCCGTCCTGGGTTACGGGCCAGCCGCCCGGGAAGCAGACCTTGCACGGCTCGGTGACCAGCCCACGCTCAACCTCAACCTCGGCGTCAGCCTCGGGTGTGTGCGGACTTGGAGCGTCCGGCTCCGACTTCAACCCGTCCGGGGTTTCCGTTGGAGCGTCGCCCTCGGCTGACTCATCCGCATCCGGTGCACCGTCCGGGCTGTTGTCCGCCGGAGAATCCACTGGATCGGGCACCTGAGCTGGCGTGTTGTCGTCAGTGGTGTCCGCCGAGTTGTCCGGGCTCTTGTCTTTGGCTGTTCTGGTCTTGGGTGGCATGGCTACTCCCTGCCGTAGAAGGATCCGGAGAAGGCGATCGACGTGGCGGGGACGCCGCCGGCGAACACCCACCGCACTCGCGCCTGGGTCGTGAACACGGCATGCTGCGCGTCGGCGCCATCGGCAACCGCGTCGCAGATGGACAGCGACACAGGCCCGGTGGCGGTCAGGGCGGCTGTTGAGGCGACCGGGTACCAGATGCCGTCACCGCCGAGCCGGTCGACATGGAAGGTGATGTCCGGCGTCGTGCCACCGGTGATCGTTTTGACGTTGATGTCGAGTGCGCCACGGCCCACCTTGGAGGTGTCGAAACCGGCGGTGGCATCGGATCCGGTCGCTGCGGCATCGGTTTGTTTGCGGGTCCACAGGAAGTCTCCGCTCACCGGGACACCCCTTCCCGCTCGCAACTACCATCGCAGCGCGAGCACGTTGTAAAGAAAGATCCGAATCCGCATTGGACACAGCGGTAGCCGCCCGTCCGGCCCACCGGCAGGGCAGCCGACGGCGCAGGAAGGTTGCCGGAGGTCAGGTGGGCTCGGGCGTGGTCGGGTCGCATGTGGAAGTAGCCGTCGCGCTGCCGGTAGCGGCGTCCGTCGACGTCGGCCTCTACTTGGCGGCGGTCTTCCGCACGAACCTTGACCAGATCGTGGCTCATAGACGCGTTCCCTTCTTAGCCTGCCCGCCCCGGCGGTGAACCGGGCTAAGGGAGATCACCGCAAGGGCGGGCAAGGGATCGTGGGCTAGCCGTTGGTGATGCCGACGAGCAGTCCGCCCCAGCCCGGCGCATAGTGGATCAGCGTGCCGTACTGGTAGGTGGACGTGTCTTTCGACATTTGGATGACCGGCCAGTCGATGGCCATGTAGTCCTGCACGTTGACCTTCGCCACCGGTGCCGGGACCTCGGAGTCCTGGATGGGCAGGGTCCGGGAGCGGATCAACGCCGTGCCCGGCAGGGCGTAGCGGTGGGCGTGGATGTCGACCACACCACGGGTGGCCGGGTTGACCATGCCCACGACAGCGGTGCCCATCACGACGCCGTTGTCGCCGGTCATCGTGTTGGTGCGGTACCCGGACGCGGCACCGGACGCGCCGCCGACACGCATCAGCTGACCGAGTGACTTGGCGCCGGCACCGGTGAGGTAGATCTCGTCGGGTGCGG
>DPJL01000148.1 GCA_003543035.1 Micromonosporaceae bacterium | reverse complement strand
GTCGGGCACTGCCCGCCCTTCGGCGAGAACGTTACGTACGCCGCGCTCTCCGAGATCGTCAAAGCACAGATCGGCATCCTCGACACCGACGACGATGCGACGGCCCGGTCCCGTTTGGACACCGCACTGCGAGCGATGACCGGTGCGCAGGAGGCGGCCCGCCTCGCCGATGCACTCGGGCCACTGGTTGGTTTGCCCGCAACGGGTTTGAGCCCGGACGAGACCGAGTCCGCCTGGCGCCGCTTCCTATTGGCGATGGCCTCGGCCGCTCCGACCGTGCTCGTCTTCGAGGACATGCACTGGGCCGAGGACAAGATGCTGCGCCTGGTGGAGATGCTCGGCAACCTCGGCGAGGGTTTCCCACTCCTCGTTGTCGCCACCGCCCGGCCCGAGCTTCGTGAGCGCCGCCCCGACTGGACGAGCGCGGTGACCGGGACGGTGTCGCTCTCGCTCGGGCCGATGCACGACGAACACATCGCCACCCTGTGCAGTTTGATGGTCGGGCAGGCGGTCTTCCCCGACGAGAGCATGGCGCCACTGGTCGAGCTGGCCGGTGGAAACCCGCTCTACGCCCACGAATTCGTGCGGATGCTGGTGGAGCGTGGCGAGTTGCGCCCGATCGGCGAGCACTGGACGCTCAGTGATCCAAATCGCGCACCGATGCCGCAGACCGTGCAGGCGGTCATCGCCAACCGCCTCGACCTCTTGGAGCAGGCCGATCGTGCGGTGCTGCAAGCTGCCGCGGTCGTGGGCACGCAGTTCTGGCCCGGCGCCGTCGCCGCCGCCCTCGGGATCGGCGTCGACCTGGTAAGCCGTTCGCTGCAACGTCTTCAGCAGCGCGACCTTGTCGCCGAGCACCCCACCTCGGTGATGGCGGGTCAGCTGGAGTACGGCTTCCGCCACGTGCTCGTCCGAGACGTTTGCTACCAACGACTCCCCCGCACCGAGCGCGTCAGCCGGCATCAGCGCACGGCCGACTGGCTGGAGCAGGTGGTCGAGAATCGCTCCAGTGACCTGTGGGAGGTGTTGGCCAACCATCGCTGGGCTGCGCACGAGATCACCAGAACGCTGGGGATGGACCCGACGGCGTACGCCGCACCAGCCCGCGCAGCGCTGCATCAGGCGGCTCGCCGCGCCTATGCGCTGTTCGCCCTCGACGCCGCAGCAGCGTCGGTCGACCGAGCTCTGAGCATCAAGCTCGAGGAAGACCCGGCCCTCGACCTGCTCGCCGCCGAGCTGAAGCTCTTCCGCGACGGCGACACCTTCCTCAACGAGGGCGGGATCCTGCACCTGACCGAATTGGCAACGAAGCTCGTCCAGATCAAGGACCTCAACGGGGCGGCTCGTGCGTTCACCCTGTTGGGGATGGCGGCGTGGGCCCGAGCCGATCGCGCGGCAGCACTGTCCTATCTGGACGAAGCTGTCGCCCGATACGAGTCGATGCCGGAGAGCTTGGAACAGGCCGAAGCGCTGCTTGAGCTGGCTCGCGTGCACATGATGAATTTCGAGACCACCCCTGCCATCGCCGCCGCCGAGGCGGCCGCCGACATCGGCAACCGGCTCGCGCTGGCGGAGGTGCATGCCAACGCGCGCATCACCTCGGCCACGGCACGGTGCCTGGTCGGCGACCCCGAGGGCACAGCAGAGCTCGCCGCCGTCACCGATCACTGCCGCGAGAACCGGCTCGTCAGCCACCGCCGCGCGATCCAGAACCTCGCGTGGGCGTGCCTGGAGGAAGGCGATCTGGAGCGGCACGACCGGCTGCTCGCCGAGCACAGCACCGAGCTGGCCGGTGGGCTCAAGCTTGGTACCAGTTTCAGCCGCGAAGCCCAAAAAGCTTACTGGGCCGGCGATTGGGCGGGTCAGCTCGCCGCGATCCGGGCGACGATGCGCCGGCCGACCGCGGAGTGGGACCCGCACCCGATCCTCACCGCGGCCTGGATCCGGGAGCTGCGTGGCGAGTCGACCTCGGACGAGGTGATCGAGAACGTGCTGCGTTCGGCGAGGCAGAGCGGCTTCCACCGTCCGCTTCGCAGCGCGACGGCCAACGCCGCGTTGTGCCGCGCGGTGCAGGGCCGCTTCGGCGAGGCGGAGAGTCTACTGTCCGAATTGGACGCTGACTGGCGGGCGACCATCGCCCTGCCGTCAGCCGAATGGGTCTCCGCCGCCGCGCACGCCGCACACCTGTTGGGCCGCAAGGCAACCAAGCAGGTGAGTGCGCTGCTCGAGTTGGCGCCGCGCAAGACCCCATGGCTGGAAGCGGCGATGGCGACAGTACAGGGCGATCACCAGACAGCGACCATGCTCTATGAGCGGATCGGTGATCTCAGCGATCGTGCGCTGTCGCAAGCGTGGGCCGCTCGAGTCGGTGAGCTTGACGCGACGGGTCTGGCCGAGCTGCGCGCCTTTGCCAACCGGAACAACGCCGCGGGCTTGCTGGCCTGAGCGCAGCGTCAGGCGGGCACGGCCAGCTTGAGCTTCTGCGCGTAGACGTCGACGTATTCGCGGCCGGAGAGCTCCATCAACTCGAACATGATCTCGTCGGTGATCGCCCGTTCCACCAGGCGATCACCGGCCTTACCGGCGTACCGTCCAAAATGCATCGGCGCGCCGAAGCGGATCTTGACTCGCATCACCTTCGGAATGAGTTTGCCGGTGGGCTGGATGATGTCGGTGTTGAGCATCGCGACTGGAACGACCGGCGCGCCACTCTCCAACGCGAGCCGGGCGACCCCGGTTTTGCCCCGGTAGAGCCTGCCATCGGGGGAACGGGTGCCCTCGGGGTAGATCCCCGCGATCCCGCCGGAACGCAGCACGCGCAACTGCGTGTCGAGCGCGGCCCGGGCGGCGTCACCACCTGATCTATCGACGGGGATGCATCCGGTACCCAGAAAAAAGCTTCTGGTAAGCCAGCCTTTGAGACCCTTGCCGGTGAAGTATTCGGCTTTGGCGACGAAGGTCACCCGGCGTTTCACCACCAGCGGCATGAAGATCGAATCCGAAAACGACAGATGGTTGCCGGCGAGGATGGCCGGCCCGTCGGAGGGGACGTTTCTCAGCCCTTCCACCTGCGGGCGAAAGATGAGCCGCAACAGTGGACCCAGGACGATGTACTTCAAAAGCCAATACAACATCTAACACACCCGGGGGTAGCAGGGACGTGGCATGAGCCTACTGCCGTGAAGACGGTTACTCGTGTCAGACTGGACCCGTGCCGAGCCCTGACAGCCACGACCAGCCACCGGCCGACTCGTCACGATCCGAGCCGGATCACGTCGATGCCGAGTTCGCCAGGATCGTAGCGGGTTTCGATGCCGCGCCCGACTGGCCGACCGACGAAAAGCCTGACGCCGCAAGCAAAGGCCCGATCTGGCCCGTCTCCGGGCCGGTGCTCAACCGGCCCGCGCCCGATGAGCCTTCGTTGCTCGACGGCCTGGACACCTTCGGCGCCAACCTGCCCGACGACGCACCCGAGACGTTTGTGCCACCACCGGCGCCTCCGCTGCCGAAGATCCCGTTTGCGGCGATTCTGGCCGTGCTCTCGATCGTCCTCGGCTTCGTGCTCTTCTTCGATCGTGGCCTCCTGCCGGTCTCCGGTGGGGTGAGCATGCTGCTCGGCATCGCCGGGGTGCTCGGTGGGGCGGCCGCGTTGATCATGCGACTGCGCCCCGGCGGCGAAGACGACGAGCCTCCCTCCGACGATGGCGCGGTCGTCTAGCCCCCTCGTCGCAACTCCACAGGAGTTGCTGTTTTGGCGGCGCTGTAAGCAGCAACTCCTGTGGAGTT
>DPJL01000296.1 GCA_003543035.1 Micromonosporaceae bacterium | reverse complement strand
CCGACAGCAACGGCGCCCACGGCATGCAGGTCTTCGACCTCACCCGGCTGCGCTCTCTTACCTCGCCGCCGGTCGCCTTCACCGCCGACGCCCGCAACACCTCTTTCACGTCCGCGCATACCATCAACATCAACCCCAGCACTGGTTTCGCCTACGTCAATGGGTCCAACACGTGTTCTGGTGGGCCGCGGATGTTCAATCTGGCCAACCGGCTCGCACCCGCATTCGCCGGATGTGTGTCGGGCGATGGGTATAGCCACGACTCGCAGACTGTGACCTACCACGGCCCGGACACCACCTACACCAACCGGGAAATCCTCGTCGGGTCCAATGAGGACACTGTCACCGTCTTCGACGTCACCACCAAATCGAGCCCGGTGCAGTTGGCGCGCAAGACCTATAGCGGTCGCGGGTACACCCATCAGGGATGGTTCACCGAGAATCACCGCTACTTCCTGCTCGACGATGAGACCGACGAGACCAGTTTCGGCGGCAACACTCGCACATACGTGTGGGACATGGTCGATTTGAACAACCCCGTGATGATCGGTACGTTCACCGGCCCGACCACTGCCAGCGACCACAACCAGTACGTCAAAGGCAATTACGTGTATCAGGCCAACTACCGGGCCGGGTTACGCATCATCAACCTCACCAACATCGCCACACCTTCGACGATGACCGAGGACGCCTACTTCGACGTCGACCCGGCCAGCAACGCCAACGGATTCGCTGGAGCCTGGACCAACTATCCTTACCTGCCAAGCGGAAATGTGCTCATCTTCTCCATCCAACGCGGACTATTCGTCGTCAAACCCAACCTTGTGGTACAGCCACCACCCACCACGGTCTGGAGCGACAACTTCGAAACCGCAACGGGTTGGACCACCAACCCGAACGGCACCGACACTGCCACGACCGGTTTGTGGGAGCGGGGCGACCCGGAGGCCACATCGAGCGGTGTCGCGCTGCAGCTGGGAACGACGGTGTCTGGAGTCAACGATCTGGTCACCGGGCGGCTGGCCGGAACAGGAGCCGGAAGCTTTGATGTGGACGGCGGGACGACTAGTTCACGCTCCCCTGCCGTCACCTTGCCGACCGGCACCCTGGCGTTGAGCTACTCCTGGTACCTGGCACACCTGAACAACGCTAGCAGCGCTGACTTCTTCCGGGTCTCCATCGTCCATAACGGAGGCACCACCGTGCTGTTCACTCAAGCGGGTGCAGCGGCAAACCGAGCCGGAGCCTGGGCGGTCGGCAGCAATAGCATCTCCGCCTACGCCGGACAGTCCGTGCGAATCCTGGTGGAATGCGCGGACGCGTCGGGCGCCAGTCTCGTCGAGTGCGGCGTCGACGACGTGAAGATCACCAAACAGTAGCAACCCTTCCTCGGGGTTGAAGATCGCTGGTTCCGGTTCTACCCCTGCCGGGACCAGCGGTCGCATATCCCAACCGGGCAAGTCCCTTTCTGCGCGAGGAGAACATCCATGGTGCGTAAGGTTTTTCTGGCCTTGTCGGCGGCGATGCTAGCCGTGGCAATGGCACCCGCGACGGCGTCGGTGGCCAGACCGGCCACGCCTGCCGTTCCCGCGGTAGCGTCCGTCCCCGCAGTAGCGGCCGTCACCCCATGCTCGGGTGGCATGGCGGGCGGCTATCCCTGCAAGAATGTCGACCTGTGGTCGAACCTGCCGCTCGCGAACATGGGCGGCGGCTCGGGAAGCGGCGGCTGGGGTTGGTCCGACACGACCACCGGCAAGGAATACGCCGTAGTCGCCCGGACCACCGGTACCTCCTTTGTGGACGTCACCGTTCCGGACAGCCCGGTCTATCTTGGGAACCTGCCTAGCGCAACTGGCACGTCAAGCTGGCGGGAATTGTGGGTGCACAACAACACCGCCTACATCGTGTCCGACAGCAACGGCGCCCACGGTATGCAGGTCTTCGACTTGACCAAGCTGCGTAACGTCACCAGTCCCCCGGTGACTTTCGCCGCTGACTTCCGCGGCACCTCGTTTACCTCCGCACACACCATCAACATCAACCCCAGCACTGGTTTCGCCTACGTCAACGGGTCCAACACGTGCTCCGGTGGGCCGCGGATGTTCAATCTGGCCAACCGGCTCGCACCCGCATTCGCCGGATGTGTCTCCGGTGACGGCTACAGCCACGACTCGCAAACCGTGCTGTATCACGGCCCGGACACTGCGTACCAAGGAAAAGAGATCCTTGTTGGGTCCAATGAGGACACTGTCACCGTCTTCGACGTGACCACAAAGTCGAGCCCGGTGCAGTTGGCACGCAAGACCTACACGGGACGTGGCTACACGCACCAGGGCTGGTTTACCGAAGACCACCGCTACTTCCTGCTCGACGATGAGACCGACGAAACCGGCCAGGGACACAACACCAAGACCTACGTCTGGGACATGACTGATCTGAACAATCCGGTCCACATCGGCTCTTTCCTCGGGCCCACCGCCGCCAGCGACCACAACCAGTACGTCAAAGGCAATTACGTGTATCAGGCCAACTACCGAGCGGGTCTGCGCATCATCAACCTCACCAACATCGCCACACCTTCGACGATGACCGAAGACGCCTACTTCGACGTCGACCCGGCCAGCAACGCCAACGGCTTCGCCGGAGCCTGGACCAACTTCCCGTACCTGCCAAGCGGAAACGTGCTCATCTTCTCCATCCAACGCGGACTATTCGTCGTCAAACCCAACCTGGGCGCTCCCCCGGCCAACGATTTCTCCATCTCGGTGTCCCCAAGCTCCGGTTCGGTGAATCCCGGCGCGTCGATCACCGCCACGGTGAACACCGCGGTCGTGAGCGGGACGGCCGAAACGGTGGCGTTGTCAGCAAGTGGCGCACCGGCCGGCGTGGCAGTGTCGTTCAATCCCACATCGGTGACGGCGGGCGGGTCATCGACGGTCACTCTTGCCACCACAGGCTCTGCTCCACCTGGTACGTATTCGATCACGCTGACCGGAACGGCAGCGTCGGCGACACGCAGTACCACCTTCACGTTGACGGTGAACGGCCCAGCCGGATGTTCGGGAACCAACGGGAACGACGTAGCAATCCCGGATCTGTCCACAGTGGAGTCTTCGATTCCCATCTCCGGGTGCGCCGGCAACGCTGGATCGGCCTCCACCGTGGAGGTTCACATCCTGCACACCTATATCGGTGACCTGATCGTGAACCTGGTCGCGCCCGATGGCACTGCCTACCTGCTGCACAACCGAGCCGGCGGCAGCGCCGACAACATCAACCAGACCTACACCGTGAACCTCTCCTCAGAGGCAGCTAACGGCACCTGGAAGCTGCGGGTGCAGGATGCGGCGTCGGCCGACGTCGGCACCATCGACTCGTGGACGCTCAACGTCACCGGGTCGGCGCCGCCTGCCTGCTCGGGCACCAACGGCACCAATGTGACCATCCCCGACAACACCACCGTTACCTCCACCATCGCCATCTCGGGATGCACCGGCAACGCGTCGGCCACCTCCACGGTGGAAGTCCATATCCTCCACACCTACATCGGCGATCTCGTGGTCAACCTCGTCGCGCCGGATGGCAGCGCCTACCTGTTGCACAACAGGACGGGCGGCAGCGCTGACAACATCAACCAGACCTACA
>DPJL01000305.1:22521-28837 GCA_003543035.1 Micromonosporaceae bacterium | reverse complement strand
GTCGAATACGGCGGCGGCACCACTCCGCCGACCGGCTCGCCAACACCGAGCCCGACCGTGAGCCCGACGTCCTCGCCACCGGCATGCTCGAACCCGTTGGCAGGCAACACCTTCTCCCTGGGTACCTCGGGCTCGGCGAGCATCTCCTCGGCCGGTGGAGGCAACTGGGATGGCAATCCGCGCAACCCAACGGTCTTCACGGCCTGCGGGTTGAACGGGTCCGGCGCGGGTAGCACTTCGTTCGACCTCTTCCTCGATGCCGGCGGCACAGTGGCGAACGGGACCCAGGTCCGCGTCTCCTATGACCTCACCGGAAATGGAAGCTGGGATCGGGTGGAGACGTATCGCTACTTCGCCACCGACCCGGTCGCGGGCTGGGAGCACTACACGCAAACCGTTGGACTGCAAGGATCCAGCGGAGCTCTCGGTACCTTCAGCAATGGCAAGGTACAGGTGGAGATCTGGAATGCCATCGGAAACGGCCCGACCACATTGGGCACGGCAAACCAGTCATTCGTGCGTATGCCTTACTAACCAGCACCTATTACATCGGATCACGCCCCGCACAAGGGGCGTGATCCGATTGTTATGAAGTGATGGCCATACCCAAATATTTGTGAGCCTTAGGCTCCGCTCGGATGACTGCGTGTACGGGGGCAATGGCGTTTGGAGTCATCGGAGGCAGGAGGACCCGTGAAGCTCCGTGGTTTAGCCGGGCAACGCCTGGCCGCGGGAGCGCTGGCCATTGGGACGTTCGCGGCTCTCGCAGCGTCCGCGCCGGGTGGTGCAGCCCCGTCGGGCGACACAGCGCTCTACATTGTTCAGACCGTCAGCGAGCCGGCCGCCCAGTACGAGGGGGAAGTTGCCGGTTTCGCGAAGACCAAGCCGGATGAGGGCGGTCGCCTCGACGCCAAGGCCGCGGCAGTGCGCAACTGGGTACATCGGCTGCGCAACGAGCACGACGCCACCCTGAACGCGGCCAAGGTCGGTACCAACAAGAAGGTCTACGACTACAGCCTGACCTTCAATGGATACGCGGCGCGCCTCACTGCCGGCGAGGCAGCGCGACTCAAGGGCACCAAGGGTGTGCTCAGGGTTTGGCAGGACGAGATCGTCCAGGCCGACACCACGACCACCCGCGACTTCCTTGGCCTGACCGGGAACAAGGGTGTGTGGGCCAAGCAGTTCCAAGGCGACGCGCGCGCCGGAGTGGGTGTCATCGTCGGTGTCATCGACTCCGGAATCTGGCCGGAAAGCGCATCGTTTGCGGCGCTTTCGGAGCCGCGCCCGGATCAGGCCGTTATCGACGCCAAGTGGCACGGCACATGTGACAGCGGGCCGGTGAACCCGTTCCCCTGCAACAACAAGATTCTTGGAGCCAGGTCGTTCCAGGCGGGTATCACGCGGACCCCGTTCGAGTTCAACTCGGCGCGCGGGTTTAGTGGCCACGGCACGCACACTGCCTCGACCGCCGCGGGTAACTTCGGGGTTCCAGCTTCCATCAACGGTTTCGACCTCGGGACGACGTCGGGCATGGCACCTGCGGCTCGCATCGCTGTCTACAAAGGACTGTGGGCGACCGCCAACCCGGACGGCACGCCGACCGGAAGCTCGAGTGGCAGCACCGCAGACCTTGCGGCCGCGATTGACGCGGCCGTTGGCGACGGCGTCGATGTCATCAACTACTCGATCTCGGGCTCACCCAGCTCGATCGTGCGGGCGACCGACATCTCGTTCTTCAACGCCGCCGCTGCGGGCGTCTTCATCTCGGCTTCGGCGGGCAACTCCGGTGAAGCCGGACCGTCTCAGGTCAATCACAACGCACCGTGGATGACCACGGTCGCGGCTAGCACCCACGACCGCGGCAACGCCAAGAGCGTGACCCTGGGCAACGGCACGACCTATACCGGCGTTGGCGTTGTTCCACCGGGAGTTGCCTCGACCGGCATCGTCGACTCGGAGACCATCCCGGCCGCGGGTCGCACCCCGGCCGACGCACGGCTGTGCATGCTCAATTCGATCGACCCGGCGGCCGCTGCCGGAAAGATCGTGATCTGTACTCGCGGTATCACCGACCGCGTGCAGAAGAGCCTGGTGGTTCGTGATGCGGGCGGCGTGGGCTCGATCCTCGTCAACACCAGTGCCGCGCAATCGTTCAACGGCGACTGGCACATCATCCCAACCGTCCACATTGGACCCGTCGATGGTGCGGCCATTAAGGCTTACGCCGCGACGGCCGGTGCCACCGCGTCGATTTCGATTACCGACCCGGCAAAGGTAACCGCGCCGATCATGGCGGGCTTCTCTTCCTACGGCCCAGCCGTTGCCGGTGGCGGCGACCTGCTCAAGCCGGACATCGCCGCTCCCGGTGTCGACGTCATCGCCTCGGTGGCCCCGCCCGGGCACGCCGGCAAGAACTTCGACGGCCTCTCCGGGACGTCGATGGCGGCACCGCATATCGCCGGCATCGCAGCACTCATCAAGAGCAAGAACCCGACGTGGTCCCCGATGTGGATCAAGTCGGCGATGATGACGACAGCGTCCACAAAGGACGCTTCCGGTGGCCCGATCCAGCACCCGCTGGGCACGGCGACACCGATCCACTACGGATCCGGGCACGTGGTCCCGGGCAGTGCCTTCGACCCGGGTCTGGTCTTCGACTCGACTCCGGCCGACTGGGTCAAGTACGGCTGCGCGCTCGGTCAGTTCCAGCTCATCACCGAGCCTGGTACCTGTGAGGCGGCCGGCACGATCGATCCCAGCGACCTGAACTACCCGTCCATCGCGGTCGGCGATCTGGCCGGCAAGCAGACGGTTACCCGTGTGGTCACCAACGTCACCAAGAAGGTTGGCATCTACCAGGTCAAGGTCACCGCACCGGCCGGCTTCACGGCAAAGGTCTCGCCCGAGTGGCTGATCGTGTTGCCGGGCAAGAAGGCCAGCTTCAAGGTGACGCTGACCCGCACCGATGCCGCCTTCGGGCAGTTCAGTTTCGGCTCGGTCAAGCTCGACGAATTCGTCACCGGCAAGCACGAGGCGGTCAGCCCCATCGCGGTCCGCCCGGTTGCCCTTGCTGCACCACGCGAGGGCGTCGGCGCGGGTGCATCCGGTTCCGCGGCGTTGAGCGTGACACCGGGCTACACCGGCACCCTCACGTCATCCGTCGTCGGTTTGGCAGCGTCCAATGTGTCCGATCTGGCCTTCACGGCCACCAACACCAGCTTCAACCCGGCCGCTCCGGCGGTTTCGGATTCGGTGAAGAAGGTGACGGTGTCGGTACCGGTGGGTTCGGCGTTGGCGCGGTTTGCCACCTTCGACTCCGACGCTCCAGTGGGCACTGACTCGGACATGTTCGTCTACAAGAAGGGCTCCAACACGCTCTTCAGATCGAGCGCCGGTGGCACCAACGATGAGGCGGTGACCATTACCGAGGCCGGTGACTACGACATCTACATCGTGATGTTCGGTCACACCTCACCGGCGATCCCGAATGTGAAGCATCACGCGTTCGTGATCCCGGCCGCGGCAGCGGGCAACCTCACGGCCACCCCGGCCGGCCAGGCCGTGACCCAGGCTACGCCGGCCACGGTCACGCTGAACTGGACCGGTTTGACCGCGGGAACCCGTTACCTCGGCATCGTGGCCTACGGCGATGGGACGGCAACAATCGGCCGGACCATCTTCGGAGTCAATGGCTAACAGCTACACCGGAAAGTGAGAGGGCGAGACGGGACACCGTCTCGCCCTCTCAGTCGCTATGGTTCCGGCCATGAGCCTGCCCCCGCTTCGCGATCCAAAGCAGCGTCCGGACTTCCTCCAGGACAAACTCCGAGTGGTCTTCTTCGGCAACCTGTTGGCAGTGCCGGTGTTGGTCCTGGTGATCTTCCTGCTCGATCGCTTCGCGTAGGAGTCAGGCGGACGCGCGGATGACGAGTTCGGTGGGGAGAACGACCTGATCAGGGATCGTCTCCCCACCGGCAAGCCGCAACAATTGGCGGGCCATTTCCCGGCCCAGACCGTCTATCGGCTGGCGGACCGTGGTGAGCGCGGGCTCGGTGTACCGGGCCAGCTCGATATCGTCGAAACCGACCACTGCCACGTCGTCTGGCACCCGCCGCCCCTGCTCGCGGAGCACCCTTATCGCGCCGTTGGCCATCAGATCGGATGCCACGAACACCGCGTCGAGCTGCGGGTCGTCCTGCAGCAGCTGCCGCATCGCCAGCGCTCCCGAATCGCGGGTGAAGTCGCCGACGGCGACTATGGAACGTCTATCGGAATCGCGAAGCTCTTCCCGGTACCCAGATAGGCGGTCTATTCCTGCGACCATGTCCTGTGGCCCGGCGATGGTGGCGATCCGGCTGCGGCCTGCTTCAAGTAGGTGGCGCACGGCTTGCCGGGCCCCGCCAACGTTGTCAACATCGACATATGGCACTCTGGCGCGCCCGAGCGGCCGGCCACCACAGACAACCGGAACACCCATCCGGGCAAGCGTTCCCGGCAGCGGGTCGGCGCCGTGCATTGACGCGATGAGGACCCCGTCGACGTGTCGCGCGAGGGCATAGCGCTCGATGCGATCGTGGCTGGCGGCCGACCCGGCCAACATGAGGACGAGCTGTTTGTCGGCGGCTTCCATCTCCTGGCCGACGCCGCGGATGACGCCGGGGAAGAGCTGGTCATCGGAGAAGACGCGGGTGGTCCACTCCGGCAGGATCAAGGCAAACGATTCGGTGCGCTGCGTGACAAGGCTGCGGGCGGCCTGATTCGGCACGTATCCGAGCTCGCTGATCGCCCGCTCCACTGCCGCCCGGATCGGCTCGGCCACCGTGGGGGAGCCGTTGACGACCCGGGACACGGTGGCGCGGGAGACCCCGGCGGCCTGGGCCACCTGTTCCAGCGTGGGCCTGCCCATCGCCACCATCCCGTTCACCGTCATCTCATAGCCCGTTGTGTTCAATCACCTTGGCATACCAGCGGGCACTGTCCTTGGGTGTGCGCGCTTGAGTGTCGAAATCGACGTGCACGATCCCGAAACGCTTACGGTAACCCTCGGCCCACTCGAAGTTGTCCAACAATGACCATACGAGATAGCCGCGTAGGTCCACGCCTCGGGAGATCGCATCGTGGCATGCCTGCAGGTGGCCTTCGAGGAACGAGATCCGATCCTGGTCGGCGACGTTGCCCTTGATGTGCACGTCGTCGAAGGCGGCGCCGTTCTCGGTGATGATCAACGGGATCCCCGGGTAGTCCCGGTGCAACCGCTCGAGCAGCTCGGTCAGCCCCCACGGCTCGATCGGCCAGCCCATCGCGGTGGTCTTGCCGGGCGCAGGCCGGAAGTCGACGCCGTGGCTGCCCGGGTAGACCGGGTTCTCCGGCGCCCCTGGCCGCGCGGCGACCAGGCAGGGGTTGTAGTAGTTGATACCGAGCAGGTCGATCGGCTGACCGATGATCGCCTCGTCCCCCTCGTGCACCAACCCGGACGCAAACATGTCCCGCGCATACGGCTCGTAGGCGCCACGCAGCACCGGCTCGAGGAAGAGCCGGTTGAGCATCGCGTCCACCTTGTCGGCCGCGGCGCGTTCCTCTTCCGAGTTGGGATCAGCGGGCACGACCGGCGCCAGGTTGAGCGTGAGGGAAACGTTGTCCGCACCGGCAGCACGCAATGCTGTGGTGCCCAAGCCGTGTCCTAGCAACAGGTGGTGTGCCGCGGCCAAAGCCAGGCTTCGGTCCTTCTTGCCGGGCGCGTGCACCCCGTTGGCGTAGCCGAGAAACGCCGAGCACCAAGGCTCGTTCAAGGTGGTCCACAGCTTGACCCGGTCGCCCAGTCGCTTGTAGACACTCGTGGCGTACTCGGCGAAGTAGTAGGCGGTGTCGCGGGTCGCCCAGCCACCCCGATCCTCCAGCCCCTGCGGAAGATCCCAGTGGTAGAGCGTGACCATCGGCTCTATCCCGGCCCCGATCAGCTCATCGGTTAGCCGATCGTAGAAGTCCAGCCCGCGCGGATTGGCCGGGCCGGTGCCATCGGGCTTGATGCGGGGCCACGCCACCGAAAACCGGTAGGTGCCGATGCCCAGCTCCCGCATGATCGCCACGTCTTCGGGATAGCGATGATAGTGATCGCACGCCACGTCGCCGGTGTGCCCGGCGAAGACGCATCCAGGCGTCCGGGCGAAGGTGTCCCAGATGGACGGTCCCCGTCCAGCGTCGGCGGCCGCACCTTCGATCTGGTACGCCGCAGTCGCCGCTCCCCAGCGAAATCCTTCCGGAAACGCGTTCATCCTTTAATCGCTCCCTGCATGATGCCTCCGACGAGCTGCTT
>DPJL01000305.1:0-22380 GCA_003543035.1 Micromonosporaceae bacterium | reverse complement strand
TCCTGCACGTAGCCCGCTCGCAGTTGGGACAGGGCGACCTGGACGGTCTGGTTCTCCGGTGAAGCCAGCACGACCAGTGGCCACAGATAGTCGTTCCAGGCCGCCAGGAAGGTCAGCATGCCGAGCACGGCCATGGCCGGCCGGGCAACTGGGAGTACCACGTGCCAGAAGAGGCGGTGAGTGGTGGCGCCGTCTACTCTTCCGGCCTCGAGCAGCTCCTTCGGCAGAGCCTCCGACAGGTACTGGGTCATGAAGAACACGCCGAAAGCGTTGACCAACGCCGGGGCGATGACCGCGGCGAGGGTGTCATGCCACTCGAGCTTGGTGATGAGAATGAACAGCGGGATGATGCCCAGCTGGGTGGGGACCATCATGGTGCCCACGACGGTCAGCAGGAGTGCCGTCCGCGCCCGGAATTGCAGCTTGGCGAAGGCAAACCCGGCCAGCGTCGAGAAGAGCACCACGCTCGTGGTGATGCTCGCGGCCACGATCAGCGAGTTGAGCAGGGCCAGATCGAAGGGCACCGTGTCAAAGACCCGCTTCACGTTGTCCAGCATGTTCCGGCCCGGGATCATCGACACCGACGACAGCGCCGAATTGTCCTTGGTGGAGACGATGAAGCTGAAATACAGCGGGAACGCGGAAAAGAACAGCACTCCGAGAAGTGTCAGATAGAGGAGTTTCCGTTTCATTACTTTCGGATCCTTCTCACGAGGCGGTAGTTGACGACGGCGAAGACGACGATCAGGCCGAACATCACCCAGGCGACGGCAGAGGCGTAGCCGAAGTCGAAGCCTCTGTTGAACCCGTGCTCGTAGAGGTAGAGCGTGAGGGTTTGGAATTGCCGATCCGATCCGCCGGTTATGCCCTGCGGGCCGCTGCCTGCAAACAGCTGCGGTTGCGCGAAGATCTGCAGGCCGTAGATGGTCGAGACGATGACCACGAAGATGATGGTTGGCCTGATTGCCGGCATGGTGATCTGGCGCAGCTGCTGGCCTTCGGTGGCGCCGTCGAGCCTGGCCGACTCGTAGAGCTCCTTTGGCACCGCTTGCATGGCGGCCAGGAAGATCAGGGCGTTGTACCCGGACCACTGCCAGATGACCATGACCGAGATCGCGATGTGCGAGCTGGCCACGCCCGACTGCCAGTTGATCCGGCCCAGTCCCAGCCCTTCCAGGCCCCAGTTGATCAGGCCGAAGTCGCGCCCGAACAGCTGGCTGAAGATGACGGCCACGGCGACCACACTGGTGACGTTGGGCAGGATCATGCCCAAGCGCCACAACGTCTTTGCCCGCAGCTGCCGATTGATCAGGTGGGCCAGGATGAGCGAAAGGATCAGCTGGGGAACGGTCGACAGGATCAGGATTGAGACCGTGTTGTAGAGCGCGTTCCAGAAGTACTCGTCCTTGAACAACTCGGTGTAGTTGCCGAAACCGATGAAGGTGTGCTCGTCGGAGAGCAGGCTCCAATCAAACAGGCTCACGTAGGCGGTGTAGACGAGCGGGAAGAGCCCGAAGACCGCGAAGAGCGCGAAGAATGGAGAGATGTAGAGGTAAGGGGACACCCGGGTGTCCACTTTGTATAACCAGGTACGCACTGGGGTGTCCCCTCTCCTATTCAGCTGTCAGGCGAGCTTCTTGACGTCCGCCAGGACCTGGGTCCAGGCGTCCGCCGGTTGCTGCTTGCCCTCTTCGATACGGCCCAGCCCGGAGCCGATCGTGTTGAAAACGTCGCCCTGCTTCGGGCCCTGGTGCTGCGGCTTGACCGCCTGCGCCGACGCCGTGAAGATCTTGCCGAGCGGCGCGTTGTTGAAGAAGGCCTTGCTGAACCCGGTCAGGTCCGGGTCGGTGTAAAGCGATGGCGTCGAGGGGAAGTTCCCGGTCGCCTTGAACACCTTCTTCTGCTGCTCCGGCGCGGTGAGCCACTTGATCAGCTCGAACGCCGCCTTCTGGTTCTTACCCTGCTTGGGCAGGGCGAGGTGCGAGCCACCCATGCTGCCCGCGCCACCGGGAACTGCCGCGATGTCCCACTTACCGGAGGCATCCTTGGCGTTGGTCTCGATGTAGGAGGTCATCCATGCGGGGCAGACGATCGTCGCGAAGGTGCCCTTGCCGAATGCGGCGGTCCACTCCGGAGTCCAAGCGGTGAGCTTGTTGGACAGTCCGGCCTGGATGGCCTCAACGGTTAGGTCCCACGACTTCTTGACGCTCGCGCTGCTGTCCACAACCAGCTTGTCCGAGTCGTCGTAGACGCCCTGCGGCGCCTGCTCGACCATGGCCCGGAACATGTTGCCCGAAGCCTCCATGAAGAACGAGGTCGGCTGCGCCGTCTTGTACTTCTTGCCGGTAGCGACGTACTCCTCCCAGGTTGGCCAGAGCTTGGAAACCTCATCGCGAGCGGTCGGCAGGCCGGCCTTGGAGAACAGGTCGGTGCGGTAGCACATGGCCATGCCGCCCACGTCCGTGCCCAGACCGATCAGGGTCTTCTTGTCGGTCGAGAGGCCCTGCTGCCACTTCCACGGCAGGTATGTGCTCTCGAGATCCTTGGCGCCAAGGTCCAGCAGGTTGTGGAACCTGGTCGGGGTGGCGGTGAAGCTGGACAGGTAGCCGATCTCGATTGCCTCGATGTCGGCGGCACCGCTGCCCGTCGCCAGATGGCCGATGAGGCTCTGGTGGTGGGCGGCGTAGTCCGAGATCCGCTCCTGGATCTCGATGTTCTTGTGCGTTTGCTTGTACTCCTCGTAGAGCGGCTTGAAGCCAAAATCACCGAAGCCGGCAATGGTTAACGTGATCTTCTCGTCGGCTTTCGGCGCTTCCTCGCCACCGCAAGCGGCAGTCAGGAACAGTCCGGCAGCCACTACGGGAATGAGGATTCGGCGCAGGGAGGTGCGCATCTTACGACCCTCCTAGGGTATCGGGTTCTCTGTGAGAGAGCGCTCTCTGGGAGAGAATGCGTTGGGGATACCCTCATGTCAATAGGCCGTTACGGGAGTGTTACTCAGGGCGAAAGCGCTCTCTCAGATGCTGAGAGAGCACTGGTGTTCTCACGGAAACGGTGATTTCAGCCTGTCCGAAGCGCGGCGAGCAGCGTCTCGTCGCCGGCCACATCGAGCACGTCGAAGCCGACCCGGCCAAAGAGCGCGAGGTCGAGATCGCTCGCGCTGCCGGCGGCCACCGCCTGCTCCTGCGGATCGGTGTCGTCGAGGATGGTCGCGGTGTCCAGCAGAGCCACACCTTCCCCACGCAGACGCAGGAACCACTCCTGTCCCACATCGGTGGCGATGAGCTGCACGACCCCGTATCGGGTGGTCGGGCCCTTGCGCCGGCCTGCGGGCAACCAGGTGTCGAGCACCTCGCTGACCCCATCGGTGGCGAGCCGAGCCTCGATCGGCTCAGCCAGCCCGTGCAGCGCCATCTGAATGTCCCAGCGGTGGACCGCGGTTTCGTGCGCCATGCGCCTTGGCCAGAAGGCGACCGTTTTCGCCTGGGGCGCCCAATTCCACGCCGGCATCTGCGAGTCGAGCGAGCCAAGCAGATCCACCAGGCCGGTGAACTGCTCGTCCCACCACATCAGCGCGGCCTCGGCGGGTGGAAGATCCTGATTCACCAGCTTGTCGCGCATCTCCGGCTCCGGGCGGCTGGTCACCCCGCGGGCCACGTGGACTTTCACATAGCGATAGATGCCGCCGAGATGGTGCACCAGATCGAGCACACTCCAGCCGGGACAGGTGGGGACAGGGAGGGTCAGGTCTGCCTCCGCCGCATTGGCGCGGAACGCATAGCCGTCGGCACGCAACGACTCAAGCCAGAACTCCTTCGAGCCCTGTGCACTCACGCCATGGCCTCCTTCGTTCGGCCATCACCTGCGGTGAAGGCGTGAGCGAATCCCACTTCCATGATGAGCTCGGCAAGCTCGCTCAAGCCGGATCTCCCTCTCACATAGGCTGGGTGACGTGTCTGACGATAGTCGCCATGAGTCAACCGCGCTCGCCGCGCACACCACCCTTGGGTTAGGTGGCCCGGCGGCGAACCTGGTCACCGCCTCAAGCGCTGAAGAGATTATTGCGGGGGTCAGGGATGCAGTGCGAGAGGAGAGGCCCCTGCTTCTTCTCGGCGGCGGTAGCAATGTGGTGATTTCCGATGAAGGATTCCCCGGCACGGCACTGCTCATCCGGTCCTCGGGGATCGCGGTGACCTATGACGACGGCGATCACGTCCTCGTTCGCGTTGCGGCGGGCCATTCGTGGGACGACTTCGTCACCGAAACCGTGGCACAGGGCTGGTCCGGTGTGGAGTGTCTGGCCGGAATCCCCGGGGCAACCGGCAGCACCCCGATCCAGAACGTTGGCGCCTATGGCCAGGAGGTGTCGCAGACCATTGTCGAGGTCTCCGCCTACGACCGCGACGAAGGCGCCACCACGACTTTCACCCCGGAGGAATGCCTGTTCGAATATCGGCACAGCAGGTTCAAGCACTCCGATCGCTGGGTCATCCTCGATGTGACCTTCCGGCTGCGAATGGACCGGCTCTCCGCCCCGATCGCATACGCCGAATTGGCTCGCGCACTCAGCGGCACCATAGGCGACCGCGTTTCCCTTTCCGAGGCGCGGGAAATGGTGCTGGGATTGCGCCGAAGCAAAGGCATGGTGCTGGATCCGTCCGACCCGGACACCCGCTCCGCCGGATCCTTCTTTACCAACCCCGTTTTGAGCTTTTCCGGGTACCAGGCAATGCTTCAAAAAACCAACGGCCTGGAGCCGCCGTCGTGGCCCATGCCCGGCGGCGTCATGAAAGTCTCCGCGGCCTGGCTGATCGAGCAGGCCGGGTTCGGCAAGGGCTACCAACGCGGCCCGGTTTGCATCTCCTCCAAGCACACCCTCGCGCTCACCAACCCGGGTGCGGGCAACACCAAGGATTTGCTCGCGCTCGCGGCCGAAATCCGAGACGGCGTACATGAAAAATTCGGCGTAACGCTTAATCCAGAACCGGTGCTGGTGAACTGCACCCTCTGATCAGGTGGTTCGTTGTCACCTGTGTGAGGCTCTTTGCTGGTAAATGGTTACTCGTAGCGTCCTTTGTTGCGCTCCCGACTGCGGCATTGGCCGCGGTCCCCAGTTTCTACCTTGGCAGGTCTGCCTCCGTCATGGACGCAGT
This sequence comes from Micromonosporaceae bacterium, assembly GCA_003543035.1. Taxonomy (GTDB): domain Bacteria; phylum Actinomycetota; class Actinomycetes; order Mycobacteriales; family Micromonosporaceae; genus Rhizocola. Next base: position 17,227 of record DPJL01000305.1, on the reverse strand, counting down.
GCCCGACAAGACCGTATTGGATCAGGACACTCCGACGCTCGACGTCAAAGTGACCAACCGCACCGGCACCGAGGCCGAGCTTTTCGGCTGGCTGGATGGCGAGCTCGCTCAGGCAAAGGTGCCGGCCCGTTCGGCCACCGTTACCTTGAACTGGGCCGCGAAGGCGCCGGGCAAGACGACTCTGAAGCTCTCGATCGTCGCGGAGGGGATCGAGGACACCGAGGTGCACGAGGTGGTGCTGAAGTCGTCGGCTTACGGCTACCCGTCGCCGAGCGCCTCGGTTTCGGCGTCCGCCTCGGTTTCGGTTTCGCCAAGTCCGAGCCGGAGTAAGTCGAAGTCGCCGAGCCCGAGTTCGTCGGTTTCGGCTTCGGCTTCGGTTTCGGCGTCGGTTTCGGCGAGCCCGAGCCGGTCGAAGTCGAAGTCTCCCAGCCCATCGGCCTCGGTGAGCGAGAGTGCGACTCCGAGCCCGTCGCCCAGCCGGGAGCTGCCAGTGACGGGTGACGCGGTGCGGTCCTATGTGGTGCTCGGCGGTGGACTGCTCGGCTTCGGGTTGTTCATCCTCGGTCTCGCGTGGGTGCTCGGAAGACGATCCTCCACGGAGTGAGCGGTTCGTCATGGCCAGGGGTAGGTGACCTCGCCTAGACGCCAGCGACTTGGCCCGTCCAGTGTGGGACGGCCAAGTCGCTGGATCGTCGCCAGCCATCGCTGGCGTGGGCCGAAGACGCCCACGCTTGCGTTGTGCCGCCACGCTTCCTCGAGCCCGGACAGCAACTCGTGTACGGGCTCTCCGGGTACGTTGTGGTGGATGAGCGCCTTGGGTAGGCGCTCGGCGAAGACTGCGGGGGAGTCCAATGTGGACAGCTTTGCCGCCAGCGTCAGTGAAACGGGTTCGCTTGCGCCGGCTGGCAATGCGGCCCAGGTGCAGACTCGGCCGAGCTCGTCACAGGTACCCTCAATCAAAAAGCCTTTATCGGCAAGCCTTGAGGTCATGCTGGACCAGGCGGGCGCGACGGCCGACTCGTCATATTGGCGCAACACATTGAAAGCGCGCACGATCGTGGGCCTCATCCCGGCGAGCTCGAAGCCGCCGCGCTCGAAGGCCAAACCCATCTTTTCGTACTGCTTTGCGGCCGAGACGCGCTCCGGATCGATCTCAAGACCGACGACTCTCATGTCCGGACGGATCACCTTCAGACGGTCATACAGTTCGACTGTCGTGATTGGAGTTGCGCCAAAGCCAAGGTCGATCACGAGTGGGTCTCTGCTTTCGCTTAGCGTATTGACGCAGCGCCAAGCTATCCAGCGGTCCACTCGCCGCAGCCGATTGGGGTTGGTCGTGCCGCGGGTGATGTCACCCAGCGGTCGTTGGCTCACGATGTACCTTGTGTTGGGCGGCTTGGGCGACCGGGCGGACCACGAGGCGGTCGATGTTCACGTGCTTCGGTAGCCCGGCACACCACGCCACGCACTCGGCGATGTCGTCGGCCAGCAACGGCTCGGCGACACCCTCATAGATCTTCGCCGCCCGGGCCTCATCACCATCGAACCGCTTCAAAGCGAACTCGTCGGTCTTGACCATGCCGGGATCGATCTCAACGACTCGGATCGGCTGCCCGCAGAGCTCCAGCCTGAGCGTCTCGACCAAGGCCGTCTGCGCGTGCTTGGCCGCCGCATATCCGCCGCCGCCCTCGTAAACGATCAGGCCAGCGGTCGAGCTGATCGTGATGATCGTGCCGCCCTGGGTCATATGTGGGATCAGGGCCTTGGTCATGCGCAACGTGCCGAGCACATTGACGTCGAACATCCACTGCCAGTCGTCCACCTTGGCATCGGCGACCGTCTCCGCGCCGTGAGCCCCGCCCGCGTTGTTCACCAGGAGATCGACTCGGTCGAGGCTTTTTGCAAATGCGCTCACGTCCTCGTCCCTCGTGACATCGCAGACGACCGGTATGCCAATTCCGAGGGCTTCCAGGCGGTCTTTTCGCCGGGCTAGGGCGTATACCTGGTACCCGTCATCGGCCAGCCGATGAGCCGTAGCGGCTCCGATTCCACTTGACGCACCGGTGACAACCGCGACCTTGTTCATGCTCCGATCCTAGGGAGTTGCGTGCGTCACGTTGTCAAGCGGGAAGAGGACGTGGCATTCCGCGGTTGACCGCGCTGTGAGCTCTACCCTTCCGAGGCGGATCGCGACCCTCTCCGTGCACACGTCACCCCTGCATCAGCCAGGTACGGGTGACGCCGGCGGCATGAACGTCTATATCGTCGAGGTGTCCAAGCGGCTGGCCCGCCGAGGGATCGAGGTGGAGATCTTCACTCGGACCACCTCCGGAGGCCTCCCGGCCGTTGCCGAGCTGGCTCCCGGAGTCAAGGTGCGGCACGTCAACGCCGGTCCGTTCGAAGGGCTCGCCAAGGAAGATCTGCCCGCTCAGCTCTGTGCTTTCACGCATGGCGTGCTGCGAGCCGAGGCCGCCCGGGCTCCCGGCTATTACGATCTTCTACATTCGCACTATTGGCTTTCCGGCCAGGTGGGCTGGCTCGCCAAGGACCGCTGGGGCGTGCCGCTCGTGCACACCGCCCACACCCTGGCCAAGGTCAAGAACCTTCAGCTCGCTGAGGGCGACCGCGCGGAGCCATTGGCCCGTGTGATCGGCGAGGAACAGGTCGTTGAGCAATCCGACCGGCTCATCGCGAACACCCCGACCGAGGCTCGTGAGCTGATCGACCTCTACGCCGCTCCGCCCGAGCAGGTGGCCGTGGTGTCGCCTGGCGTTGACCTGTGTCGCTTCAAGCCCGGCTCTCGTCTGGCCGCCAGGTATCTGCTCGGCCTTCCGCCGCACGCGAAGATCGTCGCGTTTGTCGGGCGGATCCAGCCACTCAAGGCTCCTGACATCCTCGTCCAGGCGTTGGCCTACCTTCGTGACCCTTCGGCTGTCGCCCTTATCGTCGGCGGCCCAAGCGGCAGCGGACTCGATCGCCCATCCGCTCTGATCGAGCTTGCCGCGTCGCTGGGCGTGGCCGACCGCGTTCGCTTCCTCCCGCCCCAGAGCGGTGACCGGCTCGCCGACGTCTACCGCGCCGCCGACATCGTCGCCGTGCCGTCCTACAACGAGTCCTTTGGCCTTGTCGCCCTCGAAGCACAAGCGTGCGGGACACCCGTTGTGGCCGCCGCAGTTGGCGGGCTCGTCACCGCTGTGCGCGATGGTGTGAGCGGAATGCTCATCGACGGCCACAGCCCCGATGATTGGGCTCGAGTGCTCGGCGGCCTGCTCGCCTGCCCGACCTGGCGCGCGGAGCTTTCCGAGGGCGCGATCGCCCATGCTCGCGACTTCTCCTGGGATCGCACCGCCGACTCCCTGCTCGCGGTCTACTCTGACGTGATGGCCGAACATCGCAGCCGGCAACGTCTAGAGCTGGCCCAAGTCGCGTGGTAGAGCTCCGGGCCGACGACGTCATCGAGCGTGTCTGCGCCGATCTTCCATTGGAGAAGACCGGCGAGCGGTCCTATGTGGTCACTCTGCCGGGCGCGCACAAGCTGAAGACCAATGTCAATCTCATTGTGGGCGAGCATGCGCTGCGGATCGAAGCCTTTGTCATCCGTCAGCCCGATGAGAATCGTGAAGCGGTCTGGGCATGGTTGTTGCGCCGCAATGCCAAACTGCACGGAGTCGCATACACCATAGACACATCAGGCGACGTGTACCTGACAGGGCGGCTGCCGTTGGAAGCAGTTAACGATTCCACTTTGGACCAACTGCTTGGTTCGGTGTTGTCCGCGGCCGATGAGCCCTTTGATACGTTGCTGGAGTTGGGTTTCAGTAGTGCGATCAGGCGCGAGTGGGCGTGGCGCATCAGCCGTGGCGAGTCGACGGAGAACCTCCGCGCTTTCCGCCACCTCGCCCCCGACTGTTAGTTTTCGCGCCCTTTCGCGGTGATCCACATCCCTTCTGCAGTCAGATTCGGCCGTTTTCTGACTGCACCCGGGATGTGAATCTTGCCCTCCGCTCCCGTCGGGTGGGTGTCTCTCAAACCTGTTCACCGGAAACGGTGTACGCACACCGTTTTCGGTGAGCTTGTATCGTCGATCCAATGAGTCGGCGTGCGCTTCAGATCGTTTTGGCGGTGTTGGCTACGGTTGCGGTTGCTTCCGGGCTTGCCGGGATGGTGTTTGGACCCGCTGTGCTTCCTTCCGCTTCTCCGGTTGACGCCACGGTTGACAGCGAATACCGGTTTGCCAATGCTTTCTGGTTTGCTGCCGGAGTCGTTGTCTGGTGGGCGATTCCGCGTGTTGAACAAGCAACCGTCGTTCTGCGAGTCGCTTTGGGCGCCGCGTTCCTTGGTGGCATCGCTCGCCTTTTCGCCGCTGCCGCCTCCGGCTGGCCTCATCCCGTCTTTCTTGCCGCGCTCGGAGTCGAGCTGATCGTCATTCCGATTGTGCTCGTATGGCAAGGTTCCGTCGCCAAACAGTCTATTTCGGATATTCCCGTACGTCGCTAGACGTCCTATTGACGTGCTCGCAGCGTGCCGGTAGCTTCATCCTTCCGCGCCGTAGGGCCGGATTGTCTTAGTTATCTACGGGGAGTTTTCGTGCGGGTTTATCGGCGGTCGACGGCTGTTTCGGTTGTGCTGGCGCTTGTTGCGGGGTTGATGGCGGGGTTGCCGCCGGTGGCTGTTGCGGCTGCGGCTCCTGGGTATGTGGAGCCGTCGGTGCCGGTGAAGCCGGGTGGTGGTAAGGCTCCGGCGGTGGCGCAGCCGCCGATGGCGCAGCCGAAGATCCCGGTGTGGCCGACTGCCGGTTCGGCGCAGGTGTCTTTGGATGGTCCGGCTTCGGCGTCGACTGCTGATGGTGCCACGGTTTCCGGGACAGCCTCGCCTGGTGGTCTTCCGGTGACCGTGCGGGCCGCCGCCGCGTCCAGCACTATGTCGGACGAGCAGGCCGAGTGGCGGATGATGCGGGGCCTGCCGGTCGGGTCGTCCAACGAGTCGGGTGTGTCCGCGGTGGACGTGACGGTGCTGGATCAGACGGCGACTGCCCGGCTTGGGGTGAAGGGTGTGGTGTTTACCGCCGCCCCGTCCTCGTCATCTGCCACGGCTGGTTCGGCGCCGGTCGAGTTTTCGGTGTCCTATCAGGCTTTTGGCCATGCCTACGGTGGAGGATATGCCGATCGGCTCCGGCTTGTGTCGCTGCCGGCCTGTGCGCTGAGCACGCCGCAGCTGCCGGCTTGTCAGGTGCAGACTCCGGTACCCGCCGGATTCAATGACAACCTCACCGCGACGGTTTCGGCTCCGGTTGACCTCGCCTCCGGCGGGGGTTCTTCGCCGGCTTCGACCGGGCCGGCGTCAGCGTCCGAATCATCGTCTACTTCGGACAGTGCTTCGGATGCCGGTGGGGTGCAGGTTTTGGCGGTGACGGCCGGAGCATCCTCGGAGCAGGGTGACTGGGGTGCCACGTCGTTGTCGCAGGCCGGTTCGTGGCAGGCGGGCTCGTCTGGTGGCGGATTTTCTTACAGCGTGCCGGTGACTGTGCCGCCGGCGCCGGGCGGCCTGACTCCGAAGATCAGTTTCGACTATTCGTCGGCTGGGGTCGACGGCCTGTCCAAGTCCACGTCTTCGCAGGCGTCGTGGATTGGTGAGGGCTGGAACTTTGAGCCCGGCTTTGTGGAGCGCTCGTTTCGGCCGTGCCGCCTGGATGGGCAGCCGTCGGATGAGGGTGATCTGTGCTGGGTGTCGGCGTCGCCGGTGACCGTCTCGCTTAACGGCACCTCGACGCGGCTGTTCCGCAACGATGCCGATGGGTCGTGGAAGGCCGAGGATGATTCGGCCGGGTGGAGGGTGGCGCGGGTGACCGGGTTGGCCAACGGCGCCCGCGACGGGGAAGCCTTCACGATCACCACCAGGGATGGGACCGAGTACCGGTTTGGGTCCCAGTCGCCGAATGCCTACGGCGGGGTGCTCAATGTGGAGGTGTTCGGCAACAACCCGGGTGAGCCTTGCTATAACGGTGGCGGGTTCCGGTATTCGCATTGCCCGATGCCGTACCGCTGGAATTTGGACCAGGTCCAGGATGTGCACGGCAATGTGATCGACTACCAGTGGTGGAAGTTTCACGGCTCGTACGGCGGCAACAACGGCGATGACGTGTGGGTGTATGACATCCACGGCCGGCTGGGGTCGATCGAATACGGCCGCAACGTCAACGCCGGCATTCCCGGCGAACATCACACCGGCAAGGTCACCTTCGACGTCACCGGCCGGTGTTTCGCCTCGCAGGCCGAATGCGATGATCCGGCCAAACGGCATTTGTGGATGGACACGCCGTGGGATCAGCACTGCCAAACCTGGGCGACCTCGTGTGGCGTGCACACACCAACGTTTTGGAACCTCTACCGGCTGATCAACATCAGTACATATGTGTGGGACCCGGCCCTGGGCGGCGGCGTGGGCGGATTCCCCACCGACCTGTCCGCTTTTGTGGACCAGTTTGCCACCACGCAAGGGTTCGCGGCCACCGGGGATTTCATTGCCCCGGCCGGGGATGACAGTGCGCCGTCGCTGTGGATGTCGCATCTGTGGCTGCCCGGGTTTACCGCGCCGATGGAGTTCGGCGGGATGGCCTTGGACAACAGGGTCGACTACGGCACCGGCAAGCCGCCGATGCGGCATTGGCGGGTCAGTCTGGTCAACAGCGGCACCGCCGAATACGTGTATGTCGACTACTCGGTCCGCGACTGCAACGGGTCATCGCTGCCCGCGGCGGCAGATCAAAACACGCGCCGCTGCTACGGGCAGAAAACTGCCGAACAACTGTCGTGGTGGCACAGATATGTGGTCACCGACGTGACCTCCCGCGATTATGCCGGCGGGGCACCGGATGAACGGTGGCATTACGACTACTCGACCGCAAACTCGAGCACCGCCGCGCTGTGGAAAATCGACCAGAACTGGCATCAGCCGCCCTCGGAGCGGACCTGGTCGCGGTGGGCCGGCTATCCGACCGTGTACACCACCCACGGCGCCGCCGACGGCAGCGGACCGCAGCAGGTCACCGAGAGCCTGTTTTACCGGGGCATGCACTGGGATGCCACCTTCGCCGGGTTCGACACCCGCCTGGTCGACATCGACGACGGCTGGGACCACAACATCCCCGACTACCAGGCTTTGGCCGGGCAAACCCGGCGCACCTCCACCTTCAACGGTCCCGGCGGGGCCTGGACCGGATCGGTACGCCACCACCACCAGGTCACACCGACCGGATCGCAGGCCATCCAATCCAACCCCACCATCATCGCCAACCGGGTCCGCGAAACCGAAACCCTCACCGGCACCGTGCTGGCCGGACCGGCCTACAGGTGGACCCACACCGTCTCCACCTACGACACCGACTACGGGCTACCCACCAAAGTCGAAGACCACGGCGACACCGACGTCGCCGGCGACGAACGGTGCGTGCTTACCTCGTATACCGAACCCAACACCGGCAAATGGCTCATCGGCCTGCCCTACGAGAGGGTTACCACCAACTGCGCCACCAACCCAGCCGCAGGCGACTATCTTGGTGGCACCCAATTCTTCTATGACTACAACATTTCCGGCAGCACCCCACCAACCTCGGGACTGGTCACCAAATCCAACGCCTTGGCGGTGACTCCTGCCCCGCAGCCTGGCCCCACCAATTGGAAACAGGCATCCGCTGGCACCTACGACGTGTACGGCCGCGTCCTCGACTCATTTGACGCTCTCAACCGTAAGTCGTCCACTGCCTATGTTCCGGCGACCGGTGGTCCGACCGTCGAGCTTAAGTTGACCGGCCCGATGGGTGCCGGCTGGACCACAACATCCACTTTGGACCCACGCCGGGGTCTGCCCACCAAGGTCGTGGACGTCAACGGCAAAACCACTCAAGCCGAATACGACGCCGACGGGCGGCTGTTGAAGGTATGGAAAAACAATCGTGTCACCGCCATGACGCCCGATGTCGAATATTCCTACAGTGTGAACGGCGACAACTGGGTCACCACCAAAGCGTTGGGCCCCAACGACACCAAGACCGCAACCGGCGGCACCACCCACCAGATCACCTCACATCAGATCTTCGACGGGCGTCTGCGCCCACGGCAAACCCAAGCCCCGGCAGCCAACGGCACCGGCCGCACCATTACCGACATCGCCTACAACGGACTCGGCGTCGCAGAAAAGACGACCACCTTCTACAACACGTCCGCGCCAGGTACCGTCCGGGCCACGTTCGAGGACAAGGACGTCAAAGTCCAGCAACGGCTGGTCTTCGACAACCTCGGACGCACCACCGCACAACAGCAGTGGACCGGTGATGGCACCACCAGCAGCAAACTGTTCGAAACCGTTTACACCTTCGACGGCGACCAAACCATCACCATGACCCCGCCTGCGGGCGGCACCGCCACCACCACCATCAACGACGTACGCGGCCAAACCGTAGAACTACGGCAGCATGTGGGCGGCACACCCGCCGGTGCGGTCGATGTCACCACCAAATACAGCTACGACCGGCTCGGCCAACTCACCAAGGTCACCGACACCGCCAACAACGTGTGGACCTACACCTACGACCTGCGCGGCCGCAAGGTGTCCACCGCCGACCCCGACGCCGGCACCTCCACCACCACCTTCGACGACGCCGGACAAGCAACTTCCACCAAGGACAGCCGCAATTTGGAGCTGTACTTCGAATACGACAACCTCGGCCGTAAAACCAAGCAACGGGAAGGCTCGGTCGGCGGGCTCGTCATGGCCGAATGGACCTACGACAGCCTCGCCAAGGGACTCCTCACCTCGACCAGCCGCTTCATCGTCGGTGGCGACACGTACACCAGCGCCGTCGGCTCCTACGACGACTACTACCGGCCGATGTCCACCACCGACACCATCCCCGGCTTCGGCACCTCCGGCAGCACGTTGACCTACACGGTCAACAACACCTACAAACCCAACGGTGCCATAGCAACTCAGGCCTTCCCTGCTGTTGGTGGTCTGCCTGCTGAAACAGTTACACCCACCTACCACGCGTCAACCGGTCTGCCGAACTCGATCACCTCAAACGCCAACGGCAGCACCACCTACGTGGCCTCCACCAGCTACTTCTACGACGGAAAGCCTGACACCGTCATCCTCGGTGGCACCGGCAAACGGATCAAACAAACCTCAACTTTCGACGCAGCCACCCGTCGCCTTACCAACAACTCCACCGCGACCGAGACCACCACCGTTGGCACCTATAGCACCAAGCTGTCTGACACCTACACGTATGACAACGCAGGAAATATCAAGTCAATTGCTGGACAGACAAATGGTGTTGCAGACCAAGAGGAATGCTTTACCTACGACCACCTGCAGCGCCTTACCGAAGCCTGGACGCAAACCTCAGGCGCGTGCACCACGCCTCAACGCACCGGCGCCGACCCGTATCGGCGCCAGTGGCCAACATCGGGCGGCTACGACAAACTCGGCAACCGACTTAAGCAGATTGACAAAGACACCACCGACACCACCTGGAACTACACCATCGGCGGCATCGACTCCTGCGGCGGTGCCAGCAAACCCCATGCCGTCACCTCCATCGCGGCCACCGGACCCAAGGCCGGAACACCAACACGCACCTTCTGCTACGACGCGGCAGGTAACACCACCAAGCGCACCACCGACACCGGCGTGGTGCAAACGCTGACGTGGGACAAAGAAGGCCACCTCGCCACACTTGCCGACGGCACCCTCACCACCAGCTACACCTACGACAGCAGCGGTCGGCGACTGATCGCCAGCAACGCCGACAAGTCGACCCTCTACCTACCCGACGGCACCGAACTCGAAAAGATCGGCACCGCCAACCCCCTCGGCCAGCGCTACTACGGCCTGGCGGTCCGCGACGCCGGCGGCCTCAAATGGATCATCTCCAACCACCAAAGCACCGGCACCGCCCAAATCGACTCCCTCACCCTGACCATCAACCAGCGCAGGTCCATGCCCTTCGGCGAACCCCGCGGCACCCAACCCACCTGGCTCGGAACCAAGGGCTACGTCGGCGGCACCAAAGACGACACCGGCCTCACCCACCTCGGCGCCCGCGAGTACGACCCCACCACAGGCCGATTCATAAGCGCGGACCCCCTCATGGACCTCACCGACCCACAACAATGGAACGCCTACTTGTACAGCCATAACAACCCAGTTACCTTTAGTGATCCAACTGGTCTAATCGACACGTGTGACAATGATGGAGGTACCTGCAGCACACCACCGAGAGGACCGCAGGAAGAAAGCACAAGCGCTAGCGGTGGCAACATTAAGTGCTACTCCGGAAACAAAAGCCCTGACTGTCAAGGATACGGAGTCGTTACAGGCGACAGAACGTTCGAACAGTTCTTTCGTGATCTTTGGGGGTTTGACTCAAAAGACGCAATAGGCACGTGGTACATGAAGATCGCCATGCAGGAATACTTCTGCTCAAGTTCAACGCCCGAAGCCTGTCAGTTGTTCATTCAAATGACAGAGGCAATGATGCCCGATAAGGGCACTGCGATGCTCAAGGAACTCCTTGGAGTAGCGGATCTTGAGAATTGCTTCGGTGGTGGCGGTACGAGCTCCTGCTTTTGGCTGGCAGCCAGCTTGGTGCCCGGCAGCAGGCTTCCAAAGATCACATTCTTCGGCACAAAAATAGACAATATCTCCGAACATGTATCGCTTCGTGATTTGGAGGCCGCTCGGCGGGAACTCAACGGAGAGGTCGTGGCGCGAAAGGCCGATGGCACACCGTGGGATCATGTCGCGGAGGTCAGGGATGCCCAGAGGGGTCTGCTAAATGTCATAGATAGGATCAACAGAGAACTCGCCAGTCCCGGTCTCAGCCCGACTGATCGGGTCGCACTGACTTCGGAACTCTCGCGAGCTAGCATTATGCTCGACCACACCGAGAAATATGTTCCCAGGCCGTAAAGAATTTGGAACTGCTGTGAATCTCGAAGAACTAGTTGCCCGATCCAAAGAAGGACATCTGTCAGCTCAGGATGTAAGCCAGGTTGTTTCTGCGCTGGAATCTGGATCGGGTGCAGACACCTACAGGCTTCTCTATGTGATTGGGCGAGCTGGATTCCGAGAACATGAGGACGTTGTAGCGCGATTCCTCGACTATACGGTGGATCCTCAAGTAGTGGCTTTGTCAATCCATATCCTGTGCACGCAATGGGGGCTGGGGTCGGGTTATCGAGACCGTCTCGAGTATTTCCTCGGCGGCGTCGAATGGGATATTTTCGATGAGGCGCGGCACGCAGCCATCTCGTCGAGCGGCGAATACCTTAAATCAGAAGGCGATTGCGGCCTATTTGGGGCTCTACTGAGGATTGCGCGAGATGATGAGTCGGATTTAAGCCGCAGATTCGCAGTAGAATCGCTTGCGCGGGCTTTGGGCGAACCGCACGGACAGGCAGTCGCTCCGGCAGAGGAAGGTCGGCATCAGTGGTCCGAGTTGATACTCGAACGAGCTGACCAGCATTACCGGGTGGAGTGCGGCAGTCAATTGTCCACGGACTGAGCCGACGCAGTTCGCCTATTTGCCGATCTGTATGTCTTGATCGAAATCGAACGTTTCCTCGGTGCTATTCACCTCGGTTCGAGCTGGACGTGACGAGCCAATAGCACATGCAGCTATTTGCAGGTGTAGGTGAAATCGGTGGAGGATTCCAAGGCGCGGGGCGTCAGGATTTGAAGGGTCGCTTTGGCTTTGATGGTTCCCTTACCGCTGAACTTCCACAGCAGGTGGACCTGGGTGACGTCTCTGCCAAAGGACACCGACTCGGTGAAGATTGAGGTGGTGGCGCCATCGCTGCGTACCCAGCGATAGGTGAAAGCTCCGCCGCCGCCGTTTGAGGTGATGGTGCCGACGACGTCGACCTGAGTGTCGCAAGCGTTGGCGGGCAAGGGTTGTGCGATCCCTACGGCAACGCCGGTGACTTCGAGCGGGGTAAGCCGTTGCACGACAAACCAGCCGACCACGGCGAGGATGACGACGGTGGTGGCTCCGCTGAGGATGCTGATGATGCGGCGGCGCCACGGTTTGGCGGGCCGCCGAGTCTCCTGATACGTGGCAGTGGGCGTCTGCCACGTGGGGGCGGCCGGAACCTGTTGCGGGGGAGGGGCTTGAGCCACCCCACGGCCTAATCGGAGTACTTCTTCGTTGCGCTTGCCCAAGCGGGTGGCGAGCTCCTCGGGTGAAATTGTTGGCGCATCGCCAAGAGGAGCCGTAGCAGCCGAAGACAGGGAAGGAGCGCCGTCGGGTGAGGGGAGTTTGACGGTCACACTCTCGGGGGTGGACGGCGCGACAGGAGCGGCAACGGGTGTGGTGTGAACGGGAGCGAGGCTGGCTAGGAGGGCGAGCGCGCTGCGTTCGCCGTAGCCGGGGACCTGAGTCGCCGAGGCGGTGAGCTTCTCGAGAGCGGTGTTGAGGCCGGCGCTGCCACCAATTCGCTCGGCATCGTCGGCGGCTTTGCTCAGCAGCGCATCGTTGCCGGAGGCGGCAGCGAGGGAGCGTACGAGTGTCGTCCAGCCGGTGACGTCGTGTCCGGGGCCAGGGGTGGTACCGGCGAGAGCGTGCGCGTAGCCGCATTCGACAAGCAGGGCACGTCCCTCGGGGCTGAGAATGACAGTGCCGCCGTTGACATCGCCGTGGGCGAGGTCGGCCGCGTGCAAGGCGGAGAGCGCTTGTCCAATGTCGACAGCGATGAGCTGAGCCGCCGCGGCGGGCAGATTCGGTTGCGCCGCAAGAAGTGACGTGATGGTCGGGTTCGCCGGGACGTTGGAGATGAGCCAGAGGTATTGGCCGTCATGCACCTGATCGATAAGCGTATTGACGCCTGGCAGGTTGAGAGTGCGGACAGCGCGAACGGCCTCGCTGAGTCGGTCGGCAATGGCCTGGTCAAGAGTGCCCTGGTCGAGTCGGAGACCACCGCGGAGCTGACCGTCCGGACCGGACAGTGACTGCCAGGTGCCAACACGCGAGCCGCGCTGCGGCCCGCGTGCCGTGTATTCACGAAGGTTCTGGCTCAACGTGATCCCTTCAGCCGATCTGGCAGATGTAGTCGACGACATACAACGGCCCGACGCCTGGTCCCGGTATTTCGGGCTGAATGACCAACTTGATTCGTGCGGAACTCGTGTAGGTACAGGTTTTGGTGTACTGACTTATGTTGCGGACGATGTCAAAGGTGCGGGTCGTGCCGCCAGCTGGAACGAGGTAGTCGAAAGCATCTGCTGGCAACCCACCCCTGCCGGTGTCCTCGATTTCGTTGCCAGTCTTGGGATCCGTGTAGACCTGGACTAGACGGACCTTGAGATTGAAGGCATCACCTGTCTTTGTGTTGACAACGCCGTGAATCTTGACTGACGTCGAGCCGTGATCAAATACAGGGTTGGGGTAGCAGGTGCCGTTGGGAGGCCCGATCCAGCAGAAGTCTTTGGCACTTGCGGGCGCGGACCAGTTGATAACACCAGGGCTGGGCTTCGGGGTGGGCGATTTGGACTTGCTGGGCGACGCGGAAGGCGAGGGCGACGCAGATTCCGAGGGCGAAGCTGTGGGTGTCGGTGAGGCGTCCGGGGTCGGGGAGGCGCCAGGAGTCGGGGAAGCAGACTCGGAGACGGGCAGCGGAATCGGCAGGGGCGAGTCGTCCTGAGTCAGGAACCAGAACAGTCCTCCGCCGAGCGCGAGCACCAACGCGGTACCCGCGGCAAGAAGCATGTTCATCGAGCGGTTGGACCAGCCGAGCACGGTTTTGGCCGCGCCGGTACCGCCGGCGGCGAGCCCGGCCAGCGGGAAGAGCAGCAACAGCAACGCCGCGCGGCGGGCGAGTGCGCCGCGTCCTTCCTCTTCCCAGTTCGGCCCGTATCCGGCGCCCGCAACGGCTTCCAGCTCAACGAGGAACGTGGCCGCGTCCTTGGGGCGGTGTTCGGTCTTCTTGGCCAGACCGCGCCGGATCAGGCCGCGCACCGGTTCGGGGACCGCGTCAACCGGGATAGGCGCTTCCTCATGCTGCTTACGCAACCCCAACAGGTCCCCGGGCGCACGATACGGCGGCACACCAACGAGGCACTCGAAAAACGTTGCGGTGGCGGCATAAATGTCAGTCGACGGGCTCGCAGGTGCGCCAGCCCACTGTTCTGGCGCCATATAGGACGGTGTCCCGGCGTGAACCCCCTGCAGCCCTTTGCGAGCGGCGATGCCGAAGTCGGCAAGCTTGCTCTGACCCTCGTGATTAACGAGTACGTTCTCCGGCTTGTAGTCACGGTGAACGATGCCGTGCTGGTGCGCGGCGGCGAGACCGAGCAGGGAACCCTTTAGTACCAACAGGGCTGACTGTGGCTCGGTAGGCCCGTGGGTCTTGATGATCTGGCGCAGCGCGACCCCGTCGACGAGCTCCATCACGATCGCCGCACCGTCGGGCGTCTCCATATATTCATAGAGACTGGCGATCTGTGGATTCTCCACTTCGGACAGAATCCGCGCCTCAGTGCGGAAAGCCGCCACGAACTCAGGATCCCGAGACAGATGCGCGGCAAGATACTTGATGGCGACCTTCATACCGGTGCCCTCGTGCTCAGCGAGCACGACCCGGCCCGAGGCCCCCCGGCCCAGCTCTTTGATCTCGAAATATCCAGGCACCATCCAGGTCATGTGGCCGGCACCTCCTTCGGTCGTCGTTTGAGGATCAAAACCAGTTTGCGAATCATCCGGTACCAGATGGGAAACAGGATGATCCCAATGCCAAAAGCTATGACAGCAATGTCAAGGCCAGGTGGCAGGTGGTCTTGGACGAGGCCCCCCAGCCTGTCCCGCCACATGATGAACGCAAGCACGGCGACGGCAATCATGCCGACCACCGCGGTGAAACCATAGGTGGCCATGCCGATCTGCTTCCAGCCAGGGCGGCGCCCATTGCGCAGATCGGCCCAGAAGCCTTTGGTGAAGTAGGAAGTGGCCTGTTCACGCAGCCTCGGCATGCGCAATGCGTCGGCTAACGCCTGGTACCCGTCTAATGGCATTAACGGGTTTAGATTGTATGCCGTGTTCAGATAGAGGCCGAAAGCCAACTGGTAGGCCATGGCCGAGAGCACGTCCGGTGGGGCAAATGCGGCAATGAGCGCGCAGATGCCGGCTATCCCGGCGGTGGAAAGCGGCCCGGCGATCGTCACGACAATGCGCGACCAGCGCGAGCCGAACCACATGTCGGAGGTGTCGACGAAGGCGAGCGGCATGCCGAGCAGAAGCAGGAAGCCACCACGGGTTACCTT
Organism: Micromonosporaceae bacterium; assembly: GCA_003543035.1. Lineage (GTDB taxonomy): Bacteria > Actinomycetota > Actinomycetes > Mycobacteriales > Micromonosporaceae > Rhizocola. The sequence continues at coordinate 1,915 of DPJL01000305.1, read as the reverse complement.
GCGCCCGTAGGACTTCACGGCAAGCGCGTGCGCGCCTTCGTGGATGACGAGGGCGATGAGGTATCCGGCGCCGATGCCAAGCGCCCCAAGCAGACCGGCCCCTTCGATGTTGAAGAGGCGCTGGTGACCACTTGCGACCCACATGCCGTAGATGCCGGCCAGGATCAGCGCCCAGAGCGCTACAACGCCGGTGCGAGTGAAGAAGCGCCAGCCGAACGAGCGATATATGGTGCTAAATAAGGGATCGAGGCCCTTGATGGAGAACTCGGGTTGCAGCAACGCTTTGAGGAACCTTCGTTCTTTGCGACCGGTATGCCCGAAGACTCCGGCCACGAGCTCGAGATCGGCGAAGGTGCGCAGCGTCCGCTCGATTCGGGGCAGGGCAAGCTCTCCATAGCGCTGGGCGAAGAAGAAGAGCAGGTCGCGCACGGTGTTGACGCCGTCAAGCTGATGCCACAGGAAGACATCGCGGTCGTCGAGCTCCAGGTAGCGGCCGCTGAGGTTGTTGCGCAGCACCCACTTCTCCTGGCCGCTCTCTTCGCCGCGATCGTCCGGGATCTGCTTGAGCGCCCAATGCCCACGTCGCCTCGGAGTGGCGGTGAGCGGCCCTTCCGCCGTCGGCACGACAACCTCGTCAGGCGCCTTCTCGGTGCCGCGCACCATCGTCTTGCCGCCAACGGCAAGCCCTCTGGGCTGGGCAAATCGCGCGGGCACATCACCGAAGTGCAACTCGGTCTCATCCGGCAGCACCATGCTGCTGCCGCGGAGCAGGCGCTGCCCGACTGTCGTGCCGTTGAAGGACTTAAGATCCTCGAGCAGAAATCCTTGGCTGGTACGGGTTACGCGCGCGTGCGCGCGAGAAACGCTGGCATCTTTGAGGACCACGTCGTTCTCGTCGCCGCGGCCAACCGTGGTCACTGGCTTGACCAGCGCCAGCATGCCGTCATTCCAGCGCAGCTCGGGCGGCGCGAAAGCCTCAACTGACGCGTTGCGGCGCAGCGTGCCACAGTGCAGGCAATACGGGTGATCCCGTCGCAGATGCACGTGGCACGCATGGCAAAGCATCGGTCAACCTTTCTCGCTCGGCCCCGCGAATCCTAGGCGTCCGAATGGACACGGGCACTAGGGTGACAGGTTTCTGACCATCCTCCGTCCGGAGGATGGTCAGCATCTATGCCTCTTCCTGAGGCTTGTTGGCCAGCACTTTCGCGGCGATGCCACCCACGACGACGCCTCCGGCCAGGGCTGCGCCACCGACGATCAGAGCCGAGGTTGGGATCCCGCCGCCGCTCTCGCCACCTTGGCTCTCCGGGGGCGCGATGATCGGCTGGCCGACCGCGTCGCCGGCCAGCATGATCGGCTGCTGACCCGGGTCTGCGGGCGTCTCGCCAGGCGGCGTCTCACCACCGGTCTCTGCCGCGGGCGGGGGCGCCGGGTCGCCACTTGGCGGTGGCGGGGGTGGAGGCGGGTCGCCGCCACCCGGGTCGATCACGCCAGGCTCGAGGACAAATGGGCCGCCGGGGAAGATGGGGCCGATATTGATCTTGTCGAGGTAGTTGTAGATGCCGTCACCGTCGTTGTCGCCCAAGGCTTCCTTCGAGGTGTTGGGGTTGTTGTCCTGCGCGTCGACCAGGTTCTTGATGCCGTCGCCGTCGCTGTCGCCGGATAGGGCGAGCGCCAACTTGTACCCGTCATAGTTGCCCGGAGCCTGTGCGTCATAGAGGTTCGGCTTGCCGTCGTGGTCGTGGTCGCCCCACGGCTCGCCGCCCGTGTTCGGGTCATTGTTCTTCTTGTCCAGGATGTTGGGAATCCCGTCATGGTCCGGGTCGCCTCGCGGGTCGAGAACGTCCTGGTCAAGGATGATCGGACCGGGCGTGATCGGCGTGACGGCCAGCTGCTTCACCAACGGCATCGG
>DPJL01000427.1 GCA_003543035.1 Micromonosporaceae bacterium | reverse complement strand
AAATACCGAACTTGCCATTGGTGACATTGCAGACATTTGGGATCTGCAATGTATGGCGATTTCGCTATAAAGTGCAGCAGTGCCGCGAGCGTCAACCATCCAGTCACTAGCTGACATAGCCGAAGGTCAGTGGGGCCTGTTCACCCGCAGGCAAGCCGAGGGAACGGGTATGGCCTGGACGACACTGGCCCGCCTGGCGAAAGATGGCGCTGCCGAGCGGGTGGCGCATGGTGTATATCGGTTACGTGGCAACGCACGCGATGCCAATCTGGACGTTCGTGTGGCATGGCTTCAAGCGGGATCAAGTGCGTCCAGACGAGCGGTCCTGAAGGGTTGCACCTCAAGGGTTTCGCGGCTAATCACATGCAGGCGGAGTCTAGCGGGCTGGCGGCGGCCTGCCGGTCGGCTAAGTCCTGCCACAGCTCGCCCAGTTGCCGCAAACGGGATACGTAAGGTCCGCGACAGCAGCGTTGGAGTGAACTGGTCGCTCGGTTTGACGCGTGTGTTGCGGCCCATGTGTGGGTTCGCGAGCTGTGCAATGTTTAGCCGCCGCGCATCGCACGGCATCTAAACAGGACTTGGGCGAGCCAGCTGACTGCTCTCCGGTAGGCGCACCGCCAGGGTCCCAAGACGATCACGGGACCGATGATCCATGCGGCGGCGACTTCCGGTTACCCCGGGCGCGGCATCTTCGCCGTCAGCCAGTCATTCATTGGACTGCCGCCCGCAGCCGGATCTTAGCGGCGTACTAGGGGGCGACGGGAGTCGCATGCATGGGCTGCAGCCTGTCGCGGCAACGTTGCTCGTCGGGGAAACGGCCGGCCCGGCCGTATTCGTGGGCGGCCTCTCGCAGAAGCGCGGCGGCTTGGTCGTTGTGGCCTTCGGCGGCGCGTAATGCGGCGCGTGCTTCCCAGACGGCGGCGGTACACGGCCCGCCTTGCCAAAGGCCGGCGATGCGTTCGGCGTGGTTGACGTGGCGGCGGGATCGGGGCAAATCGCCGGTGTGGGCGGTGATTGTTGCCGCGCGGACATGGAAGTTGATCGAGCATGGTTCGCAGGTCTTGCGCATGTCGGTCAGGGTTTGTTCGGAGCGCTGGACTTCGAACTGGCTGTGGGGTGTCTGGGCGGTCGCTTCGAGATGCACGCCGAGAAGGCGGACGAGCAGATGTGATCGCATGGGTGAGGTGTCGGCGATGTGGCGTGCCTGGTCCAGTAACTGGCTGGCTTTGTCTACTTGCGACAGTGCGAGTTCGGTCTGGGCGAGGCGTTCGAGCGTGAGACACAGTCCCGATGCGATGCCGGTGCCCCGGTTGGTGCGCAGGGCGCGTTCCAGCCAGGTGTGTGCCTCTGGGTAGCGGCCGGCGAGGAGGTGGGATTCGCCGATCATGAATTGTGCGATCCCTTGTCCCACAAGCGAATTCGCGGACTCGGCCAGGGAGAGTAGTTCACTGGCGTAGGTCACAGGGTCTGTTCCTGGTACGGCGCCGGTGATGTGGTACTCAGCCATGCAGAGGTTGGCATCGTAGGTGGCCATAGCCAGTTGCGGGTTCTGATGTAGCGAGGAGACGAATGCTGCCCGGAACGTGTCGTACCAGCGGCCGGTCTGGGAAGCGACAAGACCCAGGAGCGTGCTGGCATCTCCGACTTCGTGGGGCAACTCGTGATCGGTGGCGATTTCGAGTGCCTGCCGGGCGAGTCGCTCTGCTTGATCGAACTCTTGCCGGTTGAGGTGAACCAACCCAGTGGCGATGAGTACCGCCGCGCGTTGCTCGGGCAGGACAGGCTCGTCGCCGTCCATGGCGAGGACCTGTTGGTAAAGGGCGATGGTTTCTTTGTCGGGTGCCACGCCGATGTGCTCGCGCAAAACCTCGCGTAGCCGTTCGAACTGGCGGATGGCGTCGCGCCGCTGGCCGGCGTTCAGATGGGCCAGCATCAACTCGCGGTGCGACTGTTCGTCGGTGGGATCTACGTCGAGGGCCTGCTGCCACATGTGCGCGGCCTTGAGCAATGCCAGCCATCGAGATCGTATGCGTTGTCGTGCCTCCTCGGCCCACGGCTCATATCGGTCGTTGGGCAGCAGTTCGCCCCCGTAGAGCGCCACCGCCTCCGCGCATTGCCGTTGGTCGTTGGCCGCAAGCGCCGCGTCTGCCGCGGCGAGAAAGTGAGTGGCGTCGACGTCTGCGCCGCCGTCCCAGAGGGTCAAGAGTCCGGACTCGGACCGAATGGCTTCTTCCGCCCCGAGCGCCCGCCTGGCGTAGTGCACCGCCTTGCGCAGGTTTGCGGCCGCCGCCTCTTCGCTCAGCTCAGGCCACAACAGGTCCATCACTTGCTCACGGTGCACGGACTGCGACGGGTCCAGCGCCAAGATCTTGACTAGGTCTGCCGCGCGGCGGCTGCGCCACGAGTCCGCGGCAACGGGGACACCGTTGACGTGCACCTCAAAACGGCCCAGCAGCCTGATCATGCATCGCGCCACGCCTGAATGCTACGCCCGCCCATCAGCCTGAGAACGGTTTGGGAACGCCACTAGCCATAGCGTCGAGACATCCATCCGCCACGATCAGCGTGGCTGGCCAAGCCCGACGGAGACCGAAATGCCACTGTTCATGGACGTTCACAACGCGTTGCCGGAAGGCGCCACCGCGGCCGATGTCGCCGCCGCGCATGCCTCAGACCTCAAGATCCAGCACCAGTATGGAGTCCGATACATCAACTACTGGGTCGATCCAGCCGGAGGCAAAGCCTTCTGCCTCGTCGACGCCCCAGACGCCGACCGGGCCCACGAGGTGCACCGCGCCGCGCACGGCCTGGTCGCCGACGAAATCTATCCCGTCGAACAAGGCTGATCGGAGCCTGCGATGAACGAGACCGTGCTCGAACGGATGGTGAACGCGCTAGAGACCGGCAACCGCGCCGGGTTGCAAAGTGTGTTCACCCAGGATGTGTCGCTGCGGGCTTCATTGCCGCACCGCGACGTCGAACGGTCCGGCGGGGCCGACGCAGCAGACCTGATGCTGAGCTGGTTCGCCGATCGTGGCGAGATCAAGCGGATCAGCTTCGCGGCCAGCACGGTGGCCGACGTAGGGCACGTGTCGTACCGGTTCGCGGTACGAGAACCCGGCTCCTACCTCGTGATCGAACAGCAGGCCTACTGCATGTTCGCCAGCGGCCACATCGGTTCAATCCGCTTGCTGTGTTCGGGTTACCGCGCGACAGGCGCATTTCTCGAGGCGCTCGGCGAGGGCTGCGCCACCCTTACGCCGCTGATCGCGAGCGCGATGCGTGCCCTTGAGACCGGGCAGGTGCTGACCGTACTCACCGACGAAGCGGCGGCACCCGACGGAATCGCCGCGTGGAGCCGGATGACCGGCCACGAAATCGTTGCCGTCACGACCGACTCGGACGGCATGCATTTTCAGCTACGTCACAAATAGGAGATCACCATGGCACCGAGCATTCTTGTCAACTGCACCCACGGCCGCGAGGACGCCGAGCGCGCAACGCTCTCCTTCGTCGTCGGCAACGTTTCGGCCACCGCCGATCAAGCCACCGTCGTCCTACTGACGTGTGACGGCGTCTGGTTAGCCACCAACGGTTACGCCGAAGCCATCGAACAGCCGGGCATGCCGCCGCTGCGCGATGTCCTCGCGTCCTTTGTCGGTGCAGGTGGGGAAATCTGGGCGTGCGGCGCCTGCACCGGGCCGCGCGGGATCACTGAGCCGGATCTGATCAAAGGCGCAAAGATCGTCACCGCCGCGATGGTCGTCGAGGCGATGGCAAGCGGCGCACGCACTCTAACCTTCTGACTACCGCCGGGCCGCCGTGATCGCTGCGGCGGCTCGTGCCGCCTGATGCCTCGTCGCCACAAGGACAGGCGGGACGATGCTGGCGGCGGCATGCTCGAGCCGGTGGATAAGCAAGGCGGACGGACTCATCGAGAGATGCGATTCGCCGTCGACGTTTGATATTCACGTGCCTAACGAATCCCGGACAAGCCGGTCCTCACTGCCTGGCCTCCACCGACGAGCGACACGCGATTGCTGCCCGGGAGCCTCAAGCACGCGCAGGTGGGTGTGAGAGGGTGGAAGCATGAATCGACTCGGTAGCGCTACTTCGCCCTACCTCCTTCAGCACGCCAGCAATCCCGTGG
>DPJL01000433.1 GCA_003543035.1 Micromonosporaceae bacterium | reverse complement strand
ATGAGCTTTCCCTTGTCCTGGAAGAACTATCGGCCGCGGGATGTCCACTGCTGATGATGGTGGTGTCACCGGCCATCTGCGGCACCATCATCTCCCGCTTCGGCACCGACGAGCAGCGGCAGACGTGGCTGCCCGGGATCGCCGACGGTTCGAAGATCATGGCTTTCGCCATCACCGAGCCGGACGCGGGCTCCAACTCGCACCAGATCAGCACTACCGCCAAGCCCGGCCCGGAAGGCGGGTATCTGTTGTCCGGGCGCAAGGTTTTCATCTCCGGTGTGGACAACGCCGACGCCATCATGGTGGTGGGGCGAACTTCATCGGCCGAGGGCTATCTGCGCCCGGCATTGTTCATCGTGCCGATTGACGCGCCCGGGCTGCAGTACCAGCCGATCGACATGGAGCTCATCACGACCGAGCGGCAATTCATGGTCTTCCTCGACGATGTGCACCTGCCAGAGGAAGCCGTCGTTGGCGGCGCCGACGCCGATCTGCAGCAGCTCTTTGCCGGCCTGAACCCGGAACGAATCATGGTTGCCGCATTGTCTGTCGGCATTGGACGGCACGCGCTCGCCCGAGCAACTTCCTATGTCAAGGAGCGCTCGGTCTGGGGCAAGCCGATCGGTGCACACCAGGGACTCGCGCATCCACTGGCCCAGGCTGCCATCGAGCTTGAGCTCGCCAAGCTGATGATGCAGAAGGCAGCGTGGCTCTACGACAACGGCGACGACCGGGCGTCCGGTGAAGCGGCGAACATGGCGAAATACTCAGCCGCCGAAGCCGCCGTCCGTGCCGTCGACCAAGCGGTGCAGAGCCTCGGCGGCAACGGCATGACCGTCGAATACGGCCTCGCCGTGCTGATCAACGTTGCCCGAGTGGGCCGGGTCGCCCCGGTCAGCCGCGAAATGATCCTGAACTTCGTCGCGCAGCAGACGTTGGGACTCCCCCGCTCCTACTAGACGATGAATTCCTCGACGCATTCCGCCACGAACAGCGGCTGGCTCAGTGGCAGCCAGTGTCCCGCGTCGACGCTGCGGATGCTTGCTCCCTCAGCGTTCTGAATGCCGGCGCCGACGAACCTGTCGCGCGTCGGCACCAGGATCTGCGTCCGCACCTTGACCGGCGCGGGACGGGGACGGGTCAGACGGCGAAACATGTTGGCGCGGTAGAGCTTCAGCCCGTGCCGGAAGTCGTCGTGATCGACCGGCCGCCGCAGCATGCGCGAGATCAGCCCTGCACGTGATGCCAACTCGGCAGCTCGCGGGACCTGGAAGAACACGATGTAGGTCGATGATGCGAGCTGCTTGGCCAGCCTCCCCCACGCTCGCGGCCTCCTGGCCTGGGCTCTGATCCACTCCCCGGCCCGGTCCAGGTCAGGCCCCGAGATCGAGGTGAACGAGGCGGCCTTCTGACCTCGGCCAAGGGCATGCCAAACCTGGATCGATCCCCAGTCATGCGCGAGCAGATGGACATCCTCCTTCGGAGACACCTCTTGGATCACTGTGGCAAGGTCGGCTGCGAGTCGTTCGAGTAGATAGGCCTTCGTCTCTTTGGGACGGTCGGATTGTCCGGCACCGCGAACGTCGTAGACGATCACCCGGAACCGGCTCGCCAGCCGCTCGGCGACACCATCCCAGAGGCGGGAGTTGTCCGGAAAGCCGTGCACGCAAACGACTGTCGGTCCGTTTGGATTGCCCGTCTCACGGACCGCGAGCTGAACGCCGTCGTCCATGGTGATGCGCCGCATGCGGTCAGAATAGTTGTTTGTGGAGCGTCACGGCTCGCATGTCGGTGCCGGTGTACTCGTACCGCACCAGCTCTACAGCGGACAGCGTCATGGTGCCAAATTCGGTATCCCGGCGCTCGTCACACCAGTTGACCAGGGCCTCGACGTTGACGTCAGCAGCGAAGTGAACGGCGTTGATGTACCACATCTCGCGGGTCCAGTATTCGAAATCCTCCAGGCCACGCTTGTGCAGCGCAGGTCCCAGCCGGCCATAGAGCCGATCGAGCGTGTCGTCGTGCGGATGCACATGCACGCCAATGCCGAGCGGATGCGGGCTGACCGTCTTCACCGTGGCCGTTATCGGCGCCAGCCCGGCCGCCGCCTCCGCCAGTGCCTCACCATAGCCCGCTGTCTCGGGCTCAAGCCTGTACGGCGCCAATGCTCTTAGCGAGACGTGCAGCAGCTCGGGTCCGTGTGCCCAATGGCCTTGGCCCGCAACGGCCGCAGCATCTGCCGCAAACTCGGTGAGCGTGGCGAGCATGGTGTGATCGGGCCGGAGCAACATGGAAATGCCCCAACGATCCTGCCCCGGTTGCTCCGTAGGCGGAACCTCCCTCCGCACCTCGCCGGCTAGTAGTGCGGCACGCCCTTTGGCCAGAACCTCAAGATGAACCATCCGTAGATCTTGCCACGGCTTCAGCAGCTCATGGCGGCTCGGGCCCTACGCGGTAGATTCGGCCCGCCGGGCTCAGCCAGGTGAACACCCCCGGCTCGGTCTGGTGCAGCTCCCATCGGCCCTCGTGCTTGAGCCGATGGTGGTGCCGGCACAGCAATCCGAGCTGGTCGTGGGCTGTTCGGCCGCCTCGTCCAAAGTCGACAGTGTGGTCGATGTCGCAGGCGCTCGCCGAGACGCGGCACCCGGGAGCGCGGCAGGTCTTGTCCCGACTCCGAACCCATCTGGTCATGGCCGCATTAGCAAACCGATCCGCCGGATCCTGCCTCGGCGGGCTCGGCTCAGGCTCGCGGTCACCCGACGCGGCACGGCTGTCCCGGCGCCGGCTCGGGTTCGGCGCGTGATTCCGGTCGCGGCCCGGTGGCGCCGCCTGGTCAGGCCTGGCGCGGGTGATGCCCTGGAACAACAGCTCACCTGTCGCCGGGTGAACCACATTGAACCGCCATGGGGAATCCAGGCCTGCGAACGCACATTGCCTTGCGACGTCAGCACCGACCGGGCCATAGCCACCAAGCATTCCCGGTCGCTCATTCAGGCCGGCGAGGGTGTCGAGGCCGACCGTCAGCTCGATAGCGCCGCGCCGAACACCCGGAATCGCCCCGACACCAACGCCCTCTAGAAGATCGAGCAGTGTGTCAGCCCGGAGCTGATCGATGCTCAACTCCTCGCCTGCCAGCTTGCGGGCTTTGGCGATGGCGTTGACCCGCTCGAACGCCGCCATCGCCCGCTGCGCGGGCAGCCCCAGCGCGGTGAGGACCGCGGTTCCGTCCGATGACGGCTCGAGCATGATCCGTCGGTCGGCTACTGCTCGCTCGCGTCGTTTGACAGCCGACGAGGGGTCGGCCGCCAGGGCTCGCCGATGCAGCCGCTCCCGGATCTGAGCCGTGGTCTTCTCGCCAGCCACCGGTAGCACCTGGGCGGCGACTTCTCTTGCGACGGCGGGATCCAGAGATTGGAGCACCTCGGCGAAGACACGGGCCTTCGGCAGATCGATCACCCCCGTGCCCAGGGCCGCAAAGACCTCAGGCATGTGATCGAGCAACTGATTGGCCAGCGCGACCTGCGCCTCGGCGGCCTTGCGAGACCAGGTCAGGGCGAACGCCACCTCATCCGCGGCAAACTCCGCAACCGGAGCAGCCTCGGCCACGGCGCGAATGCAGGACAACAGCCGGGCCTGCTCACAAGACACCCGCTGAGCCTGCTTCACCAGGCGGTCAACGAGTTCTTCGAACATGAGTCCAAACTAGACGGCAGGTCTGACAAAAGGGGGTCACTCGGCGAGAGTGACCCCCGACACATCTAGAAGAAGCGGCGGCGGCGAGCCACCACGAAGACGGCAACCCCCAGAATCACCAGACCGACGCCCGCTGCGACATAGCCGACGATGGTCGACCCCGTAATCGGCAGGTTGCCCCCGAACACAGCCGGGAAGACCTGCTTGGCCGTGCCGAGGCGAAGGAAAACTGTCTCGCCGGTTGCCTTGTCGAGCCCGTCGTTGTCCGTCACGGCGTAGACGTTGCCATCTCCGCCGACAGCCAGACCCTCCACTTTGTCCTGAGTCCAACCCTTGCCCGCTTCGAGAAGCGGGAGAAGGTCAACGGCCAGCGTCTTGGTGGCGACCGGAACCCCCGAGCCGAAACCGGTTGGAACATCGAAGGTATAGACCTTCTTCACCTGTGCCGCCGGGCCACGCTTGTTGTCCCGCTCGATGACCGCGAAGGTGTTCTGGTCGAGCGCGACCAGCTCGGACTGCCCCACCCAGCCGCCAGCCGGAGCCGCGTCGAGCTTGTAAGCCAACCAGCTCCAGGTCGCGCCGGTGACGCTGTACCGGCCGATGCGCACAACATCGGTGGAGTCGATGATGAGAGGGCGCTGCAATGCGAACCAAACCTGTTCTGTCGCACCGGTTCCGGTGATCGCGATGCCTTCAAGACCGTTGCTGCCAAGCTGCGATGTGATTTCCGCGGGGAGCGGAATCTCCTGAGTCACAGCACCGGTCGCATCGAGCCGCACCAACAGATTCTCCGGACCCGTCTTGCCTTCGTGGGCAAGCCAGAAGCCACCATCCGGACGGGCCACCAAGCCCTCAGCGTCATAGGAGACCGGCGATCCGCCCTTGGTGACCGTCAGTTCATCCACAATGGACGCCGGTGTCGTGGCAGTGTTGATGCCCAGTAGCCGGGTCGGTTTGTAGATCGCGTCCGTTATGCTCCAGAGCTTTTGGGGTGTACCAGGTACCGCCGACAACGCCGAAAGAGCGCCCCACGGGATGGGAGTGCCCGCAGGACCCGCCTGCGACACGATCGACGGGAAGCTCGACGCCGTGCCGTGCTTGAAGATGTGGATCGCGGAGCGGATGCCGTCAGCGGGAGCATCGGTCTCGGTGGAGACGATCAGTAACCCGTGTGCCGGAGATGCGACCAGACCTTCGGGGCCGTTATTGGTCGGCAGCACCTGCACGAAACGAGGCGAAGCCGGGGTGCTGACGTCATACACGGCAACGAAATTGCCGCGCTCGGAGCCCACGAAGACATACGGCACACCGCCGAAGTTGGCGAAGGTAACCGACTCAGGCTCGGTGCCCTTATTCTTGGAACGCTTCTCCGGATACAGACCGTGAGTCGCCGCGAGGTGCTCGAGGGAGTTGCCGGCGTCGTAGACGACAGTTCCGTTGCGGTGGAAGATGGTCCAGCCCCGCGAGCCGCCCTGATAGTCGCCTTCGTTGGCGGTGGCGAAGAGGTCGTCGCTGATCCAGGCGACCGCGTCGGGTTCACGAAGCCGTTTGAAGGACTCGATGAAAGCGATCGTGTCGTCGCCGGTCTTGTCCACCTTGGTCAGGGCGACTTCGCCCGCGCTGAAGTGTGTCTTCACTTCTCCGGACGGCAGGTCCACGAGTACCAGATGATTATTCTCCTGAAGCGAAACCACGGCCTGGTTCGCGCCATTGATGGAGACGTATTCCGGCTCGGGATCGGTTGGCGCCACGGATGCGAGCCCGTCGAGCGGAACCTTGCGAATGGCCCAGTCCGCAACCGAGGACTGGATGTCCACAATGGACAGCCAGCCGCCGGGAAGCTGGGGAATGTTGCCGCCGTTCACACTCTCGTCGCGCTCGTTCTCGATGATGATCGCCGCGTACTTGCCATCGGCGGAAACCGTGACAGAGTCTGGCTGGCCACCGAGATCGATCGTGCGCACGACCGCCCGCGTTGCCACATCGAGCACCACCAGGACACCGCTGGGCGCCACGAACGAAGGGCTCGTGTTGACCGCGATCAACGCATGCGGCCCAAGCACTGTCACAGAAGTCGGCTCGCCGGGCATGCCAAGAACACCGCCGGGCGCGGGTGCCGACGCGTCGGCGATGTTGACGAAACCGATTCGCTTGCCAGGGCTGTCGGTGTAGATGACGGTCTTGCCATCGGAGCTCAGCGCCGAGATCTCAGCAGTGGCACCGTCATCGGCCGACGTGTTGCGGTAGACGCCGAAGGTCGCGACGCGGCCGAATGTGTCGGCCGGCGCCTGCACCACCGTGGGCACACCTAACAAGAGCAAGCTGGTAGCAGCAGCAAGGGGTAAGGACATGCGCTCTTGCTACCGGCCTGATCTTTACGGCAGGCGAACGGACGGTGAACCTCAGCGCTGCTCGATCGGAACGTAACCGCGCCGCGGAGCCCCGACATAGACCTGACGTGGGCGGCCGAGCTTGGTCTGCGGATCCTCGATCATCTCGCGCCACTGGGCGATCCAGCCGGGCAACCGGCCCAAAGCGAACAGGACGGTGAACATCTTGGTCGGGAAGCCCATCGCCTTGTAGATCACGCCGGTGTAGAAGTCCACGTTCGGATAGAGCTGGCGCGACACGAAGTAGTCGTCCGCAAGCGCGATCTCCTCGAGACGCATTGCTATGTCCAGCAACGGATCCGGCTTGTGCAGCTTCGCGAGCACCTCTAGCGCGGTCTTCTTGACGATCGCCGCACGCGGGTCATAGTTCTTGTAGACCCGGTGGCCGAAGCCCATCAGGCGGATGCCGTCCTCCTTGTTCTTCACCTTGCGCACGAAGGCTTCCACGTCGCCGCCGCTCGCGTGGATCTGGCCGAGCATCTCCTGCACGCTCTGGTTTGCCCCGCCGTGCAGGGGGCCGAAAAGCGCGTTGACCCCGGCCGACACCGAGGCGAAGAGGTTTGCCTGACTCGAGCCGACGAGCCGGACCGTTGAGGTGGAACAGTTCTGCTCGTGGTCCGCATGCAAGATGAAGAGCAGATCCAATGCCTTGGCGTGTACCGGATCAACTTCATATTCCTGTGCGGGCACCCCGAAGGTCATCCTCAGGAAGTCCTCGACGTAGCCCAGCCGGTTGTCCGGGTAGAGCAGCGGTTGGCCGATCGACTTCTTGTGGGCGTAGGAGGCGATCGTCGGGACCTTCGCCAGCAGCCGCACCGTCGACATCTCGACGTGGTCGCGGTCGAACGGGTCGAGACTGTCCTGGTAGAACGTCGAGAGCGCGCTGACGGCCGACGACAGGACTGCCATCGGGTGCGCGTCGCGAGGAAAGCCGTCGAAGAACCGTCGCATCTCCTCGTGCAGCAGCGTGTGTAGCCGCAACCGGCTGCTGAAGTCGGCCAGCTGCTCCGCCGATGGCAGCTCGCCGTAGATCAGCAGGTAGGAGGTCTCCAGGAAGGTCGACTTCTCGGCCAGCTCCTCGATCGGATAGCCCCGGTAGCGCAGCACTCCCTCATCCCCATCGATGAAGGTGATCTTCGACTCGCAGGCGGCTGTGTTCATGAAACCGTGGTCAAGTGCGACGTAACCGGTCTCCTTGA
>DPJL01000138.1 GCA_003543035.1 Micromonosporaceae bacterium | reverse complement strand
CGCCGATCCTCGACCGCCTCGAGGACATCCAGGCGATCGTGCTGACGCACGGCCACGAGGATCACATCGGCGCGGTTCCCTATCTGCTGGCCCACAAGCCGGACATCCCGTTGGTGGGTTCTCAGTTCACGCTGGCGCTCATAGAGGCGAAGCTGGCCGAGCGCCGGATCACCCCCTACGCGCTGACCGTCACCGAAGGCGGAAGGGAGCGGCTCGGGCCTTTCGAGCTCGAGTTCTTCGCCGTGAACCACTCGATCCCGGACGCGCTCGCGGTTGCCATCCGCACGCCGGCCGGCCTGGTGCTGCACACCGGCGACTTCAAAATGGATCAGCTGCCACTGGACGGTCGCATCACCGACCTCGCCGGCTTTGCCCGCCTGGGCGCCGAAGGTGTGGACCTGCTGCTGTCGGATTCGACCAATGCCGAGATCCCCGGCTTCGTCACGCCGGAGCGCGAGATCGGCCCGGTGCTGGACGCCATTTTCGCCAAGGCCGCGGGCCGCATCATCGTCGCGTCCTTCGCCTCCCACGTGCACCGCGTCCAGCAGGTGCTGGATTCAGCCGCCGAGCATGGCCGCAAGGTCGCGCTGATCGGGCGCTCGATGGTGCGCAACATGGGCATCGCCCGCGATCTCGGGCTGCTGCGCGTCGATCCCGGCCTGATAGTCGGCCTCGAAGAGGCGACGACCCTGCCCGCAGACGAGATCGTGCTGATGTCCACCGGTTCGCAAGGCGAGCCGATGAGCGCGCTCGGCCGGATGGCGACCGGTGATCATCGCCACGTCACCGTGGGCACAGGCGACACCGTCGTGCTGGCGAGCTCGCTGGTGCCGGGCAACGAAACCAGCGTGTATCGCGTGATCAATCAGCTGGCGCGGGCCGGAGCGACCGTCATCCACAAGGACGTCGCCAAGGTCCACGTCAGCGGTCACTCTCCCGCGGGTGAACTGCTGTATCTGCTCAACGTGGTGAAACCGAGCAACCTCATGCCGGTACACGGTGAATGGCGGCATTTGAGAGCTCACGCAAGGCTCGGTGTGGAATCCGGGTTGTCGGCGGAGCGGATCGTGCTTTGCGAGGATGGCGATGTGGTCGACCTCGTGGACGGCCATGCGACGATCGTCGGCCATGTCAAGTGCCGCTACGTCTATGTGGACGGTCTGGCAGTGGGCGATGTGAGTGAGAGCTTGCTCACCGAACGCCGGATCCTCGGCGATGGCGGGTTCATCGCCGTCACCGTCGTCGTGGATTCGGTGACCGGCAAGGTCGTGGGTGGACCGACGTTGTCGGCCAAGGGATTCTCCGAGGATCCGGCCGCCTTCGACCCGGTGCTGCCGCTGGTGACGGACGGTCTGGACCGAGCCGCTTTGGACGGTGTCACCGACCCGCATCAGCTGCAGCAGATCGTGCGGCGCGTCGTCGGCCGCTGGGTCAACGAGGCCTATCGCCGGCGGCCGATGATTGTCCCGTCCGTGTTGGAGGTCTAAAACTACACTCGTGTCGTTTAGCCTGTGGCTATGGCGGCACGTACCTCTCAACCGAGCCGTCGCGGAGCTGTCTCTAGGAAGCCTGCGACGCGCACCCCTGCGCGCCGCAAAAGCGCGGCAGCCAGTCCCCTCAACCTCCTGGTGCGCGCGGTAGGCGCGCTTTGGATGGGCATTGCTCACGGGGTGGGGTGGATTGTGCGAGGTGTGAGTACGCAGGCGGCCAAGGCCAAGGACCTCGACCCGGAACATCGCCGGGACGGCCTCGGCCTGCTCCTGTTAGGACTGTCCGTTCTGCTCGCGGTGGCGATCTGGGGCGGCGGAGCGGGCCCCTTCGGCGGATGGGTTGGGGGCACGGTCCGCTTCCTCATCGGTGCCGCGTCGGTGGCTCTGCCGATCCTGCTTGCCATCGCGGCGATCCGCATCATGCGTTCGGCGCCGGATCCGGCTCAGCGTGGTCGTTCCTTCGTTGGCTGGGGCGCGCTTCTCTTGGCCACCACCGGTTTGCTCGAGATCCTGCAGGACCCGGTGGACATCGTGCAGCGGGAGTTCATGGCAGGTGGCCTGCTCGGCTGGGGCGTTGGCAAGCTGGAACAGGCGGTCACCGCCTGGGTCGCCGTGCCGTTATTGTTGCTGCTCTTCGGTTTCGGCCTGCTCGTTATCACGGCCACGCCGATCAACAAGATCCCGGAGCGGTTGGCCCACCTGCGCGACGTGTTCATCGGCAAGCCGCTTTCGGCTCGCGATGATGACTCGGATGAGGAACGGCCGAAGCGTCGCCTCACTCCTCCCGCCGCCTTCGAAGCGGACGAGGAATCCGACGACGGGGAACAGGAAACGGTCACCATCCAGCGACTGCCCAAGCAGCCGCCGAAGGTCAAGCCCGCTGCGCCCACGCACACTCCACCACCCACCAAAATGGAGCAGCTCGTCCTGCCGAGCCTCGGCGGCGACTACGTGTTGCCCCCGGCCAATCTGTTACGCCCCGGCGAGACACCGAAGACACGTTCGAAAGCCAACGACGATGTCATCGCCGCGCTGGCCAACGTGTTCGATCAGTTCGATGTCGACGCGGCCGTCACCGGCTTCACGCGTGGCCCGACAGTCACCCGGTACGAGGTGGAGTTGGGGCATGGTGTGAAGGTGGAGCGCATCACGGCGCTTTCCCGCAACATCGCGTATGCGGTGAAGAGCCCCGACGTACGCATCCTGAGCCCCATCCCGGGCAAGAGTGCGGTCGGCGTGGAGATCCCCAACGTCGATCGCGAAGACGTTCAGCTCGGCGATGTGCTGCGATCCCGAGTGGCCACATCGGACAGTCATCCGATGGTGGTGGCGCTGGGCAAGGACATCGAGGGCGGCTATGTCACGGCCAACCTGGCCAAGATGCCGCACATCCTTATCGCCGGCGCTACGGGGGCCGGCAAATCTTCTTGCCTGAACACTTTGCTCGTGTCGATTCTGGCTCGGTCGACCCCGGATCAGGTGCGGCTGCTGCTGATCGACCCCAAGCGGGTGGAGCTGACCGGCTACGAAGGCATCCCGCATCTGGTGACCCCGATCGTCACCAACCCGAAGAAGGCCGCCGATGCGCTCGAGTGGGTCGTGCGCGAGATGGACATGCGCTACGACGACCTTGCCGCGGCAGGCGTTCGCCACATCGACGACTACAACCGCAAGGTGCGGGCCGGGCAGATCAAGCCACCGCCCGGATCAGAGCGGGTCATCAAGCCGTACCCGTACCTACTGGTGATCGTCGACGAGCTTGCCGACCTGATGATGGTTGCCCCACGTGACGTCGAAGACTCGATCGTGCGGATCACCCAGCTCGCCCGGGCGGCCGGCATCCACCTGGTGCTCGCTACCCAGCGACCGTCGGTCGACGTGGTGACCGGGCTCATCAAGGCCAACGTCCCTTCCCGGCTGGCGTTTGCGACCAGCTCGCTGATGGACTCCCGGGTCATCCTGGACCAGCCCGGTGCGGAGAAGCTCATCGGCCGGGGCGATGCGCTCTACCTGCCGATGGGTGCCTCCAAACCCCAACGGCTGCAAGGCGCGTGGGTCAGCGAGCAGGAGATCGCCGACGTGGTCGCCTTCTGCAAACGCCAGCGCGAGCCCGAATTCCGTCCCGACGTCCTGGCGCCGCCACCTCCCGACCCGCGCAAGAAGGCGGAAGAAGAGGTCGGCGACGACCTCGAGTTGCTGCTGCAGGCAATCGAGCTTGTGGTGGTGTCGCAGCTGGGCTCGACGAGCATGCTGCAGCGCAAGCTGCGGGTGGGCTTCGCGAAGGCCGGCCGGCTCATGGACCTCATGGAAACCCGCGGCATTGTCGGGCCCTCCGAAGGCTCCAAGGCCCGCGAGGTCCTCATCAAACCCGACGAACTCCCCGAAGTCCTAGAGTCCCTCGGCTCCTAATCACCCACCTCCCCGTTCGCCGCTCGCCCACCTCAAGGTCATCGCCATTTCCGGGAAATGGTCGCCTCCCGCGAAAGTGATCGCGCTAATCCCCGAATGGTGTGGATCATCGCGGTTGGGAGCCACGGGAGGATAGATCGCGGGTCGCTCATCGAAAACGATGCGGAGACATGGTTTTCGATGAGGGCGCGGAATACGTACTCGCCCGGCAGCGGGTTTGACCGCCGCGGCGCCGGCGGCTGCGGAGGGTGACCACCGCGGAGGTGACGGCGTCACTGAGAGACATCCCTTGTGATCCACATCCCGTCTGGCGTCAGAATCCGGCTTGGACTGACGCCTCACGGGATGTGGATCACGGAACACGCGGATCAGGCTTTGACGGCGCCTTGCATGATGCCGCCGATGATGTGCTTGCCAAGCAACGCAAAGACGATCAGAAGCGGGACCGTGGCAATCGTCGCACCGGTAAGGATGAGCGAGAAGTCGGCAACATAGCCGCTGGACAACGTCGATAGTGCAATTTGGACGGTCGGTTCATCGGGGTTCAGCACCACCAATGGCCAGAAGAATTCGTTCCAGGCGCTGAGGAATGTCAAGATCGCCAACACTGCGGCGGCCGGACGGGCCGCTGGAAGCACTACGTGCCAGAAAATTCGTAGTGTGCTGCAGCCGTCGGCGCGAGCGGCCTCGATGAGCTCGGTCGGCACGGCGGTGGTCAGGTATTGAGTCATGAAGAAGACGCCGAATGCGCTGACCAGAAACGGAATGACAACGGCGGGCAACGTGCCGACAAGTTCGAATCGAGCCATCAGGATGTAGAGCGGGATGATGGCGAGCTGAGTCGGGACCATCATGGTGCCCACAATGCCGAGCAGCATGATGTTGCGCCCGCGGAACTTCAGTTTGGCAAAGGCGAAGCCGGCCAAGGTGGAGAAGAGCACCTGGCTGAAGGTGATGGCGCCGGCCACAACGAAGGAGTTGACAAGCGCGTGCGCCATCGGGACGGTTTCGAAGGCGCGCTTGAGGTTGGTGAGGAGGTTGCCGCCAATCGTCAGCGGTGGCGGCACCTGGCCGAGCACGGAGTTGTCATGCGAGGCCACCACAATCGAGTAGTAGAGCGGAAAAGCGGAGAGGAACACCATTGCGGTGAGCGCGAGATAGGTCAGCTTCCGTGAACTCATCATGATCTCCGCAGCCGACTGGTGAACAGGTAATTGACGAAGGCCGCGACCACGATGATGACGAACATGACCCAGGCGGCCGCCGAGGCGTAACCGAAGTCGAAGCGGTTGAAGCCGACCTCGTAGAGGTAGAGCGCAACGGTTTGGAACTGCCGGTCCGATCCGCCGGTCAGCCCACCGCCACCGAAGAGTAGCGGCTCAGCCAGCACCTGCATCCCGCCGATGGTGGAGACAATGACGGTGAAGATCACAGTAGGCCGGATCGCGGGGATGGTTATCTTGCGCAGCTGCTGAAAACTCGTTGCCCCGTCAAGGGATGCGGCGTCGTAGAGGTCTTTGGGAACGGCTTGCATAGCGGCCAGATAGATGAGCGCGTTGTATCCTGTCCAGCGCCAGATAATCATGACGGAGATCGCGATCTGAGACGACGCTTCGCCTGCGCGCCAATCGATTTCACCCGCGCCGAAGAGCCCGAGTAGCCAGTTGATGAGACCATAGTCGCGTCCGAAAAGCTGACCGAAGATGATTGCGACTGCCACCACACTCGTGATGTTCGGCAACAACGCACTCATCCGCCAGAAGATCTGTCCCCGCAGGCGCTGATTGAGCACATGCGCCAACCCGAGGGCCATAAGCAGCTGCGGAACCGTTGACAGCACAAGGATCTGGAGGGTGTTGAGCAATGCGTTCCAGAAATACGAATCCTTGAACAGATCGGTGTAGTTGGTGACGCCGATCCAGGTGGGCGTCTCCTCGAGCAGGCTCCAGTCGTGCAAGGACACCCAGGCCGTGTAGACCAGCGGGAACACGCCGACCGCGGCGAAGAGGACGAAGAACGGTGCCACGTATAGGTATGGCGACGCCTTGAGGTCCAGTCGGTAGAGCTTGTGCCGGAGCAACGGACGGTCCTTCCTGACGAAAGCGCGGCCCTCCGCAGGGGAGGGCCGCTTGAACGACAACTAGAGCAGAGCCTTGACGTCCTTGAGGACCTGAGCCCAGGACTCGTCCGCAGACTGCTTGCCCTCCTGGACGCGGGTCAAGCCGTTGATGATCGCGGTGTTGATGTCACCGGACTTCGGGCCCATGTACTGCGGGACCATCTCGGTGACAGACTTCGCGAAGATCTGCCCGACGGGTGCGTTGTTGAAGAAGGGGTTCTTGAAGTCGGTGATGACCGGATCCTTGTAGAGACTCACCGTCGAGGGGAAGTTTCCCTTGGCACGGAACACCTTTGCCTGCTGCTCCGGTGCGGTGAGCCACTTGGCCAGCGCCGCCGCCTCCTTCGGGTTCTTGCCCTGCTTGGGAAGCGTCAGGTAAGACCCGCCCCAGTTACCGCCGCCGCCCGGGATCGCGGCGATCTCCCACTTGCCGGCGTGGTCCTTGGCCTGATCCTGGATGATGGCCATCATCCACGAGGGGCAGGCGATCGTGGCGAAGCTGCCCTTGGCGAAACCAGCGTTCCAGTCCTGCGACCAGGCTTCAATCTTCGCCGAGAGGCCGAGCTGCATCGCCTTGATGGTCTGGTCCCAGGCCTTCTTCACACCGGGATTGGTTTCCACCACGACCTTTTCGCCGTCGTAGATGCCGATCGGCTGCTGGCCAAGGATCGAGCGGTAGATGACCTGAGGACCGTCGAAGAAGCCGGTTCCCGGCAGTTTCGCCGCGTTGAACTTCACTCCGGTCGCGATGTAGTCGTCCCAGGTCGGCCAGAGCTTCGAGACCGCTTCACGGTCGCCGGGCAGGCCGGCCTTTTCGAACAGATCCTTGCGGTAGCACATCGCCATGCCGCCGACGTCGGTGCCAAGCCCGAGCACGGTGCCGTTGTTGGCCGTGGCGGCCTTCCACTTCCAGTCCGGCCACTGTGACTTGACTTCCGCGCCGCCGAAGTCCATCCAGTTGTTGAACTTCGCGGGCTGCGAAGTGAACTGACCGATCCAGCCCTCTTCGATGGCCTCGATGTCAGAGGATCCGGTGTTCGTGGCCAGGTGAGTGACAAGGTTCTTGTGGTGGTCCTCTGTCTTCGTGACGCGCTCGACAACCTCGATGTTCGGGTTGGCGGTCATGTATTCCTTGTAGAGAGCCTGATATCCGAAATCGCCAAACGTGGCGATAGTGATCTTTGTCTTCCCGGCCGGCTTGTCGGCGGCATCGTTGCCGCAGCCGGTGGCGGAAACAAGTAGCGCTGCGGCAAGAAGTGGAGCCGCTAAGGCCACCTTACGCATCAGTTCCTCCAGATTGGACGTTGACTTGGCTACATAGATGCCGCAATTGGAGAGCGCTCTCCCAATGCGGGTGAGCATGAACTTTCCAGCGCGGCATGTCAAGGCCTGCGTCGCAACTCCACAGGAGTTGCTGCTTTCGCAGGCTTCATAACGGCAACTCCTGTGGAGTTGTGGTCGGGCGCCGTAGGCGTCCGGCTTACCGGCGGGGGATGCCGCCGGCGGCTATGACGTCGCGATACCAGTGCGCACTCTGTTTGAGAATGCGTTGCTGGGTCTTATAGTCGACGTGAATGATTCCAAAACGCTTGCTGTATCCCTGCGCCCACTCGAAGTTGTCGAGCAACGACCAAAGGAAGTACCCGCGCAGATTGGCGCCCTTGGCCAGCGCCTGGTGTGCCGCGGCCAGGTGCGCGTGCAGGAAGTCGATCCGGTCCGCGTCGTTGATCTGCCCATCGACCACCCGATCCGGGAAAGCTGCCCCGTTTTCGGTGATGTAGAGCGGCAAGTCACCGTAGTCACGCTTGATTCGTAGCAGGATCTCTTCCAGGCCGGACGGGTCGATCGGCCAGTCCATGTCGGTGTGCGGCACGGGATGCCGGTGCCAGGCAACCTTTTCACCGGTGGGGTAGGGCCCGTGTGGGTCAACGCGTTCGGGCACGGCCGCCCCCACGAGGTCCGGCTGGTAATAGTTGAGACCGAGTGCATCGAGCGGTTGGTGGATGGTCTCGAGATCGCCGTCCTGAACGAACGACCAGTCGCTGATTTCCGCTGTGTCGGCCATGACGTCGTCGGGATAGGAGCCTCGCAAGACCGGATCGAGGAAGATTCGATTCAGTAGACCATCGATGCGCCGCGCGGCATCCACATCGGACGGATCCTCGGACACCGGCCGGACCACACCCGCGTTGATGGCGAAGGAGATTTGCGCCTGCGGAGTCACGGCCCGGATCGCGTGCGAGCTCAAACCGTGCGCCAGTAGCAGGTGATGGGCGGCGGTCAACGCGTCGCGGTGGTTGGTGCGGCCGGGAGCATGCGCACCTGAGCCGTATCCGAGAAACGCTGAGCACCAAGGTTCGTTGAGGGTGCACCACAGTTGGACGCGATCGGCTAGCAGACTCGCGACATCGGCGGAGTAGTCGGCAAAGCGATAGGCGGTGTCACGGTTGACCCAGCCGCCCGCGTCCTCCAGCTCCTGTGGCAGATCCCAGTGGTAGAGAGTGGCTGCCGGGCGGATTCCCTTATCCAGCAACTCATCCACGAGGCGGTCATAGAACGCCAGGCCAGCCGAGTTGCTCCGATCGCCACCACGCGGGCGGACTCGGGTCCAGGCGACGGAGAACCGATACGCCGACAGGCCTAGGTCTGCCATTAGACCCACATCATCCTGGTACCGGAAATAATGCTCGGTGGCATTGCGCCCACTATCACCGTTGAACGTCTTGCCGGGCGTGGCGGCAAAGGTGTCCCAGATGCAGGCTGTGCGCCCGTCCTCGTCCAGGGCGCCCTCGATCTGGTAGGCGGCGGTCGCCGCTCCCCACCAGAAGTCGGCGGGAAAACGCAGCTCGGCCACGCCTTCCCGGGTCGCGGTGCCGGCCGCCATCAGGGAGGCAGTCATCCCATCACCACTTTCGTAGTCTTCGTCATCAGAGATTGGAGAGCGCTCTCCAAATGCGGTCCCTAGAGTGGGCTCACGCCCTGGCGTCTGTCAACCCCTCGCTTTCCTCTTGATCGCGATGATCAGGGAGTTATCCCAGCGTGTCGTCGGTGTGTCAGCTGTGGAACTCCCTGATCACCGTGATCACTGCGCAAAGCCCAGTCTTGACAGGCCGGAAAGGTCGGCGTAACAATCCGTCCAACGTGGAGAGCGCTCTCCGTTCCCCCGCGTCTGGAGGCATGTCCCATGAAACGTTTGTTATCCCTCGCAGCCATCGCCTTCGCGGCGGCATACGTACTGGTAGCGCCGCTGAATGCGAGTGCGGCCGATGTTCTGCTTTCCCAGGGCAAACCCGCGACAGCGTCGTCGAGTCAGGCCGCCGATCTGCCACCGGCGCTCGCCTTCGATGGAAACAACGCCACTCGCTGGTCGAGTCAGTGGAGTGATCCACAGTGGATCCAGGTGGATCTGGGCGCGACCGCAACCATCAACCAGGTGATCCTAAGGTGGGAGGGCGCCTACGCCACTGCCTTCCAGATCCAGGTCTCCTCCGATGGAGCGACTTGGAACCCGATCTACAGCACCACCACCGGCACCGGTGGCAATCAAACCCTCACCGTCACGGGGAGTGGCCGCTACGTGAGGCTTCACGGCACCGCTCGTAATAGCGGCTATGGCTATTCGCTATGGGAGTTCCAGGTCTACGGGACAGCAGGCGGCCCTCCCACCGGCGGGTGCGGGACGGCAAACGCCGCCCTGAACAAGCCCTCGACGGCGTCGTCGAGTGAGAACCCGACTGTGAATCCCGCATCCGCGGCCTTTGACGGCAATGCCACCACCCGCTGGTCGAGTCAGTTCAGCGACCCCCAATGGCTGCGAGTAGACCTTGGCAACGTTGAGAGCATCTGTCAGATCGTGCTGCAGTGGGAAGGTGCCTACGCGACAGCCTTCCAGATTCAGGCTTCCACGGACGGATCAAGCTGGAACCCGATTTACAGCACCACCACCGGGACCGGCGGCAATCAGACGCTGGCTGTGTCCGGCAGCGGCCGCTACGTGCGGATGCATGGCACCGCACGCAACAGCGGCTGGGGCTACTCGCTTTGGGAGATGGCCGTGCGGGTCGGCACGACGCCACCGAGTGATGACTGGACTCCTATTTGGAGCGATGACTTCACCGGGCCGGCCGGTTCGGCCCCGAGCGCGGCGAACTGGATCCTCCGCACCGGAACGCAGTACCCGGGCGGGCCCGCAAACTGGGGCACCGGCGAAGTGGAGACGATGAGCGCCGCCAACGTGACCTTGGATGGCACGGGGAAGATGAACATCCGAGCCCTGCGCGACGGCGCCGGCAACTGGACTTCGGGCAAGGTGGAGACGCAGCGCACCGACTTCGCTGCGGCGCCTGGCGAGATGGTCCGGTTCACTGCTTCACTGAAGCAGCCGGATGTCGCCAACGCACTCGGCTACTGGCCTGGGTTCCGCGCCACCGGCGCGGCATACCGGGGCAACTACAACAACTGGCCGGGAGTCGGCGAGACCGACATCATGACTAACGTCAACGGCCGCAGCCAACTGTCGAACACCCTCCACTGTGGAACCGCGCCCGAGGGCGTGTGCGCGGAGTACAACGGCCGCACGAGCGGGCTCGCGACGTGCGCCGGATGTCAGACCGGGTATCACGAGTACACCCAGATCATCGACCGGACCAAGACGGACGAGGAGATTCGTTTCTATCTCGACGGAGTCCAGACCTGGATCGTGCGTGAGAGTCAGGTCGGGGTGGCAGCTTGGCAGGCTGCCGTCCACCACGGTTTCTACCTGCGCTTCGATCTCGCCATCGGAGGTTCGTTCCCCAGTGCGATCGCGGGTCAGACAACCCCCACGGCGGCAACAACTTCCGGCGGCGTGCTGAGCGTCGACTCAGTGTCCGTGGCGAAGAAGGTTGGCACTGCGCCAGCCGCGATGACTGACCCACCCACGCCGGGCGGGCCAAGCGTTGTACGCATCACGGGGAGCCAAGGGGCGTGGCAGCTTCAGGTGAACGGCTCACCTTTTGAGGTCAAGGGAATCACCTACGGCCCACCGCAGGCCGCGGCAGACGGATACATGCGTGACCTGAAAGCCATGGGAGTCAACACCATCCGCACCTGGGGCGTGGATGACACGCACACTCCCGCGTTACTGAACAAGGCAGCCCAGCATGGCATCAAGGTCGTGGTGGGGCACTGGTTGAACCAGGGGGCCGATTACGTCAACGACACCACTTACAAGACGAACGTGAAGAACGAAATCGTTGCCCGGGTCAACACGCTCAAGGGTAATCAGGGCGTGCTGATGTGGGATGTCGGCAACGAGGTCATCCTCACCATGCAGGACCACGGTCTGCCGGCGAACGTGGTCGAACAACGGCGGGTCGCATACGCACAGTTCGTAAATGAAGTGACGCAGGCGATCCACGCCGCCGACGCTAACCATCCGGTGACGTCGACCGATGCCTGGACTGGAGCCTGGACCTACTACAAGGCACACTCTCCCGCGCTGGACCTGTTGGCAGTCAACTCCTACGGGCAGATCGCTTCGGTTAAGCAGGATTGGATTTCGCAGGGACACACCAAGCCCTACATCGTGACCGAGGCCGGGCCGGCTGGGGAGTGGGAGGTTCCCAATGACATCAACGGCATTCCGACCGAGCCGACCGATCTGCAGAAGCGGGCCGGTTACACCGCAAGCTGGAACGCCATCAAGGCGCATCCCGGGGTGGCCCTGGGTGCCACCGAGTTCCACTATGGGCTCGAAAACGACTTTGGCGGAGTGTGGCTCAACACCTTCACCGGCGGCTGGCGGCGGCTGGGCTATCACGCGCTGAAGCAGGCCTACACCGGCGTCGCTTCCGCGAACACGCCGCCGGAGATTTCAAGCATGTCGGTGAGTACCCAGACCGCTGTGCCGGCCGGCGGACAGTTCACAGTCAACGTCTCGGCAACCGACCCGAACGGTGATGCCATCCGGTACAACCTGATGTTCTCCAACAAGCACATCAACGGGAACCGCGGTTTCGATAATGTCCGCTTCACCCAGACCGGGCCGGGATCCTTTAGTGTCACCGCACCGCAGCAGATGGGCGTATGGAAGGTTTACGTATACGCCTTCGACGGCCACGGCAACGTGGGCATCGAGACTCAATCGTTCAAGGTGGTCGCGCCGCCGGTGCCTGGCACGAACATCGCACTCGGCAAGACCGCGGCCGCGTCGTCGCACCAACCGACCGGCCCGAATGGTCCACAGCTGCCTTCCTACGTCAACGACGGCAACTTCGGCACCCGCTGGGCGAGCGATTGGAGTGACCCGCAGTGGATCCAGCTCGATCTGGGCAGTGTACAGAGCTTCAACCACGTACAACTGGCGTGGGAGGGAGCCTATGCGCGTGCGTATCAGATCCAGACGTCCAACAACGGGACCGACTGGACCCCCATCTACACCACGACGACCGGTGACGGTGGGTTCGACGACTTGCCCCTGAACGGTTCGGGTCGGTATGTACGCGTCTACGGCACCGCCCGGGGCACCACTTTCGGGTACTCCCTGTGGGAATTCGGTGTCTACAGATAGCCAGCACGAGCGCTCTCCGTCCAGAGAACGGAGAGCGCTCTCCATGTGTGCTATAAAGGCTTCCATGAGACCCCCTTCCTCTGACGCCCAGCGATCGCCGACGCTGGAGGATGTCGCTCAGATGGCCGGGGTCTCGCGTGCGACCGTGTCCCGCGTGATCAACGGCGTCCGCAATGTCGATCCTGAGTTGCACGAAGTCGTCTGGCAGGCGGTCACCGCGACCGGCTACGTCCCTAACCGGGCGGCCCGCTCCCTGGTCACCCGGCGGACCGGCTCAGTCGCGTTGCTGGTCTCCGATTCCGAGGAGCACACCGCTGACGACCCTTTCATGGGCAGGCTCTTCACCGACCCCTTCTTCGGCCGTGTCGTCGGCGGTGTGCTAAGTGTCTTGCGCCCCAAGGGAGTTCACCTTGCGCTGATGCTTGCCGGCACCGATCACGCCCGGACCCAGGTGGTCGGCGATCTGCGCCAGGGGCACGCTGACGGCGTCGTCATACTCTCCCTGCACCCCGGTGACACCCTGCCCCGGCTCATCGCCGAGGCCGGCATTCCCGCGGTTCTCTTCGGCCGTCCAGCTGTTCCCACGCCGATCAGTTACGTTGACGTGGCAAACGAGAAGGGCGGCGCACTCGCGGCCGATCACCTTGTCGCGCGCGGCTGCCAGCGCATCGCGCTCATCTCAGGCCCTGCAGATGTTCCGGCTAGCCAGGATCGGCTCTCCGGCTTCCGTCAGGCCATGGCACGGCACGGGCACGCCTATCTCCCGTCGGCTGAAGGTAACTTCACGCGGGAGAGTGGTGAACAGGCAATGCGACGTCTGCTCAGCGAAGAGTCTGATTTGGACGGTGTCTTCGTCTTCAACGATCTGATGGCGCAGGGCGCATTGGCGGCCCTCCACGACGCAGGTCGCCGGGTGCCCGAAGATGTTGCCGTGGTTGGGTTCGATGACAGCAGCCCGGCGATCTCGGCCCGGCCGACGCTGACGACGATCCGGCACCCGATTGAAGACATGGCTGCCGAGGCGGTGCGGTTGCTGATGCCTCGCATCGAGGACCCGAACATGCGAGTCGCCTCAGTCATCTTCGAACCCACCCTCGTGACCCGCCAGTCCGCCTAGAGCCGATACCGGGACAAGGGTCAGGGGTCCTGCCTCCGGGGGTAGTCATTCAGGTCTGCTCATCGAAAACAGTGAGCGCGCATCGTTTTCGAGATCGGAAGAGC
>DPJL01000242.1:8575-41456 GCA_003543035.1 Micromonosporaceae bacterium | reverse complement strand
ACGACGGTGTCATATTGATCGGCGCGGGTGGGATGTTGCGAGGGCACTACCACCTCGGTAAGGCCGGCAACCTCTCCGGTGCTCTCGCGGACGGCCACGACCACGTAGAGCTTCAAACCCCGAGCCGCCAGTGTTTCTATACTCGCCCGCAGCCGTTGCGGCTCATAGGAACTGGGGCGGAGCTCAAGATCCCCGAGATCGTATGCCTCCCTTACCTCCGCTTTGGCGGCGGCGTAGGCCTCGAAAAGCTCTTCCGGGGGGCCACCCGCGTAAAAGTCGATCTGGTAGCCGGCTCCGATCCCGGCCGCGAATTCACCCAGCCCGAACCAGTCCACCGAACTCAACGCCAGCACGCTGCGGACCTCGGTGAAGGCTCGCGCGAAGCCGAATTTCTCATAGAAGTCAACGGCTCTGGTATCCCCGGGAACCTCGACCCCGAGCGCCGCGAAGCCTTCGGCGTGGGCTCGCCGGACCACCTCAGTAAGGAGCGCGCGGCCCACACCCGTGCGGCGTGCCTTGGGGTGCACGATAATCTCGACCACCCCGATGTCGCCGAGCATCAGGATGTTGGCCTCACCCAGCGGCGGAACGCCACGAGCCGCATCGCCGATAGTCTCCTCGGCCAGCCACATCGCCTTGCGCTCGCCCGGCATGGTCACCGCGAGATATTCACGCATCGAGTCATCGCGCCACAACGGATCATCTGGCAGGTCTACCGCCATAGCCTCATTCAGCAGAGCGACTATGGAAGCGATCTCCGTGGCGGGTGCGGTAAGGGGATCCCATTCACGCACCTTCATATCTCACCTCGACCACCGGTTACCATCACCCGTCCAGCTTGCACACTTGAGGGCAGAAACGGAAGGGCAGATCCTGTCATCGTGTGCAAACCATTACTCTGAGTGTCGATTGATCGCCTTCCGCGTCGCGCAGCGTAGTATTTATGATCGACTCTTCACCCCGTAGGCCTGAGCCTCTTCGAAGACCTTGTCCAATTGGGACGCCAATCCGTGGTAAGCCGAGACCGCCGACTTCCAATTCGCCACCACGGACAGGTCCTTACCGGAGGCGCAAAGGTGATAGGCAGCGGCAAGCGCGGCGTCGTCCACATCCTGCGGGTCGGCCAGCTGGTCGTTGTCCCCGTCCACTCCGGACTGCCGCCACATCGAGGGAATGAACTGCAACGGCCCGACGGCGTGATCCCACGTGTGATCACCGTCGAGCGCTCCGGCGTCGGTGTCGGCGACCTTTGCCGCTCCCCCGGTGCCGTTGAGCGCCGGGCCGATCAGGGCGGGGCGCATGCGTCCTTGCGGATCCAAGGTTGATCCGCCCTGCCGTCCGTGATCAGTGGTGACTTTTCCAACAGCGGCGAGCGTCGTCCATTGCAGCTTGCAAGTCGGGGTCGTCTGCTGCAGCACCCACTCGGCATAGCCATAGGCTTCAAGTGCGGTTTGCGGCACCGCCAATCGGCCCGCAAGCGGCGCGGCCCAGGTGGTGAAGGCGCTGGCAGGTCTCGGGGAAACCTCCGGTGAAGTGGACGGCGAGGGGCTAGCGGACTGGGTGGGTGCGGCCGACGAAGGCTGGGTCACGACGACAGGTGGTGGAGGCTCATAAGGCCGTGTGGACAAAGGTTTCGCGAACTGTGGAACAACCACCGCACCGGCCGCGGCCGAACCGACCGCCAAAGCCCCGATCACCCCGCCCATCAAGGCCAGCCTGCGCCACGTCTTCTCCCCTGTCAGCACGTCACCGAGTATGTCTCATCTCACCCAGTGAGCAAACTTCATGGAAGTGCTGACTGAAAGTGCGATATCTGGACCTTGGTCGTCATCGTTACGTCAGCTGGATCAATCCGTTCCGACGATGCTCCACATATGCGGAGTTGACACGATGAATCGCGACTTCTGGGGGGCGGAGGTTTTCAGCACGTGTCGAACCCGGCACACCTGCCACGGGGGCTGGTGACTTTCCTGTTCACCGACATCGAGGGCTCAACCAGATTGGCCCAGGTGCTCGGAGAAGGATACCTGCCGGTGCTCAGTGAGCATCGGCGACTGTTGCGCGCCACTCTAACTTCGGCCGGTGGAGTCGAGCTGTTCACCGAAGGCGACTCGTACTTCTTCGCCTTCGCCGACGCCACCGCAGCTGTCACCGCTTGTGCCAGCGCCCAACGTGCGCTCACCACTCATCAATGGCCCGACCCGCAAGCTCGGCCGCTGGTCCGGATGGGTCTGCACACCGGGCGAGCCGAGCCGCACGGACGCGAATACGCGAGCCCGGAAGTACATCGGGCCGCCCGGGTCGCGGCGGCCGCACACGGCGGGCAGATCCTGCTGTCGGCCGCGACCGCGCATGAGGTGAGCTTCGCCGACACCATCGACCTTGGGCTGCACCGGCTTCGCGGCTTCGACGGCCGGGAAAGGCTCTTCCAGCTCATCGGCGACGGGTTGGAAAGACAATTCCCCCGCCCTCGTACCGAAGGCGACTCCCCCCACAACCTCCCGTGCCCGGTCACCTCGTTCATCGGGCGTGCCGCCGAACGCGCCGAAGTGGAGCGGTTCCTTGGTCCCAGTCGCCTGGTGACAGTCGTAGGTGCCGGCGGTGCGGGCAAGAGCAGGCTGGCTGCAATGGTGGCCGCCGGCCTGGTCGACGATCCCTCTTATCCCGACGGTGTGTGGCACCTTGACCTGGTCTCCGTCTCCGACCCCGGCCTGGTGGCCTTTGCCGTGAGCACAGTGCTCGGTCTGCGGCCCGAGCCGGGACGCCCCATCATTCAGACGCTTGTGGACCACCTCGCCGAGAGGCGCATGCTGATCCTGCTGGACACCTGTGAGGTCCACCTTGGACCGGCACTGTCCATGGTTTCCACCGTCCTGGCCGGAGCACCCGGCGTCAGGGTACTGGCGACCAGCCGCGAGCCGCTCGGGCAGGCCGGCGAGCTGGTGTGGCGCATCCCATCGCTCGGGCTCGCCGAGTCGATTCAAGGTGGGCCGAGCGACGCGGTGGCTCTACTCATCGAGCGAACTGTCGCCGCACGCGGCGGCCAACCGGTACACGAGAGCGACCTCGTTCACTTCGCCCGGATCGCCACGCGGCTGGATGGTCTGCCGCTAGCGCTGGAGCTTGCCGCCGCGCGGATGCGCGTCCTTTCCGCTCGCGAGTTGGACAGCCGGCTGCACGCCGAGCTGGGCAGCGGCGATCCGTTGCAGGCATTGGATGCGGGCAGGCCCACCCCGACCGGGGACGAGCCGCGCCACGCCACCATGCAGGCCACGGTGAACTGGTCCTACCGGACCCTGCCAGCCGATGCCGCCCGGCTGCTCCGCTGGCTATCCGTCTTCGCCGGCCCGGTGGATCTGTCCACTGTGGAGTGTCTGATCGGCAAGGACCCGTTGCATCCACTCACCGTGCTGGTGGACAAGTCCCTGGTACAGGTGGAAAGGGTGGGCGGCAACGACAGCGGCATCGTCTATCGCATGCTGCACCCGATTCGGGGCTACGCCGCTCGTAACCTCACCGAAGCCGGTGAGGAGAGCGCGGCCCGCAATCGGCATGTCGCCTGGGCACTCCGTGAGCTGGAAAGGTCGCTGCAGGGGCCCGATGGCCGTCCGGTGACGCTATCGCTCTACTCGATCGACCCGCTCGCACCCGAGCTGCGTGCCGCACTGCGCTGGTGCGGCACCGGTGGCAGTGCCCGGTCCGGTCTGCGGATCGCGGCAGGGCTCGACCAGTGGTGGCGCGAACGTGGACTCGCCCGCGAGGGCCGGCTTTGGCTCTATCGCTTGTACGCACGGCTCGCCGAAACCGGGGAGAGCGTCCCCGACGCCGAGATGGCTCAGGCCTTCCAGGTGCACGCACTTCAGGCCGGCGCGGACGGAGAGTTCGCGGAGGAGCTTCGGTTCAGCCGCCGAGCCGAGGCATCCGCGCGACGGACCGGAGACGCCGGCCTGTTGGTACGGGTTTTAGCCGGGCGATCGGGTGCGCTTCGCGACGCCGGGCACACCGAGGAGGCCGAACGCAGCTGCCGCGAAGTCATCGCCTGGGCCGCGTCTCATGACGTGTCGGCCGACGCGCTCTTCGCGGTTTTCAACCTGGCCGAGATGCTCTGGCTGCGCGACGATCTCGACGAGGCTGCCGACATCTTGGCTGCAGCCCGGCCGTTCGAGCAGATGCGCCCGATCGAGCGTGGCAGGCGCACAGTCGACCTGCTGCTCGGTCTGGTGGCGCTGCGCCGCGGCGATCTCGTTGCGGCGCACGAACATTTGACCGTCGCGCTGCGGTCGCGCATGTCCTACGGGTTCCACAGCCGCACGTGTGTGGCGATCAAAGCCATTGCGGCGCGTTGCATCCAGGGGGGCGACACGGCGACCGGCGTGACCCTCTTCGGCGCGGCCGAGTCCACCATCACCAAATTGCATTGCGGCCCAGGCATTTTCGCGCCCTATTGGAAGGACCAGCAGGAGACCGCGCGAGCCGCCCTCGGTGACGCGGCCTTCGACGAGGCCTACGTCAAGGGCGTCAACATGGGTCTGCGCGAGGCGGCCACGCTGGCCCTCGGTATCGAGCACCCCGACCTGGCCGGCGACTCCGTTCGCTTCGCCACAGTCGAAGTGGCATAAGGCATTCCGGCCTTCCCGGAGACGGAGCGGGAAGGCCGGAGCGCTGCTACGGAGCCATTTCGGTTTAGTACTCCGCGGGCAGCAAATCCTTGGCCCGCTTGAGATCGGCGGCAGTCACGACGACGCTGCCGAAGTTGCGCACCGCCTGGTAATAGGTCCAGGCGAGGCTGTAGCAGGCGGGGCGGACCGACCAGTGGTACCTGGCACACCTGCGCTTGAGATCCTCGTAGAAGGCGGAGTCCAAACGCGACTTGTTCGCGCCGAACTGAGCCATCTCCTTGTAGTTGCGGTAGCCGAAGTCGTGCCGCCAGCACGACAGCTTGAAGTCGAACCCGAACGGATTGTCCGGGCTGCTGGAGCAGAAATCAGTGCTCCAATTGAGGGTGTAGTCAGCCCAGGCCGGCTGGTTCTGCCGGGCGGAATTCCAGGCGTCGTAACTGGCTACGTTCGTCTGGGTGAAGCTCGACAGCACTGCGAGCTTCTGTTCCGTTGTCACAGCGGCCGCCGGGGAGGCGAGGGCCAGGACTACAGCTGCGGCAACAATAGGGGTTAAGAGCCACTTGGGGGTACCGATCATCGGGTCACCTGCCGTCCAAAGTGGTCTGTGTATCGGTGAAGCCGAATGTAGCTGTTACGGAGGTGTTACGGAAGTATGTTCGCGTTGGAACAAGGATGGAGTGAGCAGCCATTACTGACCTTGGCCGGGATCCTCATCGGCGGTGCGTTGCTGGTCCTCGCGATCCGCTCGATGTTCGGTGGTAAGAAGTAGCTCATGACTCTTAACAAGCCGACCATTGACTTTCCCGAGGGTGCGGCCCCGTCCGAGCTAGAAATCAAGGACATCGTCGTCGGCGACGGTGACGAGGCCACGGCCGGCCGTCAGGTCGTCGTCCACTACGTCGGCGTTGCCCATTCGACCGGCGAGGAGTTCGACGCGTCGTGGAACAGGGGCTCCCCGTTTGCCTTTCCGCTCGGCGCCGGTCGCGTCATCGCGGGCTGGGACCAGGGTGTTCAGGGCATGAAGGTGGGTGGCCGCAGGCAGCTGACCATTCCGGCGAAGCTCGGCTACGGCGATCGCGGAGCCGGTGGCGCGATCAAACCGGGCGAGACTCTGATCTTTGTGGTCGACCTACTCGAGGTGCGGTGACTCCTCAGCCGTTGAGGCCGCGGGTCCGGGCTATCCGGTCCAGATCCGCGGTCAGCGACTCCAGGTCGCGCTGTATCCGCTCGATCTGCTGCTGGGCATATTCGGCAAGACCTTCAAAGCTGTGGATTTCAGCCATCCGGGCAAGGCAGCTGGCGACCTGTGTGGCATCGGGAAGACCAGGCGGCCACCAACTTCAACACCGAAACGGCGGCGCAGGATCTGGTCGAGCAGATCGTCAAGGAGCTCATGGGATCTACCGAAGATCCTATAGACGGCAAAGATTTCAGAGCTCGGCAGGCCACAGCGAGCGGGACCCGATCTCCGAATTCTCTTTGAGAATCCGGTGAGCCTCCGGGTCCTGCTCGCTGGACTTGCCGGCGAGGCGGCCTCTTGCGGTACGGAAGCGAACCGCCGGCTCGCCTGACTGCAGGAGCTCGTCACACCAACCGGTGGCCTTGGCTATTGCGGCTGGATTCGTCATCCGCGCAAGGTTTCTGGCGACCGCCTCGGCAATGGTTGCTCTAGTGGCCGGATTCGGCTCGGCGGCGAACAGCGTCATGAGCTCGGCCACTACCGCGTCGGCGTCCGGCGTTGTGCTGGCGAGGAAGTCGGCACTCATCGCACGCACCTCCGGATCTTCTTCGTTGAGTAGGCCGCGTGCTGCCGGCAGCGCGGCAACCAGTGCCGCTTCCGCCTGCTTCTCCACCTTGCTGCGGCGCCCGAAGATGGAGACCCGCTCCCATGCGCCGATCGATCGGCTGAAGATGTCCAAGGTACAAAGCACATCAGCCTTCCAGCGAAAACCGGGATCGGCGATCATCGACGAAAGCACCTGGGTAACCGGTGCGGTGGCCTCGGTTACTGCGGAGCCTCGATGGCCTACCCGATCAGTCAGCGCATCCACGCACTCGGCTGCCTCATCCCTGGAGCCAGCGTCGAGAAGGTCCAGCAACAGCTCCGCCACGGGGCCCGCGGCACCTTCCGCATCCCGCAACCGGTGCCACTTCGTTGACTGGATCGCCTGACGGATGTCCACACTGAGCTCCTTTGGAAGCTTCGAACAGCGGTGGGGCCGCCTGCCTGAGGCGACCCCACCACGGTAATGGGTTGAGAGTCAGAGGAACTTCTCGAGGCGCCTGCATCTGCCGCATGGCTCGGCAGGCGTCTTGTGCAGATCCTTTTCCTTGGAGAATGGATTTCGCACAAAGATCGTTCGGAAGGATCCGCCGAAGATCCCTCGCCAGCCCTCGGCCCGGTAGGCCTGGACCAGGCATCGCGTCTCCGCGCATCCACCGTGATGGCGGGTGAGCTTGAACAGGATGCGCATGAACAGTGGCGGCCGGCCCGCAGGCCCGTTGACGTCGACGTACTTGTTGCCGGCCCGAGAGGTGTACTCCGAGGCGTACTGAACGCTCTTCTTTCCGGCTTCACCATTCGCCACAGCGTCGTCCGCTCGCTTCGCCAGCGGATCGATGTCGCAGACATCGGCGTCATCGTTGTGCACGAGGACAGGCGAGTCGTCAACCACGACGTAGTACGTGTGGATGTCGTCGACGGTTAGGTCGTTCATCCGCTGCAGGCCAACGTGGTTGCGGACCTTCTCGACCGTGAGGACCTTGCCGTCGACACCGCTGAGGCGGTGACCCGGCTGGAGATCAGCCGCGTCGACCCAGGCGTTGTCGGTCGCATCCCAGAACGGATGGTTCCAGGTGGTCTTCAGCGTCTCGGTGGTCTCATCCCCGTCAGCCGCCGGGTCAGCGTCCACCGAGATCGTGACATCGGTGAGATCCCGGTCCTCGTTCCGGTGCAGGACAGTAACCTCACGGTTCGCCGTCGTGCCGGTCACCGGATCGGTCGCCACAACCTCATCGCCGACCTGAATCTCGCTGATGGGCTTGTGCGTGCCATCGCCCATCAGGACCCGAGTGCGCGGGGCAAAGCTGTGGCATCCCTTCTTCGGTGGGGCACTGGGTGTATCGGCCTTCTTGCCCGCGCCCTGCGCCGCTTCCGCGACCTCATCGGCGTACTTGGCACCCTTGCCCAGGGCACCGATCACGCGGCCCCCTGGGACCAATTCAGCCATGCCCATGGCGCAGTCCACGGACATGCCCTGCTTACAGGTCTTGTAGGTTTCGATGGCGCCGATCGCGGTGGCTGCCGCGCCAAGGAACGGTGCGGCGACCTGTAGTGGCGGGATGACCGCGCAGGCCATTGCCGCGACACCCAGCACCGTGGAGATGGTGCCTGCGTTGTCATACACCCACGTACCGGCCGCCTTGACGGCGTTGGTGACGTTGGAGGTGACATTGCTGACCGCGTTGGAGACCTTGATTGCCGCTTTATCGAGCCACTTCGGCCACAGTCCATCCGGATCGCTCGCGGTGACCGGGGCATTGTTGGCGTAGTTGTACCCGTTCATCTGTTGCGGATCTTTAACGTCGATCACTGGATCGACGGAGACGAACCTGCCGATGAGCGGGTCGTATTCACGGGCACCCAGATGGGTCAGCCCGGTGTTGTCCTTGGTACCGCCGACAAAGCCTTTGTCCATAGTGGACGGCCAGGAGCCCGACGTCTGCCGCAGCGTCCCGAAAGGCGTCTCCCGGCGAACCGCAACCGCCTGACCGACCGCGTTGATACTGATCTGAGCCGTGCCATGGTGATCCGCACCCAGCCACACGATGCCCGCGGAAGTGCGCATCGCGATCGTCCGGTCGGCGTGGCTGTAGTAGCGGGTGCACTTCTTGGTGCCTCCGCTGGTGGTGTAGCGCAGTTCCTGACCCGGCAGGTAGAGCGTCTTGCCGGTGGGGTCCTTGCGGATCAGGCGATTGCCGTCCACGTCGTAGATGTATGACGTGACTCCGGTGCCGTCCGTGCTGGTCGCCAGGCGCCCTTCGGCGTCCCAGGTCATGGTCTGCTGGCCGGCGGAGTCCGTCGGCCGTTCCTCCATGTTGCCTGAGGCATCGTACTTGTAGGTGCCCGTCTTCGTCCCGGTGTTGTCCACCGCGGACGTTGCGGTCAGCCGGTGCTTTCCGGCTGGGACCGTGTAGTCCGTGGTGCGATCGCCGGCCGCGGTGGCGTGCTCCACGAGCTTCCTGCGATTGCCGCTGGCGTCGTATTCATATGTGTGCCAGTAGGCGGAAGGACCGCCGAGGGCACCAGTCGTTGGCGCCGGTCCACAGTCCCCATTGGACGGAGTCCACGCCTGCGTGAGCTGACGTAGGTGATCCGTCGTGAAGCACTGATGATCCGCTGCCGTCAGATCGCTGATCTTCTTGACGTTGCCGGACGGGTCATACTCGAGCCGCAGGTCGGCCACACCCGTTGGTGCGGTCTGCCGCGTGGTCCAGATCTGCTTTACCCGGCGAGTGTCGGTCTCGTAGGTCTGGACGACGTCAACCATGCTGCCGCTGTTGTGGCGCAGGTGGATCGCCGCGACCTCACCGAAGCTCGTGTACTGGGTACCAGGCGTGTTGTCGATCAGATTCGCCACGTAGGTGGTGGATCCGATGCTGGTGTTCAGCGTGGTCGGCTTGCCAAGGCTGTTGTAACCGTGGGTGAGCTGTTCCAGCGACAGGTCGCCCATTCCCGGAAGCCTTGTGGTGGCCGAGGTTCCGTCCTGGTTGTAGGTGTACGTGTAGGTGTAGCTACCGATCCCCTTGAGATCCGGATCGGCAATGGTGTGCTTGATCCCCGTCGGCTTGTAGTCGACGGTGTAGCCGGTGTGTTCCTTGATGTACTGCCCGCTGGCGTCGTGCCGGATCGTCTTGACCAGTTGGCCGTAAACCTTGGTGCCGTTGGCAAGCGTGTCGTAAGCCCATTGGGCCCGAAGGGCTCCCGTGCCGTCGAGCCCGTCGTGCATGGACTCCTTACGGCCGATCGCGTCGTACTTGTAAGAGATCGAAATGTCACGACCGTCAGTGGTGGACTCGACGTCGCCGTAGGCGTTGAACCTGGTCGTCGTCTTGCCCTTGTCCGGGTCGATGCTTTCGATCTGCCGGCCCTGCAGGTCGTACTTGTACTGCCAGATGTTGTTGCCGGCGTCGGTAATCTTGATCAGTTCGTCTTTGTCGTTGTAGTCGAACGTGGTCTTGTCAAAGCCGGTGTCACTTCCGGCCGCGACCCCAGCGTGGTAGTCCCGCCGCTCGGTCGTCTTGCCATCCGCGTTGACGATGGTCGAGTTGACCGTTCCCCCGGCCGGAGGAGTCACGTCGGTGCGGTCGCCGCCGTAGGCCGTGGTGGTCCGCCACTTTTCGGTGCCGCCAGGACTTGCCGGTGGCCCGTCCACCTTTTGAATGACCGCCGTTTCCCGGCCGGCGCCATCGAATTGCACCACCTTGAGCGACGGGATGTTCCCGGTCGGGTTGAAGGTGTTGATACTCGGCGCGACCGGTTGCCCCTGGGCGTTGTAGGCCACGTAGTTGTCGTGGGTCTTGAAGACCCTGCCGGCGGAGTCGTAGAAGGTGTCGGTGATCACCGCTGCGCCACCACCCGCGTGGTCGGCCTCCTGAGTCTGGCGGAGCCGCAACATGCTGTCGTGCAACTTGTACGACGTGATGTAGCCGCCGGATGCGTTGAGCCGCTTGGACACGATCGTGGTAGCCGCGTTGTTGCGGATGTGGTACTCATAGACGATATTGGCTGTCTGCGTGGCCCGATCCCTGCCCGCCAGCCAGACCGAGGTCAACCGGCCGAGCCCGTCATACGCGAACTCAATCTTGCGGCCGTTGGCGTCCGTCGTCGTCAGCGGCACATTCCACGCCGGCTCCAGCGTCGTCGACTTTGTCCAGCCCAGATGACTCGTCTCGGTCGTCGCCGTCATCGGGCCACCGAGCGCGGGCGTGTATGCCGTCTCGGATTTGGTGCCGCGGTTGTCCCACGACTCGCGCAGGCGGCCATGCTCGTCATAGGTCGACGTACTGGTGGTCTGGTAGGTCGGCGCTCCACCGTTGTAGGCCTTGAGCGACTCGGCCTTGGTCACCAGTCCCCGGCTGGGCACGGTCGTGCCTTCCCCGCTGGCCCAGGCTGCGCCGTCGTATGACGTCTTGGTGTCGCCGATGACGTCGGCATCAGTGAGCCCGCCCGCTTGAACCTTCGCGCAATCGACGGCGAAGCTGCGGACCCGTGCGGTCTTGTCCACAATCCACAGCGAGGTGTTGCGGATGTAGTCGGTAAGGGTGCACTTCTCGTCGCCTGCCGCCGGCTCGCCTCGATCCTCGACCTTGAACGGCATTCCGTAAGAGTCGAACTCGGTGACCTGAGACGTGGTTCTGAAGCCACGCCCCTTGTCCAACGCGGTGCGGGTGTGGGAAGCCTTGGTCCCCACGAATTGGGCATGAACCGTTGTCCCGTCCAGCGTCCGGCTCGCCCGCGCCGATGAAAGCCATGGCTCGCTTACGTTTGCCGAGACTTCCGGACCGCCGGGCCCGTTGTAGGTGATGGTTTCGCGGACCTGCCCCGCGAACGCATCCTCGTCGTTGATCGCCGGAATGTTTCCGGTCGCGATCGCAGGCAGGGTAACGGTTCTCGTGCCCGAAGGCAGCTTGTCGCCATGCATACCACGGAAGTAGCGACGCTCCTCCATGGTCTGCTCACCCGGATCCCCCTTGATCGTGCGCACGGTCGCGTAACCACGCCACACCGACCAGGTCTTGAAGTCCTTCTTGGTCATCCCGTCTTCGTCGGTGTAGTGCCAGGCCGGATCGCCGATGTAGTCGTAGTGACTGATCACCCGCGTGGAGGAGCCGAAGATGTCGGCCTCTGCCACGTCGGTCACCACGTACTTGTGGAAGAAGTCGTTGATCGGGTTGGTGTGTCCCGGCGGGGACCACTTCACCGGATAGCACCGCAGGTTGTTGTTCTGCAGATTCGCCTGATCGGGCACTCGCGACCCGGCGACACAATCCTTGGCGCTGTAGGTGACATCGAGCTTTCCGCCGGACTCCGACGTGATCGTCTTGATCCGGAACTTGTTCATCGCCGGATACTGGTCACCCGCCGTGTCCACCCGGTTCGACAGATACTGGCCCGTGAAGACGATGTCGGGGATGGTCGTGGTGCTTCCGACGTGACCGGTGTGTGAAATCCGGTCGAGCCACAACGCCGCGGTGATGCTGTCGGTCGGATCGGGGAACGAGTGCGTGAACGTCCACGTCTCCACGTCGCGGTAGGCCGATCCACCCCATACCTGCGTCTTGATCGAAGCGAGTCGTTTCTTCGTCCAGAAGCTCGGCGCTGTCTGGGTCAGAGCACAGGTGGCTGCGGTGCACTCCTGGTCCAGCGGGACATCCGGCCAGCTCAGCTTGTCGCCGCAGTTGGCGAAGCAGCGGTCGGCCATGGTGAACAGCACCTGCATCGGCGCATTGCCCGTCGAGCCGGTCCGGGTACCGTATTCGATCTTCTCGAGATATCCGGCGCGGTCGTAGGTGGTGTCGTCCTCGGGCTTGTTGTTGCGCCCGTACTTGTTGGTCTCCTTGACATAGGTGAACGACATCGTGTTGCCGTGCGGGTCCACGACGTGGTCGAGCTGCCAGCGGTAGGCCTGGTTGCAATGCGACGCGGCAAACGTCGACTGGTGGCACGGCTCGCCGCTGTGGTTACCGAACACCGTGGAGACCAGAGTCGAGTTGGAGCCGGCCCGTCCGCCGAACCAGTACTGGGTCCCGTCCGGGGTGGTGGCGACCCACCACTCACCGTCGTTGTCCCCGTTGGAAGCTCCTGTCTTGCGCTCGACCCGGGTACCGTCGTCGGACCTCAGATACCAACGATCCCCGCTGCCTTTGATCAGCTCACCAGCGTGACCGGCGAACGAGATGGTGGCGTTGTTGGTGTCCCAGCACTGATCGCCGGTCTTGACGGTGTTATTCGCGCCGGAACCCATGTCCTCGGCGCAGGAGTTGTAGCGCCGCTCCACATAGCCGGCGTTCCAATCGAAACCCTCGCCGATCATCGACGGCTGGTTGTTCGCCGAAGCCATCCGGCCGTCCACGCTGGCCGAGGAATACCCAAGGGAGATCGACGGGGCAGGCCCGCCAACGGCCGGGGGCACGCGAAGCGCATAAGACCAGGAGAACTCGCCGGTGTTGCCGCCCGCGTTCCAGGTCGCCGAAGGGGACAGCGACGTCGCCTTGTAGTCACCGGCCGAACCCTCTGGCGCGGCGGACAGAGCCATGAGCGTGCCACCCGTGGTACGCGACTGCATCGGCTCGTTGCCGGCCAAAGCACCGAATGACGGCTCCGTGATGGTCCGTTGACCCGTCACGCCGACAGTAGCGGAGACGGTGCCCTTGCGCGTGTCGTTGGTGGACTGCACGAGAGTGCCCTGACACGTTGGCGCATAAGGCGTTGTCAGCGCGCACTCGGGAAGAGCGATGAGCCGCAGCCGGGAAGACCAGTCACCGCCGTAGGCGTGGCGGAATCCGTTGTAATCCACCGAGACCTGGGCCGGCGCGGCTTTGGCTACGCCGTCGCCGCGCGAGACCCTGAAGAGCAGACCATCAACGCCGGCCGCAGCGGTCTGCGCCCGGTCGAAGGACTGCACCTGAGCCCCGGAGAACCCGTACGAATCGATCGACACCGGCAGACCGGCCGCCTTGACCGGGCCACCATCGCCCTTGCTGCGCATCAGCGAGCTCGGCATGGCAACGTCCACAATGGACCTACCCGGCCACACCGGAACGGTTGCCTGGAAAGGTCTTCCGGTCGGCTCCGGCTTGAAGCCCCCCGGCTTGACGGTCTGCCCGAAGACCTTCGGCTCATCCTGCGGTCTGCCGGGCTGGTAGGGCGCGGCCGTGGCAGGCAGCGCGTGGGCGAACGTCACTAGCAGTGAGGCCAAGGCGACGAAGGCCCCTAGGCGCGGATATCTGGCTCGACTGCGCACAGCCGTCCTCCCCGATTCTCTTCTCTTCAATTCGCGAGTACTCATTGCAGGCTCAAGACTTCGGCCGGTGAGATGACCCGGTTCCACATGTTGACCTCATCGATCGCGCCATGCCACCAGGTGCCACCGCTGCGGCCGATCCGGAACTCGCCGGTGGCGTTCCAGGTGACGACGTTTGTCGCGGTGCCTTCGAGGACACCGCTGACGTAGAGCCTCAGCTCCTTGGTGTTCGCGTCGTAGGTCGCGGCCAGATGAGTCCAGACGCCAACCTGCGGCACCGAGGTGGAATTCGCCGACTTCCATGTCGGCGATGCCGTGTCGCTGCCCGATACTTCCAGCCGCCAGCGGTCAGAGGCAGCGTCAAACTGAAGGTAGAAGGCGCTGAAGCTGTTGCCGGTCTGGCTGAGGATCGTCCGGTCGTTGCTGCCCTTGCTGTCGAGCTTCACCCAGGTGGCCACACTGAAGCTCTTGCTCGTGTCCAATACGGACGGTGCGCCGAGATAGTCGTTGATGCCGTCGAATTGGGCGGCTGTCCCGGTCTTACCGGCCGTCCCAAGCGTTGCGCCATAAACGGTTGCGGTCTGCTTGTTACCTGAGCTGTCTGCGACCGTCGTCGAACCAGCCGCCTCGTTCACCTTCCACTGCCCGAGTGGGCCACCGACCGGCCCGATGCCTTGGTAGGCCCGCACCTCGTCGATGTCGCCGTGGAAGTAGCTGGTGTGCTCGGTCCCGTTAAGCGCTCGGCCGATCTGTAGCGCTCCAGTGGCTTGCCAGGGCTGCCAAGCCGCGTTCATGGCGGTCGTTGCCTTGAGCACGCCGTCCACGTAGAGCTGGACCTGCTTACTCTGCGCGTCAAAGACACCGGTGAGGTGATGCCAGGTCGTCGGAGTGACGGCTACGGCCTTGGCAAAGGTGCCGTTGGCGGTGTCCGTCTTGGAATCCCGGATGCCGAAGACCCACTCTCCACCGTTGTCGTTCTGGTAGTAGAGATAGAAGCCCGCGTTCAAGCCGTCGCTGTCCTGGGAGACGATGACGTCGTGGCCGGTGGTCGAGGCGAGCCGCGCCCAGGCCGAAACCGTGAACGTCTGGTCGGTGTGCACCACCTGATCCAGCGTCGCCATGTAGTCGTCTACGCCGTCGAGCTTGAGGCCTGTCCCGTCGTGCCCCGATGAACCGTCCGCGGGAATGGTGACCCCGCCGTAGTAGTCGAGATCGTGGAAGTAGCCGGACTCATCCACCGACGGGTCATAGCCGTGCTCGAAGCGCCACTTGCCCACGTTCACCGCGGCGGCAAGCTCAGTGATCTCCTTGGGGAAGATAGCTCTATCCCAAATCCACAGATCGCTTGCGGCTCCGGTCCACGGATAGCCGCCGCCACCGTCGCCGACCCGGATGGTGTTGGAGACATTGATCGAGACCACCCCGGTCTCGGTGTCCTCGAGGACACCGTTCACATAGAGCCGCAGCTCCAAGGCGGCGGAATCGTAGACCCAGGCCAGATGGGTCCACACGCCGATCTGCGGCACTGAGGTCGAGACCGCGCTCTTCCAAGTCGGTAACGGGTCGATGTTGTTGTCGTTGGACGGGACCTGCACCGCCCAGCGGTCAAGACCCTTGTCCCACACCAGATTGAAGGCCGGGTGGTTGGTCCCCTTCTGCGAGATCAGACTCTGGTTCTTGGTGCCCTTCGCGTCGAGTCTCGCCCAGATCGCGACCGAATAGGTCTTGCTGGTGTTCAGGAAATCGGCGCAGTAGAGGGCGTCGTCCACGCCGTCGAATGTCGCTGCTGTCTCGCCGCCCAGAATCCGTCCGGGCCGGCCCAGAGTCGCACCGGTCACCGTCGCGTTCCGGTTGTTGCCGGAAACGTCAGCCACGGTCACGGAATCGGTGGGGTCATTCATCTTCCAGCGAGCGATCGCCGGCGACTCCGCCTTCACCACGAACTGGTAGGTCTTCGTCTCCTCGTTGCCGGCCCGGTCGATCGCGGTGACGTAGAGCGTCTTCGCCCCGCCGGAGGTCGGTGTCCAGTCGAGCGGAACCGAGCCACCAAGCGCGCCGGGAGTCAACGTCTGCGCCGCCTGACCATGCCACCAGTAGCGGAACTGCGTGACGTCCGAAGAACTGGCGAAGATGAACCGGCCGGTCTTGCCCACGGAACCGCACGGCCCGCCGGCGCAGACATCGGTACCCTCCAAATAGATGTCGGGCGTCACGGTCGGCATGGCCGGCTTCTGGGTGTCGACGGTGAACTCGCACCAGCCGGAGTAACCGCTGGTCGCGTTGGCGTCGGCAGCCTTCACCCGGATGGCGTAGCTGCCATCGGAGATGCCGATGCCCGCAATCGTCCAGCGCGCGCCGCCGTAGGTGCGGGCACCGCTGCCCGGATAGGCAAACCAGTCCGTGACACCGGGCTGCTTGGCGACGATGTCAGCCTTACCGTCGGCGTTGAAGTCAGGCGTGATGATGGCTTGGTAACCACCCCAGCCGGTCCCGATCTCGAAACGGTAGGGGCTACCGGAGTAGTAGCCTCGGGCTCCGCTGCCCGGATAGAGCCACAGCTGACCCGTGGACGGATCCCGCGCGATCATGTCCGGCGCGCCGTCCCCGTCCCAGTCGATGGTGCCGAACGGGGTGAAGCCGCCCCAGCCGGCTCCGAGCAGCACGCGGGCCTGACTCGACCCGGTTCGCTTGCTCTCGCCCGGATACAGCCACTCGTCGCCGTTGTTCTCGATCGCGATGATGTCCATGTGACCGTCGCGGTCCCAATCGGCCAGGCCGGCGAGCGTGTATGGGCCCCAACCGGTTCCGATCTGGGAACGATTTCCCGCCTGCGGCCCGTTGCGAGTGCTGTTGCCCGGGTAGAACCAGAGCACGCCGCTCGAGTCCTTCGCCACAATGTCCTGGTGGCCGTCCTTGTCCCAGTCGGCCATCCCCGCGATGGCATAGCCACTCCAGCCAGTCCCAACTCGCGAGCGCTGGGTCAACTTGGTGGCGGTGCCGGGATACAGGAAGAGGTCGC
The DNA here is from genome assembly GCA_003543035.1 of Micromonosporaceae bacterium. GTDB lineage: Bacteria > Actinomycetota > Actinomycetes > Mycobacteriales > Micromonosporaceae > Rhizocola. Next base: position 24,792 of record DPJL01000242.1, on the reverse strand, counting down.
CGAGCCCGTCGCGGGACATGACATCCGGATGACCGTCCTTGTCCCAGTCGCCCGCCGCGACAAAGACATCGCCACCGGTCAAGCCCTTGGGAAGATCGATCGGTTGCGTGGTCGCAGAAGGCAGGCTGACCTTCGAGATCGACTCCACCGTGCCGTAGGTGTCATCGGTGGGACGCAGCCGCGCGAATTCCGCGGTACCTGTCATCGAGTTGCCGTCGCCGTCGTGGAAGTAGGCGCGCACCGTCGGCGTGTCCGTCTTGATGAAGGGCCGGTTGGTACCCGTCACGCAGCTCTTGTTGTCCACCGTGACCGAGGCCGGCGCGGTCGGAATCGTGTTGGTGGTGACCACCAGCTTGGCCTTCTTGGCGTCGAACTTCTTCCACTGACTCGAAGTCGACGTGTTGACCGCCTCGTTCGCGGACTTGAGACCAAACGTGGTGCGGGTCCAATCTCCGGTCTCCGCGGCCTGGATCGTCGAGGTGACATTGAATTCGGTCAGCTTGCGAGCCTGGTTGCAGGACGAGTTCGAGACCGAGGTGATGTTGGAACCGGCCCACTTCGACGCGGTGTTGTTCCAGTTCGTCGTGGAGCCGAGGGTCGCATCGACCAGTCTCAGCTCGGTCGGCTGGTTGCTGCACGACGCGGAGTGCAGCAGGTCCAGCGAGAAGATCGCGCCAAGGATCTGCTTGCCCTGATAAGCCGACGTCGCGAACTGGAACATCGACCGATAGTTCACCGAATAGGTGCCGACCTTGGCGCACTCGGTCAGATAGTCGCGGCCAGTGCCCGGCTCAGGTGGGCAGTCAGTCTTGTCATAGGTCCAGTACTCCTGGTCGGGGAAGGAAGAGCTGATCATCGCCCACGAGGTGTAGGCGATGGTCGGGTCCACATAGACCGGATACTCGGTCCCCGGGTCACTCAGCATCGCCAGATCCGGAGTCAGCGTCAACTTCCCGCCTGCCACGGACAGCCCGATCGGCGCCTGCCGCGCGGCCTTTCCCGGCCTGGAAACCGCGCTGCGATCGGGACCGTCCACAACGGACCATTCGTCGGCGGCCAGCCTGGCCCTCCGCGAGGAGGGAGTGGTCGAATCCCACATGGCCGGAGCGGCCGCGGAGAGCACCGCCTTGCCGGACGCGTCGACCACTCGGAGGCCGCCTTCGGCTGACTCCCAGCGCAACCCGCCCGACAGCGATGTCCCGAAGACGATCTCCCGCAGGGCGGGATTCGTTGCCGCGGCCCGATTCTTGACCACCAGCACCTCGGAGAAGCCGGTCTCGAGTGCGGTCACCACCAGATCGACGCCCGGATAGACCTCCGGGTAGGTGGCCACCGCGCCGGATACCACCGGCTTGGGCAGCGCACCAGCCCAGGACAGGCCGAACTCCGTCCCTTCCCGGTTCCCCTTCAGCAGCTGGCCCGAGCCGCCACCGGAGAGGGTGAGATCCACGGTCGAGGCGATCGGCGAAAATGTGTTGTCAGCATTGACTTGCAACGTGGTGTCCAACTTGGACCATGAACCGTCCCGCTTGCGAGCCCGCTGCGCAAGCGCATGTACCTCAACGGTTTCCGTGCCATCCGGGTTCGCGAACCCCACGGTCGTCTCGGTGCGCTTGGACAACGCCTCCACTCGCGAGCCGCATCGTTGCGCCATCGCCGATGCCGCCACCGAATCCGCCGCCTCGGCCGTGCAAGGCGCTGGTGCTGCCTCGGCAATGGTCGAGCCGAGCAGCGGTAAGCCCGCTCCCATCAGAGCCACCAGCGCAAGGCCGGCCAACGATCGATGCGGGCTCATGCCACGCCTCCAGTCCGGTAGATCTCAACCTCGCCGAACTGCATGAGCTTTAGCGAAGTACCAACAACTCGCACTCTCGAGGTATTGCGCGGATCGAAGACGAAGATCTCCCCGGATCCGTTGGCAGGGCGCGGATATGCGGTCCTGCTCACCACGGCGACCCAGTTGTAGCCGTCCCAAACCTCGATCGTGAAATTCACCGGGAAGTTCTCGCCCACGTGACCCGCATCGGTCCGCGGGAAGAGAATCACCCGATTTACCTCCTGCTGTTTGAAGTTGAACTCCACCCACTCGGTGTGATCGACGTCGGTCGACGACCAGGAGGTGTAGCCCAAGGGCCCGCGCACACCGTCGTTGACGGCCTTGCCATACCAGCCCCACTGATCGGTGTACGAGGAGAACTTGGCAGCCTGACAGGTGGCAAGGTTCGAGCCGAGCAACTCGGTCGCCAGTGGAGTGATCGAAGTCAAGAGCTCCACCTCGGCGAATTGCATCTCCCGAAGCGCGGTGCCCACGATGCGCAGCTTGGTGCTGAGTTGCGTGGGGAAGGAGAAGCTTTGCACCGCACCGTTTGTGGGCATCGGATAGTTGGTCCGGCTTACCACTGCGACCCAAGCTGCCCCGTTCCAAGCCTCGATGGTGAAGTTGGCTGGGAATCCATTGCCGACATAACCCGCATCCGTACGCGGATACAGGTCGACCCGGGAGAATTGTTGCTGCGGGAAGCTGAATTCGACGGTCTCGGTGTGGTCAACGCTGGTAGGCATCGAGCTCCAGCCGACCGGGCCCCGGATCCCGTCGTTGATGGCAGACAGCTTCCAGCCCCAGGACTCCGGCGTGGAGGACGAGGCGACCGCGGTAAGGCAGCGGCCGATGTTCGGGCTTACCTTGTTCGCAAGCACGCCAACGTAGGCACGCACCTGATCGATGTCCCCCTTGAACGGGTGCTTCTCGGCGACGCCGGCCCACTTCTGGCGACCCAGCGCGAATGCGCCGGAGCCGTCGATGGGTGTCACGGTCTTGCTCGCCGACTGGGCTATCCCGTCGACAAACAGATGCGCCTTCTTTGCGTTGGCGTCATACGCCCCGACAAGGTGCACCCAGTGACCGGGCACCGCATTCAGGTCCGACCAGACGTCGACCACCTGTGGGGCGGTGGCACTGTCGGCGCCGGCCAGCGAGAAGACCCACTTGTTGTCGGGGCCGCTGTAACCGAGCATGAACGCGGCCGTGTTCGCGCCGTCCTGACTGACGGCGGCCTGCCTGGTCGTTCCACCGATCGCGGCCAGTCGTACCCAGCCCTCCACGGTGAAGGACTGATCGCTGTGCAGGACCGGGCTCTGCGTGGCCATGTACTGGTTGACCCCGTTGAGCCGCAAGCCTTGGCCGTCGTGACCGGCCTCGGTCAGGATCGCCTGGTTGATGTTCGGGATGTTGTAGTAGTTCAGGTCGTGGAACAGACCCGACTCGTCGGTGTTCGGGTCGGGGCAGCACTGCAGATTCCACATGCCCACCAACCCGGTGCCCTGCCGCAGCGGGTCGGGGATCTCGGCGACCTCCTCGCCGTAGATCGGACGATCCCAAACCTGAACCTCGGCAAGGGAACCGCTGAACCACTTCCCGGCCACCCCGCCGCCGATGAGCAGCTTGGTACCGGAATCCCAAGTCACCGCACCGGTTGCGGTGCCCTCCTCACGTCCGTCCACATAGATCCGCATGGTGTCGGAGGCGGCGTCATAGCTGCCCACCACGTAGGTCCACACGTTCAGCTGCGGCACGCTCGTCGAGGAAGCCTTCTTCACCACCGGTGTCGTGTAGCCGCCATCGCCGGATGCAAGGTCGTGGTTAGTGGATTCGAAGACCCAGCGATCAGAGGCCGAGTCGAAGCGCAACTCGAAGGCCGAACGGTTCGTCCCGCTCTGCATGACGATCACTCGGTCGGTTCCCTTGGCACCCAGCTTGACCCATCCGCCGACAGTGAAGCCGCCCGCGGTGTTCATCAGGTCATCGATGTCCGAATAATCGTCTGTCCCGTCAAGGGAAAGGGCTGTACGCGGAAGGTCGCCCTCGATCGTGTGGATTCGGCCAGGCGTACCAAGCGTTCCCCCGTGCAGATCCGCGATCCTGCCCTGGTCGGTGTTGTCGGACAACGTCGTGCTGCTGCTGTCGTCGGCCATGTTCCAGCGGGCCAACGCGGGCGCCGGGGCGGTCACCGTGAACTGATAGGTCCTGGTCGCCTCATTGCCGGCCCGGTCGATGGCGGTGACCGTCATCGACTTGGCTCCACCGGAATAGGGCGTCCAGTTGACGGTCGGGTTGACTCCCGTCGCAGTGTTGGTGACGCCGTTGACACTCCACCGGTAGGAGACCACGTCGGGTGAGCTCGCGAAGGTGAACTGGCCCTGCTGAGCAATTCCGCCGCTGGTCGCACCTTCGCCATAGAGAGCGGAGCTAACCGTTGGCACCACTGGTTTCGTGACGTCCACGACGAACTCGCAGTTACCAATCGCGTGCGTCACCGGCGAGACGCCGTAACCGCCCGGGCGGCTGGGAGAGTCGTTGCTCTGCGCCCGGAAGGTGTAGATGCCGCCATCGGCCAACGGCATCGTCGTCAGCTGCCCATAGGTGTCGTGCGGGACATTGCCTTGCATGCCACCGCCGACGTCGCTGAAGCCGGCCGCGTTGCCGCCCCAACCGGTCTTCAGCGTGGCGTCGCTGCCACCCGTATAAGCCACCCGCCAGGTACCAGTCTCGCCCTGCCAGCTCATCATGTCGGCCTTGCCATCGCCGCTGAAGTCACCGGCCACCGGCACGTCGCCACTGTTGACCCGTGCGCCCTCGACCGCGCCACCGGTGTAGGCAACGTTGAAGGTGTGGTTGGACGGCCGGTAGTAGGCGATGTCGTCCTTGCCATCGTTGTTGAAGTCCCCGACGAGCGGCACATCACCTCGCGCGCCATGGGTCCGGAAGCTCACCGAGGAACCGCCGGTATAGGAGACCCACCATTGGCCGGTCGACGGACGCCAGATGATGGCGTCGTCTTTGTTGTCGCCGTTGATATCGCCGGCCAACGGAACGTCGCCGTTCTCACCCCAAAGCAGCGCCGGGACGTTGGATCCTCCGGTGTGCCAGATGTACCACTTGGCCTCCGAGGGACGCCAGATCACGGTGTCGTCCTTGCCATCGCCGTTGAAGTCACCGGCCAGCGGGATGTCACCGTTGACACCCCATTGCCGCAGCAGACCTGCTGTACCGCCGGTGTAGCTGACGTACCAGTCGCCAGTCGACGGACGCCAGACCAGCGCGTCAGCCTTGTTGTCAGCGTTGAAGTCCCCCGTCACCGGGATGTCGCCGGTCAAACCCCACTGCCGCACGGGTGCAGCCGCACCACCGGTGTAAGAGGTGTTCCAGTTGCCGTCGGAGGGGCGCCAGTAGGTCAGGTCATCCTTGCCGTCGCCGTTGAAGTCGCCGGCCATCGGGATGTCCTGGTACTTCCAGCGGGCGTAGGCGAAGTAGACGTTCATCGTGTCGCCGTCACCGTCGGCGACATGGGCTCGCAGAGTCGGGGTGAATGTGCTTACCGCGGGCCGGTTTGCCCCCGACACACAAGCTTTCCCATCTACCGTCAGCTGATCGGGCGTGCTGGGCCGGATGTTCACCGGCACCACCAGCCGGGCCGTACCGGCGTCGTACTTCTTCCAGTCGCTGGAGTCGGTTTCCACCTCGGCCCGCAATCCCCACGTCGCCCAGGTCCAGCCGTTGCCGGCGATGGTCTCCAGCTCTGATTGCAGGCCGCTCCCACCGAATTCGCTGTACCGGCGCTGAGTGTTACACGCTTCGCTCTGGTGCGAGGAGGTCGACGAGCTCGGCCAAAGGCTGGCGTTGTTCTCCCACTTGGTACCCGAGCCGATCTGCGCGTTGATGCGTTTCAACAACGTCCAATTGGAGGTCCCGCACGTGGCCGAGTGCAGCAGATCGATGGCGAACACCGAGCCGGGCAGGACCTGCTTGCCGCTCAGCGATGACGTGTCGAATTGGAACAGCGACCGGTAGATCATCGTGTAGCCGACGGCCCGCCCGACTTTGGCGCATTGTGTTCCGCTCGGATAGCCGCTGGGGCAATCGTTTTTGTCGTAGGCCCAGTAGGACTGGCTTGGGAACTGACTGTTGATCATCGTCCAGGCCGGGTTTTGCAGAGTCGGGTCAAGGTAGACGGGATACTCGGTCCCCGGATCGTCCAATAGCGACAGATCGGGGGTCAGCGTCAGCTTTCCGCCCGCCGTCGAGATGCCGATCGGGGCCGTGCGAGCCGCCTTGCCGGGCCGCACAGTCGTGCTGCGCTCGGTGCCGGGCACGAGCGACCAATCGTCCGCCGCGTGGCGCATCCCCCTAGCGAAAGGCGTCGAAGAGTCCCACATCAACGGCGCGGGCGCAGCCAACACGGCCTTGCCCGAGGCGTCCACAGCGCGCAGCCCACCCTCATCGAAGTCCCAGCGCAGTCCGCTGGACAGGGAGGTGCCGAAGGCCAGCTGGCGCAGAATCGGGTTCTTCGCCGCGCCCCGATTCTTGACCACCAACACCTCGGAGAATCCGGTCTCCTGCGCGGTCACGACCAGGTCGACGCCCGGGACTACCTCCGGATAGGTCGCGACAGCCCCTGCCACGACAGGCTTTGGCAGCACACCCGGCCAGGAAAGGCCAAACTCATGGCCCTGCCTGCGCCCGGTCAGCAGCGGACCGGAACCGCCACCGGACAGGGTCAGGTCCACTGTGGATGCAACCGGGGAGAGTGAGCCATCCGCGTTGGTCTGCAGCGTCGCGTCCAGCTTTGACCAGGAACCATCCTTTTTGCGCGCTCGCTGCGGATAGGCATGCAACTCGACCATTGCGGTGCCATCCGGATTCGCGAACTGCACGCTGGTCTCGGTGCGCTCGGAGAGTGCCTCCACTCGCGAACCACATCGCTTTGCGATCGCGGCCGCTGCCTTAGGGCTGGCGGCTTCTGCGACACAAACCTGCGACTCGGCGGCGACGGCAGCTGAGCCGACCATTGGCACACCTGCCCCGACCAGCGCTAAGAGTGCGGTCGCGGATAACCAAGGGCGCAGCTTCATCGAGTGTCCTCCCCAAGGAGCCGATTAGAAGATCGGCCAAAAGGTAGGACACCTGAGAGTCTGTTGTGAAGAAAGGAAGTTGGCGGTTATCCGCCAACTTCCCAAACTGCCTAGCTACGCAGCAGGCGAGCTGCGTCGATAGCCCAATAGGTCAGGATGATCTGGGCGCCGGCCCGCTTGATCGAGTGCAGCGTCTCGAGCATCACGCGGTCGCGATCGAGCCAGCCGTTCCGCGCGGCCGCTTCGACCATCGCGTACTCTCCGCTGACCTGATAAGCGGCCACCGGCACGTCCACGATCTCGCGAGCCGCCGCGATCACGTCGAGGTAAGCCAACGCGGGCTTGACCATGATGATGTCAGCGCCCTCGGCGACGTCGAGCCGGATCTCCCGCAACGACTCCCGCAGGTTCGCCGGGTCCTGCTGGTACGTCCGCCGGTCACCCTCCAAAGTGGACTCGACCGCCTCGCGGAACGGGCCATAGAACGCCGAAGCGTATTTGACCGCGTAGGCGAGGATCGACACATCGGTGAACCCGGCCGCGTCCAGTGCGCTGCGCACGACGCCAACCTGGCCGTCCATCATCCCGGAGGGGCCGACGACGTGGACTCCGGCAGTCGCCTGCGCCACAGCCATCCGCGCATACGCCTCAAGGGTCGCGTCGTTATCGACGCCGCCGCTGGCGTCGAGCAGACCGCAGTGCCCGTGCGAGGTGAACTCGTCGAGGCACAGGTCGCTCATCACCACGACATCGGAGCCGACCTCGGCGATCACATCACGGATCGCGGTGTTGAGGATGCCACTCGGATCCGTTCCACCGGAACCACTTTCGTCCTTTTGCAGTGGTACACCGAAAAGCATGATGCCGCCGATGCCGGCCTGCACCGCCTCCGCGGCCGCCTTGCGCAGCGACTCGCGGGAATGCTGCACCACCCCGGGCAGTGACATGACCGCTCTGGGCTCGGTCAGCCCTTCCTTGACGAACATCGGCAACACCAGCTCGGCTGGGTGCAGCCGCGTCTCGCTTACCATGCGCCGCATGGCTTTGCTCGTGCGCAGGCGGCGTGGCCGCTCATTGGGGAAGGGCATGACCAACTCCTAACGGAACCTCAGCGCTGTCGGCCCTTGGACTTTTGACCCGCGCCGCTGCTTGGCCGGCATCGCGGCGAGCCGCTCACGAAGCTCAACCGCATATGCCGCAAGAGCTTCCACCAGATCCGGCACAGATGCGTGCTCCGGCTGAACGTCAACGCGCAGCCCGAACTCCACCGCGGTCTCCGCCGTTTTCGGCCCGATCACCGACACCACGGTCCGCTGATGCGGCTTGCCCGCAATGCCAACGAGATTGCGCACGGTCGATGACGAGGTGAAGAGCACAGCGTCGAAACCACCGGACTTGATGGCGTTGCGAATCTCCTCGGGCGGTGGTGCCGCGCGGACGGTGCGGTAGGCGGTGACGTCGTCGACCTCCCAGCCGCGCTCGGTGAGCCCGGCGGCCAGCGTCTCGGTGGCGATGTCGGCGCGCGGCAACAAAACCCGGCCGACCGGATCGAAGATCTCGTCGTAGGGCGCGAACTCGGCGAGCAGACCTTCGCTCGACTGGTCACCGCTGGGCACCAGCTCAGGCTGGATTCCGAAGGCGCGCACCGCATCCGCCGTTGCCTCGCCGATGCAGGCGATCTTCACGCCGCCGAAGTGACGGGCGTCCAGGCCATGCTCGGCGAATTTCTCCCACACCGCACGAACAGCGTTGGCGCTCGTGAAAATGGCCCACGCGTAGCGGCCGTCGACCAGACCCTTGATCGCCCGCTCCATCTGGGCCGGGGTCCTGGGCGGCTCGACCGCGATCGTCGGCACCTCACACGGGATGGCGCCGTAGGCACGCAGCCGCGCGCTCATCACGCCCGCCTGCTCCTTGGTCCGCGGCACCAGCACTCGCCAGCCGTAGAGCGGCCGCCGCTCCCACCAGCCGAGCTTGTCCACGTGGTTCACGTCGCTGCCGGCAATCACCACAACGCGACCGGTAAAGCCAAGCGCGGCGGCAACGAAACTGTCCACTGTGGATATTGTCGTGTACTGAGTTTCGCCCGTCCCGTCCCCGGTGATCGCCACCGGTGCCGAGCCGTCCACTCCCGCGGCCAGCAGACCGTCCCGGACGGCGGCCAGCTCGCCGGCGTCCACGGCCAGTGCGGCGGACCCTTGCCGGATCGCGGCCGCGAGGCCCTCAAAGTCCAAAGTGGTCACATCGTCGACGTCGGTGGCGCTGCGCACCCCGGTCAGCGGGACACCCGCGTAGGTCGCGACTCCGGAAGCCGTTCCGACGCCAGGCACCACCGAGAAGTGCACGTTGGTCCGCGCGATCGCCTGTACTTCCTTGACCACGACATCGTGGCCGAAGGGGTCACCGGCTACCAGGCGCACCGCGTTGCGGCCCGAACGCGCCTCGGTGAGCAGCACCTTCGCCACATCACCGGGCCCGCCTTCGGCCGGGCTGAACTCGGTGTCGCCGTGGGCTTCGGCGCGCACCGCGTCCAGCAGCACCGCCGGCACAGCTCGATCAAAGACCACATGGTCGGCCTCCAGCAGCGCGTCGTGGGCGCGGCGGGTGAGCAGGCCGGGATCGCCGGGGCCGGCCCCGACGAAGGCGATGTGGCCGGCTGGCTTACGAGTGCGGGTCATGCTGCGTTCCCCAATACATGGTCAGCACCGTCTTCGAGCAGGTCGGCCGCCAGCAGGCGACCCACCTCCTCGGCGTCGGCGAGCGTTCCGGTGCGCGACAGTCGCAGGGCATAGCGCCCGTCGATACTGATCACGGCACCGCGCAGGTATATCTCGTCGTCTTCGGTTACTTCGGCCAGCGCGGCGACGGGCGCGCTGCATCCGGCCTCCAAAGTGGCCAGAAGGGCCCGCTCGGCGGTGACCGCCCCACGGGTTGCTCTATCGTCCAGCTGCGCGAGCAGCTGAATTAGGTCGTCCCTGGCTGCGATCGCTTCAATCGCGAGTGCACCTTGAGCGGGCGCGGGCAGCATCAGCATCGGGTCAAGAATCTCGGTGACTTCATCGGCCCGGCCGAGCCGGACCAGGCCCGCACGGGCGACCACGACCGCATCGAGCTCGCCATCGGCGACCTTGCGCAGCCGACTGTCCACATTGCCGCGAATCGGCATTGTGGTCAGCGGCAGGCCGAGCGCGGCGAGCTGCGCAACGCGGCGCAACGCACCGGTACCAATGACGGCTCCATCCGGCAGCTCGGTCAGGGTCAGCCCGTCCCGCGCGACAAGGGCGTCGCGCGGGTCTCCCCGTTGCGGGATGGCGGCGATGGCCAGCCCCTCAAACGGTGCGGTGGGCAGGTCCTTGAAGGAGTGCACGGCAAAGTCGATCTCTTTGGAGACAAGCGCGTCGCGCAACGCGGACACGAAGACCCCGACACCGAGCTGCGCCACGGGCGCGGTTGATCGGTCTCCGGCCGTCACGATCTCGACGAGCTCGACCTTCTCGCCGGTATGCAGCTGCACCGCATCCGCCACGAGCTTCGACTGCGCCAGCGCGAGTGCGCTCCCCCGGGTACCCAGCCTCAACGTCATGCCCGTACCTCCGGGATCTCGGCCACGGCCGACAGTTGCGGGTTCAGATCGAACAGATCGCGAACCATTTGGGTGTAAGCCTCTCCGCCCGGCTGCGCGGCAAGTTGCCGCACGCGCACAGTCGGCTCGTGCAGCAGTCGCTGGACCACGCGATGCAACGCATGTGCCACCTCGCCCCGCTGGTCCTCGGTGAGCTCGGGACGGCGCTGCGAAAGTCTGCGCAACTCGGCCGCGACGACATCGTCTGCCTTGGTACGTAAGGCCGCGACGGTTGGCGCGATCTCGTTGCCGCGCAGCCATCCGCCATAGGCGTCGACCTCGCCGTCAACGATCCGCTCCACCTCGTGCAGCTCGGCACTGTGGTCCGGCAGCACCGCGGTGAGGTGCTCGATGTCGATCAGCCTGATCCCGGGCAGAGCGCCCACACCGGCTTCCACGTCACGTGGCAACGCCAGGTCGACGATGGTGAGCGGCCGCGCGGCGGCCCGCACCATCTCCACCGTCAGCACGGGCTCGACCGAGGCAGTGGCCGCGACAACGACATCCGCGTCTTGAAGCAGGAGGGAAAGGTCACTGATTGGGAAGACGCCGGGGCGATCGCTGCGGTTGACCATCGTGATGTCGGTGACACCACGACGGCCCAGCTCGGCCGTGGCGAGCGCGCCCATCGCGCCGGCGCCGACGATGAGGTAGCGCTTGGGCGCCCCTTCGACCAGGTCGAGGGCGGTGCTGACCAGGCTGCGGGGTGCTTTGTCGATGCCGGTTTCGGCGTGGGCCCGCTTGCCGACCCGCAACGCGTGCTGCATCAGCTCATGCAGCATCTTGCCAGCACTGTCCACATCGGACGCTCGCTGATAGGCATCGCGAAGCTGCCCGAGGATCTGCGGCTCGCCGGCCACCATCGACTCGAGCCCGGCCGCGACCCGGAAGACGTGCCGCACGGCGTCAATGCCGTGGTGGACATAGAGCGAGCTGACGAGCTCCTCTGCGCGAAGGCCGGTAGCCCGCGCGAGAGATTCGACTATCCGCGACAGACCCGCGTGGAAGGCCGGGACGACCGCGTAGACGTCGGTGCGATTGCACGTGGTCAACACCACGGCTTCGGCGACTTCATCGCCGGTGAAGGTGTGCGGACCGTCGACTCGCGACAGTCGCTCAAGGACAGGAATGGAAGCACTGCGATGCGAAGCGCCGACGACGATGAGGTTCATCCGCGCACCTCTCCGTTGATTCGGGCAGATTTCCTGTGCTCATGGAAGGACAGGATCTGCAACTCGATGGCGAGATCGACCTTACGGACGTCCACTCGATCAGGCACGGAAAGAACACATGGGGCGAAGTTCAGGATGCTGGTGACACCGGCGGCGATCAGCTGATCTGCCACTGCCTGTGCCGCCGAGGCGGGGGTGGCCAACACGGCAATAGAGATCGACTCAGCCTTGACGACGACTGGGATCTCGCTGACGTGCTTCACGGACAACCCATTGATCCGCTCACCCACCCGGCCCCGGTCGGCGTCGAAGAGCGCCGCGATCCGGAAGCCACGACTGGTGAAACCGGCATAACCGGCCAGCGCGTGGCCCAGGTTGCCGACTCCCACCAGGGCAACTGCCCGGCGGGAGGTGAGGCCGAGGATGTACTCGATCTGCCCGATCAGTGGCGGAATGTCGTAACCCACTCCGCGGGTGCCATAAGAGCCGAGGTGGGAAAGATCCTTGCGCAGCTTGGCCGAATTCACCCCGGCCGCGTTCGCCAAGCCCTCACTGGAGACAGTGTCATGGCCGGTGTCGGCAAGGTGATGAAGAGCACGCAGATATTCCGGCAGCCGCGCCACTGTCGCCTCCGGGAGGTCGGGGAAAACCGACTCATTCCCGTTAAAACCGACAACGACAGCACGGCCGTTAGGGCCGGATTCTCCTCCGGTGCGCTGCTGACTCATTTGACTCCGTGCCGAGCTGGCTTACGAAATGGACACCCCGTTCACATGCGCTTTTACCGCTGTGCTAACGGAGCAGGTAACAGAGTAGGCGCTTGTGAACGGGTGCACAAATCGCGATCTTGGACCGCATCTTCAACCGATCAAAGATTTGGCACCCATCCGTGGCCCGCGAGATCGGCGAGCTATGCCCCCGCGGCACACGTGCCCTTCATTCTCGCCGTCGCGCAAAAGGCCACGGATGAGCGCTGCCGAGCCAGTATTGCGCTAAACACCTCAAAAGGTGCATAAGGCACGCCGGACCGCACCCTCAAGCGTGTGCTCTACCGGGACACCACAGGTCAGCAGGCTCTCCTCGTGGGTGAAACCACCGCTGTAGAGAACGCAATGAGCGCTAACCGCGGCAGCCGCATGTGCGTCGTCCACCGAGTCCCCGATGAGGACCGCTTGCGGCCCGCTCACACCCAGCGCTTCGAGATGCCGCTTGAGGTGATCGGCCTTGAAGGTCCCCGCGCCGAATTCTTTGCGGAAACCGTCGATCCTCGTGAATGTCAGCTGGAAGTGATCCACCATCGGCACCAGCTCTTCGTGAAACCACATTGACAACAGTGATTGTGTACCAGGCCAAGCCGCGATAGCCGCACGAGCATCCGGGGTCAGCTCGACCGTGGCCAGACCGTCCCGGTAGCTCTGATGGAAGGTCTCGTCGAGCAGCTCGAACTCGCCCCCGGTGAGCTCGCGGCCCAGCGCTTCGGCGTAGAAGTCGCTGATCGGGCGGCGGAATCTGCGCCGGTGATGCTCCGCGGTGATCGCCGAACCCCCGGCCTTGACGAAAGCCGCGTTCGTCGCCGACACCACGACGTCGAGGTCGTTGAGGAGGGTGCCATTCCAGTCCCACACCAAGTGCATGCGTGCAAGGCTACTTACAGCAATGCCGGGCCGCGTCGCCTCGCCTCAGGGACCGCCGGGTCCGTCGCCGACGTCAGGCCGTCTCCCTTCCTCTTGGCGCCGCGCGGCCGATATCCCTGAGCAGCCGCTGTTTTTCGACCCGCCAGTAGCCGTGCTCCTTGCCGTCCAACATGATCACCGGAATGCGTTCGCCGTACTCGATTTCGAGTGCCGCATCGGTGGTGATGTCGACTTCCTCGAACGGCTCACCGATCTCTTCGAGCGCGGCAACCGCCACGTCACACAGGTGGCAGCCCGGCCGGGTGTAGAGAGTGATTCTGGTCATGCCTCGTCTCGCAGCAATGTTTTGCGCACCTTGCCCGTCGCCGAATGCGGCAGCTCGGTGACGAATTCGATGTGCGTCGGGCACTTGAACCTGGCGAGGTTGGCCGAACAGTGCGCGGCCAACTCCGCCTCGGTGACCGAGCCGCTGGTGATCACGAAGGCGTGTACGGTGTGCCCGGTCTGCGGATGCGGCGCTCCAAGCACGGCGGCCTCGGCCACGGCCGGATGCGCCACCAGGACTTGTTCCACCTCGGCCGGGTACACGTTGAATCCGCTCACGAGGATCAGCTCGCCGATCCGATCGACGATGAAGAGATCTCCGTCGGCATCCGCATAGGCCACGTCGCCGGTCGGCCACCAGCCCTCGGCATCCGGCCCGCCTCGCCGATCCGGCCAGTACCCGAGGAAGAGGTTCTCCCCGCGGACGACAATCTCCCCCGGATCCTCCTCGGTGAAGCTTGGATCGTCGTCTACCGCGATCCCGTAAGCGTTGATGAGCTTGACTTCCACGCCCGGGATGGGCCGCCCGATCGAGCCGGGCTTCACCGCAGCGCTGGCCACCGTTGACGTGACCACCGGAGCGGTCTCGGTGAGCCCATATCCAATGTGGACGGTGATCCCGGTGATGGCGGTGAACTGCGCCGCGGCCGCCGGCTCCAACGCGGCTGCCCCACATACCGCGAGCCGCAGCGTCCGCAACAGCTCCGCCGCATTCGGCAAGGCGTTCCACGCCAAGTACATCGGGGGCACGCCCACCGCAACCGTGATCCGGTGCAGGGCAATGAGCCCGGCGGTGCCAAGCGGATCGAACTCGGCCTCGAGCACACCGCAAGCGCCGTACCAAAGCACTGCCCCTAGACCGGTGTTCAAGCCGTAGGCGTGAAAGAGCGGCAAGGCGAGCAGCACCACGTCTTCGGCGCTCATCACCGGTGGCTCGATCTCGGCCAGCTGCCGATGGTTGGCGATGAGCGCCCGGTGGGTCAGCATCGCGCCCTTGGGCTTGCCCTCAGTGCCGGAGGTATAGAGCAGGACGGCCACGTCGTCATCGCTCACCTCGGGAAAACGCCCCGTAGGAGTGGCTTCCGGCGCCCTGGGCAGGACCCGCAAACCTTCCAGCGAAGCCGGGTCGAGATTGCTGATGAGCAGCTCAGCACCGGAATCGTCGAGCACATGCCGCAACTCTCGACCGGTGAAGCCGGGGTTGACCGGCACCGCCACCAGACCGGCCCGGGCCGCGGCCAGCAGTGCCACCACGAAGTTCAGGTCGTTGGGCAGGGCGATGGCAACTTTGGAAACACCTGTTGCTAGCAGGCCGGCCGCGGCGCGATCCACGAGCGCGTCAAGGTCTGTCCAGGTCCAAGCGCTTTGCCGGCTACGGAGTGCGACTCGCCCGGGCTCGGCAATCGCGTGGTCCCGCAGGAGCGTTGCGAAGTTCACGCCCGGAGTCTATTGGCCGCTCCGGTCACCCGCGCGAGTGAGCGTGCGTGAATTTGGCACACGGAGCGCTCTATGCCGCACACGGTGTGCGACGCCCCAAAACCGCACGCAGCAACACTTGGCCCCTGCGGAAAGGCCACCAGATGAACCATGGGTGCGATGGTTTGTCGTAGTCTCGTACTAGCTGTACCTCTCGTCCGGAGGAGACCTTTGTGCCAGATATAAGTCCGAAGCGGTACCGCCAAGGCTTTTGTCGCCTTATGGTGGACAAGGCCGGTATGGCGGGGCATGTGGAGGTGGCGGAATGAGTGCAGCGGTCTTCCATGGCGATGAGGTGTATCGAGGCGCCATCGGGGTGAGCACTCTTCGCGCCCTGTTCAACGAGATGTTCGCGACCGCGGTACGAGGCGAGAGCGATCGCACGCCGACCACCCAGCGCATCCGGACCAGGCAACTTAACGACGCGTCGACGCGGCACGCACCCCCGCCGGTCGGCGGGCGCGTCAACGGCCGTCCGGCCATGCCCACACAAACGGGGCCACTTGCCGAGTCACCCACTACCGTCCTGCCCGTCATCCCGGAGGAGGCTGAGACCGGTACGGGGGGTGACGGAACAGGGCGTAATGGGCCGACTGGCTTCCCCGACCGCCCTGACCGAACTGACCCCGCACACGAGGTGTGGACTCTGGTCGAGCGGGCACAGCAGGGCGACACCGAGGCCTTCGGTCTCATCTACGACCGCTACGTCGACACCGTGTTCCGGTTCATCTACTTCCGCGTCGGCAACCGCCCGCTCGCTGAGGATCTGACCTCGGACACCTTCCTGCGCGCGCTCAAGCGGATCAGCAGCTTCACCTGGCAGGGACGCGACCTGGGGGCATGGCTGGTCACAATCGCGCGCAACCTGGTCGCCGATCACTTCAAATCCGGCCGGTACAGGTTGGAGGTCACCACCGGCGACGTGCTCGACGCCGATCGGGAGGATCGGGGTCCCGAGGGCAGCCCGGAGACGGCCGTGGTGGACCACATCACGAATGTCGCCTTATTGACAGCGGTGAAACAGCTCAACCCGGAGCAGCAGGAGTGCATCGTTTTGCGCTTCCTGCAAGGGTTCTCGGT
>DPJL01000242.1:6955-8397 GCA_003543035.1 Micromonosporaceae bacterium | reverse complement strand
GGCTTTCAGCCGTGACAAAAGCCGTAACCACTAGTGCCCATTTCGCGTTTGTTCGAGTGCGAGCCGATTTCTCGACCAAGTACCAAGGGGGGTGCTCGCGGTGAACGCGTCCTTGTTCGATCGTGCGCGCGCCGAGCGCTTCGCCCAGCTTCTGGACGAGGCCAACGGCGGCCGCCGTCACCATGCCCGCTTCCGTCTCGACGAGGAGCTAGCCGAGCTGGTTATTACTGGGCAGCAGCTGAAGGCGATGGAGCTTTCAGCCGCGCCCGATCCCACGTTCCGCCGTGATCTGCGTGCGCAGTTGATCGCCGCGGCTGAGCGCGATGGGATCGGCGTCACCGCATCACCACAGCCGCGCGAGAGTCTGCGGCGGATGATTGCCAAGCCGAGTGCCCGCCCGCGGGCGCGTGGAGCAATCGTTGTGGGCATTGCCGCCGGCACGTTGGCGCTCTCCGGCGTCTCTGTGGCCAGTGGTGAGGCGATGCCCGGTGACGCGCTTTACGGGATGAAGCGGTCCACCGAGCGGGCACAGCTGGCGCTCGCCGGTTCCGATCTCACCCGAGGTCAGCTGTATCTCGACTTTGCCCGGACCCGGTTGCAAGAGGCTCACGCGGTGCGGGCCAACGACGCAGGATTCGTCGCGGCGCTCAGGGATATGGATGCCGAGACGCAGCAAGGTATCCGGATGCTTGTCGGCTCGGCGATGGAGCAGCACGACACGACCGCGCTCGACGCGATCGACGCGTTTGTCTCCGGTCAGCGGATGCTGGTGGCGCAGATGCTCGACCTGAGCACCAACACCGGCCGGCAGCAGGTGACCGAGTCGTTGGCGCTGCTCACCAAGGTGGAGCAGCGGTCCGTGGCGGCTCGCTCAGCGTTGGCTTGTGGCGCAAAGGCAACTGGGACCGACATTCTCGGCCCGGTGCTGGGTGGTTGCGCCATCGCTACTCAGGGCAAGGTGCAGGGTCAGGGCACGCAGACGAGTGTGCAGCAGGCCACACCTGGCCAGACCGGGGCCAAGCCGACGGACATCCCGCAGGGCAGCGGCCCAGCGGCGACGGCCGCCAACCCGGCGGAGAAAAAGCAAGACGATGGCCTGCTCAGCGAGCTGGGCCGGATCCTCGGCGGTCTGCTGGGCGGCTGATCGATCACCAAAATCCATACTGAAGGGACGGCAGACGCCGTCCCTTCAGTCATGTCCGGACCTATTAGGCTCTACTCCTGAATGAGGAGGGACGGATGGCAGAGACAGCGGGCTGGGCAGCGGCAGAGCTGGAAGCCGCGATGATGGTGCCCGCTCAGCCCCATGCCGCCGCCTTCTTCGATGTCGACAACACGATGATGCAGGGCGCCTCGATCTACTACTTCGCGCGTGGGCTCGCCTCGCGGAAATACTTCACCACTGGCGATCTTGCTCGATTTGCGTTGCGCCAGTTGCGTTT
>DPJL01000242.1:762-6623 GCA_003543035.1 Micromonosporaceae bacterium | reverse complement strand
GCCCGGCTCAGCGAAGAGATCTTCGATGAGCTGATGGCCGACAAGATCTGGTCGGGCACCCGCGCCCTGGCCGACCTGCATCTGGCCGCCGGCGAGCGGGTGTGGCTGGTGACCGCGGCTCCGGTCGAGCTCGGCTCGGTGATCGCGACGCGGCTAGGGCTGACCGGTGCATTGGGCACGGTGGCCCAGATCCGCGATGGGCACTACACCGGCCGGCTGGTCGGCGACATGATGCACGGCCCGCACAAGGCCACCGCGATCCGGGCGCTCGCCGCGGCCGAGGGCCTGGACCTGGCTAAATGCGCCGCGTACAGCGATTCGGTCAATGACGTGCCGATGTTGAGCACGGTAGGCCGCGCGGTCGCCGTCAACCCCGACAGCGCGCTGCGCCGTACCGCAAAGGAAAAGGGCTGGGAGATCCGTGACTTTCGCACCGGCCGCAAGGCGGCCAAAGTCGCGGTCCCGGTTGCGCTCGGCGCGAGTGTCGTCGCCGGAGCCGTGGCCGGCGGCATCCTGCTGAATAGACGAAGGCGCCGATTTTGAACGGAAGACACCGTCACCCGTTGACCGTGAAGCTCACCAGTGTTTTCGCGCTCTGCGTGGCCCTGGGCGCGGCCGGCGCGATGCTGATGACCAAACCTGCCGCGCGGCCGGCTCCTACCTCCGCCGAGCTCACGCTCGAGCAGGCGTTTCCGGGGGCCAAACCCGAGCCGGTCAAGGAGAAGGTGTCCGACGGGGCTCCCTATTCGCCCCTGTTCTTTGTGGACGCCAAACGATCGCTGGGGACGGCTGACGCCTCCGGCGGCTCGGTCCGGCTCTTGCTCATCACTCCGTCAGGCGAGCGTGAGCTGCGCAAACTGCCAAAGGCCCAGACGCCCGAGTTTGCCGGCTTCGCCACCGACGGCAAGTCCGTGGTCTGGCTGGAGCTCACCACCACACCGGACGGCCAGGCCGAAACCCGGGTGTGGGCAATCGATTCCGAGGCCGGCGCGCCCCGATTGGTTACCGCGGACACCGGGGATGTCGCGCTCTTCGACAAGCGCGATGATGTGGTCATCCACGACGGCGAGGTGAGCTGGCTCGCCGCTGCTCGCACAGCGACACCCCAGACCGAGATCCGCACGGTGCCATTGGCCGGCGGCAAGGTGAAGGTCGAGACGCGCGAAGGCGCCTTTTCCTTCGCCGGTTGGCCCTGGCTGAGCACCGTCAACCTCGGCGAGGACGGGCCGGTCGAGCTGCGCAACCTGGAGACCGACGAGCGGACCGTGGTCGGCGTGCAGGCTAACGAGTTGATGGCCTGCTCCCCGGTCTGGTGCCGCGCTCTGATCATCGGCTCCACCCAGTCCTCCACCGTCATCGAGCTGCTCAAACCCGATGGCAGTCTGCGATTGCGGACGGCCAGTGGGAGCGTGGCGGCGTCCATTGTGGACGTCGCGCTGCTCGACCGGTACGAGGTTTACTCCCACGCGGACGGCAGACTAGCGCTTTTCGATCTCGAGGAGCGCAGGTCGATCACGATCGCCAGGAACATCAGTCAGGTTGCCAGCCGGGGCCCGGTGCTCTGGTGGTCCACCGGCGACAACGAAACCCTGGCCTGGCACGTCCTGGATCTGCGCACGCTAACCAAGCCGTGACAGAAAGTCACGCGCCCTCGCTTCAATGACATGAAAGCAATTCGTCGCACCCTCGCGGGGGCTCTGCTCTCGCTGTTCGTCCTGGTCGGCGTCGCCGCGCCGGCCGCTGCCATTACCGGCGGCGTGCCCGACGGCGAGGGACATCCAAATGTCGGCCTGATCCTCTTCTACGGCGGGACAGGGCGTTTCCGTTGCTCGGCAACGCTTGTCACCCCAACTGTCCTGATTACGGCGGCTCACTGCACTGATGGCACCGTGGGCAAGACGCTGGTCACCTTCAACACGGTCATCGCCGAGCAGCCGCCGAGCGGCTTCCCGGTCGCGGCCAACCCGGCTGCGGGCTTCACCTCCGCGGAGATCACGGCCGCCGGGCATCGCGCCGGCACCGCGATCACCCACCCGCAGTACTCCAACTTCACCGACCTCGACAACTGGAACGACGTCGGTGTCGTGGTGTTGGACCAGCCGGTCGTGGGTATCACGCCGGCCACCCTGGCAGGCACGAACTATCTCGACCAGTTCGCGCAGCCGCTGCTCAACAGCACCACCTTTGAACTGGTCGGTTATGGCACCGAGGTGCGCAAGCCCGAGTCGGGCCCGCAGCAGCCTCAGCCGATGAGCTACCCCCTGATCCGCCGGTACACCACGTCCCCGGGTCAGAAGCTCACGCCGCAGATCCTGCAGATGAACGGCAACCCCAATGACGTCCGCGACGGCGGTGGCACCTGCTTTGGTGACTCCGGCGGCCCGGTCTTCCTCAACGGGTACCTGGTGGCAGTCACCAGCTACGGCTACACGCAGAACTGCCGCTACCTCGGCGGCTACCAGCGCGTAGAGATTCCGGTGGTTCAGAGCTGGCTGGCAGGAATCCTCTAACCGAACATCGAATATTGAAGCAGCGCCCTAGTCCTGGAAGGGATCGGGGCGCTGCTTCAACAGCTCGTGCAGCATGCCCTGGATCGTCTCGCGCACCTGATCGGCGAGGTTGAACACGACCGCCGGATCGTCTGCCTGATCGGCGTAGGGCGTGGTGTCGATGGGCTCACCGAACCGGATCATCCATTTGCTCGGCAGTGGTACCAAACCCGCCGGCCCCAGCCACGGAAACGTTGGCGTGATTGGGAAGTAGGGCGTGCCGATCAAGCGGGCGAGCGGCTTGATGTTGCCGAGCATCGGATAGGTCTCTTCCGCGCCGACGATCGCAGCCGGGATGATCGGGGTCTGGTTGCGAAGTGCCACCGAAACAAATCCGGCGCGGCCGAAGCGCTGCAGCTTGTACCGATCGGAGTAGTGCTTGCCGACACCCTTGAAGCCCTCCGGGAAGACTCCCACCAGATGCCCCTCGTGCAGCAGCCGGTCAACGTCCGGGTTGCAGGCCAGCGTGGCGCCCGACTTGCGGGCCAGCTCGGAGACCATCGGCAGCCGGAAGACCAGGTCAGCGGCGAGCAGGCGCAGATAGCGGTTTGCGGGGGTCTCGTCGTGGACCGCGAGGCAGAGCATGAGCGCGTCCAGCGCGATCGTGCCGGAGTGGTTGGCCACCACCAGCGCCGCGTTTTCCTCGGGTAGATGTTCGGTGCCGAAAACCTCGGTGCGGAACCAGTGCTTGTAAACCTGGCGCAGCACGGGATGGAAGAGGTGGTCGGTGAGGTCGGCGTCGAAGCCGAAGTCGTCGACCTCGTATTCGCCGACCAGCCGCCGTCTGAGGAAGGCGAGACCGGAGGCGACCTTCGCATCCCATTGGTCGTTGGTGTCAGCCACGGCCACGCACCGACTTGATCATGTCGAGGAAGGAGTCGATCCTGTCCGGGGTGAGCAGCGCCCCGTTCTGATGCGACTTGATGAAATCGTCGAAGGCGACCGCGGTCGAGCGGGGCACGAAGCCGAACTCCTTGGTAAGGCTGGTGGTGTCGACGACGCGACCGTGCACAAAGAGGTCGACCTGGTCCAGTGACACGCCACCCAGCCTGGTGGCCGCCTGCAGTAGCGGCTCGACGACGGGCAACGCTATTCGCCCCGCCCGCCGGATCGCTTGGGCCAGCGTGATTACGCCCGCTCCAGCCACGTTGAAGGTACCCGGATGATCCTCCACAACGGACCGTCGCAGGATCTCCAAGGCGTCCTCCACGTGCACGAACTGCAGTCGCGGGTCACGACCGAGCACCGTAGGCACCACCTGCTGGGCAAAGTAGCGCAGCAGCACCGTTTCCGCGGTCGGCCCAACGAAGGGCGCGAACCTCAGCACGGTGGCCGTGACGTCCGAGCGCCGTCGCCGGAACCCCCGCACATAGCCCTCGATGTCGAGGATGTCGCGGCCGTAGCCACCTCTGGGCACATCCCGCGCTTCGGTGTCCTCGGTGAACACCGCGGGGTCGCGAAAGGACGCTCCATAGGCAGCCGTGGACGACCGAACTACGAGGCGTTTCAACGTCGGCGTCTGCTGACAGCCCGCCAGCAAATGCATGGTGCCGATGACGTTCTGCTCTTTCATCGCCGCCCGGCCGCCTGCCGTGGGGTCCGGTGAGGACACGACGGCGAGATGGACGACGGCTTCCGCGCGCAGCTTTGCCAGGGTGTTGCCAGTGGTCTTGGTCAGGTCGACCTTGCGCAGCTCTACGCCCTTGAGCAAGTCGGCATATTGCGAAGGGGGATCGATGCGATCGAGTCCGATCACTCGCTCAACCTTGGGGTCGGCGGCGATCTGGGACGCTATGTGCGCACCGAGGAAGCGGCTGACGCCGGTGACCACCACAACCCTGGGTGCGCTCACTGTGGGCATAACGCACCCCCGGCGGGATTACTTACCGAGACGACGACGCTGGACGCGGGTCTTGCGCAGCAGCTTGCGGTGCTTCTTCTTAGCCATGCGCTTGCGGCGCTTCTTGACCACGGAGCCCATACGGCAGCCCTCTCGATTGACGGGTGGTGGAACTTAACCTGTCCAGGGTAGCGGAGGTTCCACCTCCTCCTGACGCCGGTCCGGCAAGACTGCGGGCCGGGCAGTGTGCGTTCCTGGCACATAACCGGGCCGCAGCCGCAGCCGGTCGGTGTCAGGCTGCTTCGAAGGCCGCTCGAAGGTATTCCTGCACGGCTTGTTCCGGCACTCGGAACGACCGTCCCACCCGCACCGCGGTCAGCTCGCCGGAGTGCACAAGCCGATAGACCGTCATCTTGGACACGCGCATCAGCGTCGCCACTTCTGCCACCGTGAGGAACTTGACTTCCCCGAGGCGCGCTTCGTGTTGTCCTGTGACCATATGAGTAAGGTACCGGGACAGAAGTGACAATTGCGAGTGTTCTTCAAGATCACCCTGCGGTCTCCCTGACGTAGCCGAAGCACTCCGAGTTCAGCGGCTGCCACTCCATCTGGAGGATTTGCGGTGCGGCCACCGAAAGGGCGATGCCGTCGTGCACCACCCGATGGAAGAACTGCACCAGCTTCTCCTCGCCAAAGCGCTCGGAAATGCAACGCACGCCTAGGAATGCCACGCCGTATCGAGCGGCCACGATCTCTTCCTCTGCCGAGCTTGTCGGTGGTGGCACATCGAGGCTGGTGACTGTGCCGTTGGCGATCAGCTTGGCGATCTCGGACGCGCCGGGATGGGATGACGCGGGCGACCCCTCCATCTCGGCCAGCTCGGCGATGCCCTCGATCAACCACCACAGGGCACGGCTGTTGGTGTAACGGCCGGGCAGCGAGGAGGCGTGGGTCAGCTCGTGCCGCAACAGGTCGTCGACCGCACTCGGATGCAGATAGTCGGCGTTGAGGACCAGCTCATAGCGGTCATCGCTGACGTCGATCGCCACTCCCCCGGACCAGTCCGGCGGGGTCCAGCCGAACCACTGCTTCCACTCCGGTGTTGCCGCGTAGTAGACGACGTACCGCGCGGGAGTCTTGCCGTCCCGGGCGAATCGATCCGCGATCACCGCAGCCTTCTCCGCCTCCGCCACGAGTGAGGGCAACCTGGAGGCATACGGCTTGGTGGTGGCCACGATGGTGCGTTCCCCGGCCCGCGCGACGAGCTCACTCGCCTGCCACGGATGGATTTCGGTGTCCGGCGTCCAGCTGACCAAAGTCGCGATCGCTCCTTTGACCCGCCACTCCGTCTTGGCACCGGCGCCCGCATTGGCGCACACGGGCTTCACGAAGCAGGCAGAGCTGGTGATGTCGATGGCCCACTTATCGTTGGACCAATCGCGAGCCTGCTGAGGCTCATCGGTCCATTGGGC
>DPJL01000242.1:0-412 GCA_003543035.1 Micromonosporaceae bacterium | reverse complement strand
TCCAGCACTTCACGCACCTTCTCCAGCACCCAGGCTTGACGCACGGACAACGCATCGCCGTCCTTCGGGCTGCGGGCGGGCGACGGCTTGGGCGAGGTGCTTGAGGACGCTTGAGTGCCGGCGTTGTCGCGCAACAGAATCGGCAGGGCCACCACGGTCAGCGCCGTCGCGCCGAGGCACATGACCACGACCACAGCGACGCCAAGGGCAATCCAGCGACCCCAGCGCCGCGGGGGTTTCGGAGCCATTTGGGGGTACCCGGGAAGCTGCCACTGCGGCACGGAAGGCCCATATGACTGTTGAACAATCTGAGCGAACTGGGTGTCGATCTGCTCAGGCGGCGGCTTTTCCTCGGGGTGCACGGACCGCGACGCTACCAGCGCGCGTCACTTTTTGGAGAGCAGTGCCCGGC
>DPJL01000189.1:3920-5183 GCA_003543035.1 Micromonosporaceae bacterium | reverse complement strand
AATGATCAAGTTCGGGAAGGACGAGCACCCCCGCTCGCTGCAGCTCTACAGCGCCAATCCCAAGATGATGATGAGCGAGGCGGTCAGGTTCCTCGTCGGCGAAGGCCTAGTTGATCATCTGGATCAGAACCATGGGTGCCGGAAGTTGTCACATTCACAAATCGGCGTGTCGCGGCATAGCTGCAGGTCGGATCGGTCAGTCGTTCCAGCAGTGTGCGAGCAGATTCCCTTGCCCGGAAGGCAACTCACGCGCTGGAGGTGGCGGCCACTCGGGTGCTGCAACTGGCGACTCGCCGAGGCGTGTTACCGGAACTGGCAGGGTTCGGTTGTCTTGACCGCGCTGACGTCCCGCTCGGGGTAAGGTCCGGCGGGACCGGTCTGGTTCGTCCACCGGCCGACATCTCCCCAGCCGCCCGCATAACCCCACCATGGTTCGCGCTCAACAAGTTTGAGCTGACGCCAGGTCTCCCACCGTGTCCCCTCATTGGTGTGGTCGACGAAGTTGAAGCGGTACGTGCCGACCTTCGGGTAGGACGCGTGCGTTCCTTTGGCGGAGAACACGACGGGCCGGTCCCCCTCCTTGGCCGCCGTCGACCACGGAACTACGCAGTGGTGGTCATGTCCCCAGAACACGACACCGGTGGGTTGGTTGTGCTGATTGAGCTGCACTCCGATGCGTTCCCAATCCCCTTCGTGATCCCAGTCCTCGGCTGGCGCATCGTTGTAGGCGTAGGGGAGCCAGTAGATGACGTACTCCTTGTCCTTGAACTGGACGTAAACCGGCGCGGACGAACCTACGCCTTTGTACTCGCTGTCACGCAGGTTGAGGTAGAACCCCATGCTGTCGTAGTTCTTCGGGCGCGACGGCTGGTTGGTACGCCATTCTCGGCCGTTCCTGCTGCAACCATCGAGTTGCTCGTGGGCGATGTATCCGCCCGACTTCAGCTTGTTCGCGTCCACCTCGCCGGCTGCGGCCAGGAGAGGGCTGGGGCACGGCGTGGCCGACCACATGAGCTCGGAGTTGGCGATGAACGCGTCCGCGGAATACGGCAGGTTCCGCTCGTCCTCGGCAAGCCACACCATCGGCGCGAACTGCTGCCAGACGGGGGCCGCGGACAGCTCTGGATCGATCGGTGCGCGCGGCGTCACGAGGTGCACCACATCGTCGGACAACCTCGTGCGGGCGCCGTTCATGACAAGGTCGAGGGCCTTACCGGCAGGAGTCCCATCTGGACCGACACCCAACTCGAGAATCACGTTGAG
>DPJL01000189.1:0-3690 GCA_003543035.1 Micromonosporaceae bacterium | reverse complement strand
CCATCTGGACCGACACCAAACTCGAGAATCACGTTTCGGGTGAGGTGTCGCCGGCTCGCCAGGCGGTCGCGGTCACTCTGCTTCCAGGTGTTCTCATCGAGGATCCATTGGCTATGACCGACAACCATCTCTCGGGAGCTCCCGGGCTGCGGCGGCTGAGGGCAGGTCCACGTCGCACCCGTCGCCCGGAGTCGGCCGTCTGGGCTCCACCAGAGGTTGTCCCAGGAGACGCTGAAGTCGCCTGCACTCGGTCTGGAACCGCTTGCTGAGAGCAGGTGGCTGGCATCGGTGACCGTCTGCTGCACCGCCGATGTCGGGTCAAACCACGCTACGGCCGCTGAACCCACGCACGAGCTGGCGTGAAACCAGGTGGCGTAGGCGAACACCGGTGTGCCGTTAGGGCCGTTCGGGGTATAGGCGGAGTCGACAACGGTGCCGAGCCTGGTGGTGTCGCCGACGTGCCGGACCTGTGCTCCGTCGGTTCTGGACGCGACGTAGATGTCGGACAGGGAGATGGACGCGCCCTTACTATTGATCGCGAAGACCACGGCCAGATCACCCGCGCCGTCCACCCGGTCGATCTTCGACTCCGCCGGTATGTTCGGGCGCCAGATGGACTGCCGCTTCGACAACGTGACCGGATCGTAGGCATCCAGGCCGAGCGCGGCATGGTTGCTGACAGTCAAGATCTCGTCGTCAAGAACAGCGACATCGGTGCACCTGCACTGGGTTGTCGTAACCGCACCATCAACCGTGCTGATCGAGATCAACGAGACGCCGTCGACGATGGCGACCCGCGACCCGTCGGAGGACCAGTCGCTGTCCGAGGAGTAGGTCGCCTCGGAAGCCAGCTTGACCGAACTGATCTTATTCCCGTCTCGCATGACGGTAAACCTGCCGGGCTCCTGGTAAGCGAACACACCCTCAGGAACCAGTGCGCTCGTCGACGGCCCGGTCGTACTCTCCGGTCCGCCGCCATCACATGCCTGAACCGTCGCCATCAACCATGCGACGGCAAGCCCTGCGACCACCGGTCGACGTCCGCGCGTGGGCATGGGCGATCCCCCTCGACCGGTCATCGTAGCTGACTGGTTTATCCAAGACTCTAGTACGGCAGTGGTAGATCGTGATCTTGGTTGGTGACGGTGTAACGGGGGCGGCCGCCTTCATGATCATCGAGTTGTGACGCACGATGATCTTGAGGCGGCCGCTGCCGTCATCGTAGAGGGTGAGCTGGCTGGTGAGAAACTCGCGGAGCTGCACGGGCGGCTGGGTTCGTGTTTTGGCCGGGTGGAGCCGTTTCGGCAGGCCGGCAAGTACATCACGGGGTTGATGAGTGATCTGCCGCGGAAGAACGCCTGGACGATCGCCGAGCATGCTGGGGATGCGACGCCGGATCGGATGCAGCGGCTGCTCAACCGCTCGGTGTGGGACACCGATGCCGCGATGGCTGTTGTTCGTCGATTCGTGGTGGAACATCTGACACCCGCCGCTGGGAGTGGGTTGGCGGTGGCGGCACTGGACGAGACCGGGCAGCAGAAGCAAGGAAGCGCCACGGCTGGGGTGAAACGCCAGTACATGGGGTGTGCTGGACGAGTCGCCAACGGGGTGAACACGGTCCACTGCTCCTACGCCACCACGGGTGGACACGCCTTGGTCGGGGCTCGGATTTATGTTCCGGTCGAGCAGCTCGACGACCAGACCCGGCGTGCTGCGCTGGGTATCCCTGCCGATGTTGTGTTCAAGACCAAGCCCCAGTTGGCGGTCGATATCACCGCGGATGCGATCGCCGAGGGTGTCATGGCGCCGTGGTGCGCCGGCGATGAGGTCTACGGCCGCAGCGGTGAGTTACGCGAGCATCTGGAAGGCCACCAGGTCGGGTACGTGCTGCGGGTAGGTGCCGCCTTCCATCTCACCCTGCCCCACGGGCGAAAGGTCCGCGTCGACGCGCTGGTCACCCGGGAATTGACGAACACGAAACGGTGGCAGATCCTCGCGGTCGCAGGGTCTAAAGGGGGCCGGATCTACTCGTGGGCGTGGGTGGCCACCGCCAGCCCGCATCATTCCCTGCTCATCCGCAAACACCGCGATACCGGCGAGTTGGCCTACCACTACTGCTACGTGCCACCGGGCCGACCGGCCACATTGATGTCCCTTGTGCGGGTCGCCTGTCTGCGGTGGCCAGTAGAGGAAGGGTTCGAGTTCGGCAAAGACCACTTCGGACTCGACCACTCTCAGGTCCGCCACTACACCGCCCTGCTGCGCCACACCGTGCTGGTCATGGCCGCACTCGCGGTCTGCGCGGTCACCGCCGCTGCGGCGAAAACCCATACGCCAGCCCCGATCCTGCCCACCAGGCCCGACGAGCAGCCGCCTGAGGATCCCGGCCTGATCGCGCTCACCGTCGCCGAGATCAAACGCCTGTTCAACCTCACCATCCGCCGCCTCCAGCCCGAAACCCACCACCTGCGATGGGTCTGGTGGCGACGACGCCACCAAGCACGAGCGAAATGGTTCCACCACCGCACCCGACTACGACTCCAAGCAGCAACAACATGACTAGATCAACAAGTACTGCTGCCGTACTAGGCTCGATGTGGTCCAAGGTCATCGGGCTGGCAACCAGGAAGGGCCGAGATGTCAACTCAAGATGCCGCGGAGCCGACGGAGTTTCCGCCGGGGATCGGTAAGGTCGCTCGTCGCGAGCTGGCTCTGAACGGCTACACGCGGTACGAGCAGTTGACGAGTGTGACGTCTGCGGCGCTGCTCAGCATCCATGGCGTGGGACCCAAAGCGATCCGGATCCTTGACGAGGAACTGGCAGCGAGGGGTCTTGCCTTCGCCCGCTCATCCTGAGGTGCCTCTCATCTGCGGAGCCAGGTGAGGATGGCGGCGACGATGACCACGCCTCGGTAGATGACGTCGTGCTGTCGCGCAAGTGCAGGACATGGCTCCCTGAGTGCAGGACATGGCTGTCTGAACGTAGGACACGCCGGTGCCGGGGTTCCGCCCGCGCGTGTCCCACGTTCGCGTAGTCATGTTCCACATCCAGGGAGGCATGTCGCACATCCGGGGAGACAGCCAGCCCACACCCGCTTGACACACGGCCATCGAGCTTAACTACACGGCCTTACCGCTAGCCAAGCTGGCCCGTGGCGAGCAGGCCGCCGTCGATGCGCACCGTCTCGCCGGTGATCCACGAGGCATCGTCGGACACCAGGAACGCGACCAGCTTCGCCACGTCCTCCGACTCCCCGAGACGCTTCATCGGGTACATGGACGCGGCCGCATCCTCCCGGCCGACGTAGAGCGCCTCGGCGAACTTGGTCCGCACGGTGGCCGGCGCGACCGCGTTGACCCGCACCTTCGGCCCGAGCTGCCAGGCCAGCTCCTCGGTGAGCCGGATCAGCGCCGCCTTGCTCGCGCCATAGACGCCGAGCGCGCCGGTTGACCGCAGGCCGCCGACCGACGAGACGTTGATCACGTTCCCGCCGTGCGAAGCCATCCACGCCTTCAACGCAAGCTGCACGAAGCCGAGCGCCGCGACCACATTCGTGTCGAACACCTTGCGGACCGCACCGAGGTCGGCGTCGGCAAGCGGCCCGTAGGTCGGGTTGATCCCGGTGTTGTTGATCAAAATGTCCAGGCTGCCGAACTCCTCGACGGTGCGGCGCACCACCTCCTCGCGGT
>DPJL01000100.1:25076-25327 GCA_003543035.1 Micromonosporaceae bacterium | reverse complement strand
CGTTGAGCAGCTCGGCGAGCTCCTTCAGCACCTCTGAGGCCTCCGCGAGAATCACGCCACCACCGGCAAGGATCAGCGGGCGCTCGGCGGCGAGCAACATGTCCAGTGCACGCTCCACCCGCGGCGGGTGCGGCTCCACCGTCGCGACCGGCAGCGGCGCATCGATCGAGGGATCCCATTCGATGGTCTGCCTTTGCACGTCGATCGGCAGATCGATCAGCACCGGTCCGGGACGGCCGGAACGCGCGATC
>DPJL01000100.1:0-24782 GCA_003543035.1 Micromonosporaceae bacterium | reverse complement strand
CGGAAAATCCACGGCAGTTGCGCAGCCTCCTTGGCCTGCACCGCCCACTTGGTCACCGGCTTGGCGATCTCGACGATGTCGACCGCCTGGAACGCCTCCTGGTGCAGCTTGCTGGTGGCGGCCTGACCGGTGATCACAATCATCGGGATCGAGTCGGCGATTGCCGTGTAAAGACCGGTAATCATGTTGGTACCGGCCGGACCCGACGTTCCAATCGCGACACCCACTTTGCCGGTGGTGCGAGCCCACCCATCGGCCATGTGGGTGCCACCCTCCTCATGCCGGACGATCAGGTGCTCGATGCCGCCCACCTCTTCCATCGCCTTGTAGAGCGGGAGGATCGCCGCGCCGGGGCAGCCGAACGCGATGTCAACCCCCTCCGACTTAAGCACCTCGACGACGGCATTCATCACGGGCATCTTCGGCATCAGGCTGCAGCCTTTCCATTGAGGTCTTCCAGGAGTCCGAGCAGCGCCGAGTGGTCCTGCCCACCGCGTCCGGCCGCCTTGGCCGAGGCGACCAGCTGGCTGACCGCGCCGGTGAGGGGCAGGCCGACCCCGGCGGTGCGCGCCGCGGCCAGGGCGATGCCCATGTCCTTGTCGTGCAGGTCGATCCGGAATCCCGGGGTGTAGTCACGGTTCACGAAGTTCTCGATTTTTCTGGTGAGTACCGTGCTACCCGCAAGGCCGCCGTTAAGTACTGACAGTCCCTTGCGACCGTCCACTCCGGACGCTTCCATGAGCACCAGGGCCTCGGCGTTGAGCACGATGATGCCCGCGACGAGAAGCTGATTGGCCGCCTTGACCACCTGGCCGGCGCCGTGCGGGCCGACATGCACGATGGTCTTGCCCAGGAACTCGAAGAGCGGCAACGCCTCCGCGAAGTCGTCGGCCTCGCCACCGGCCATGATGGAGAGCACCGCCTCGATGGCCCCGGCCTCGCCACCGGAGACCGGCGCGTCCAGGACCCGGACACCGCGCGCGGCTGCCGCCTGCGCAACGGCGATCGAGGTCTCCGGCCGAATCGAGCTCATGTCGATGAGCAGGGTGCCGGGCTTGGCGTGCGCCAGGACGCCGTCTTCGCCCAGCACGACCGCTTCCACCTGCGGGTGGTTCGGGAGCATGGTGATGACGACCTCGGCATTGTTGACCGCTGCCGCGATGCTGCCCGCAGGCTGTCCACCCGCCGCAGCGAGCTTCTCCAGCCCCGCTGGGACCACGTCGTAGCCCGTGACCTTGTGCCCGGCCTTGACCAGGTGGCCCGCCATCGGCGCGCCCATGATGCCCAGCCCGATGAAACCTATTGTCGTCATTGGTTTTCCTCCTTGATCCAGTGGAAGCTGTCCACGCTTGCGCCCATTGGCTTGTATTCGAGCCCGATCCAGCCGTCGTAGCCGTATTCGTCCAGCAGCCGGAAAACGCTGGGAAAGTCGAGCGTTCCCATCCCGGGCTGGTTACGCCCGGGCAGGTCGGCGATCTGGACATGCCCGAAGTCCTTGGTATGCCGCGCGATCAGCCACGGCAGGTCCTCGCCCATCCGGGCGAGGTGGTAGAGGTCAGCGAGGTAACGCACATTCGGGCGTCCTACCGCCTCGATGACCCTCATCGCGTCGGCCGTCGATGTCAGCGGATAGCGCGGGCTCTCAAAGGAGTTGAGCGCCTCGACGAGCACCACCGCATCAATCCTGGCGGCCGCATCCGCGGCCAGAGCCAAATTCTCCAGTGCGAGGTCGCTTTCCGGGCCGTTGCCGTACAAGGCATTCAGCGCCCGGCAGCCAGTGCGTTGCGCAATGCCGACGGTCACGTCGATGTTGTCGCGGAACTCGTCCGACCTGTCAGGCAGGGACAACAGTCCCCGATCGCCACCGGGCATGTCTCCGGCGGCGAAGTTGAGCCCAACGAGCTGCACCCCCGCGTCGTCAAGCGCGGCAACAAAAGCATCCACTTCGGAGTCGGGAGGCACGGCTTCGGCAAACGGCCACCAGAACTCCACCGCATCGAATCCGGCTGATCTGGCCGCGGCGGGCCGCTCCAGCAATGGCAGCTCGGTAAAGAGGATCGAGCAGTTCACATCAAATCTGATCACGGTAGGACTTCCAATCGGCGCTGGTGCTGATGTCCTTCAACTCGGTGTGCACGGAAAACTCCTGGCGCAGGACCATTGCCAGGCTCGGTCTCCCATCGGCGAGCTCGATTACCCCGAGCTCCAATTCGGGTGGTTCGGCCGGTAGCAGCGAGTCCCGCAATACCTCCATGGGCAGGTCGTAGACCTCGCCCAGCACCGCGACCCCACCGCTGCGCACCTCTTCGAGCGCCGGGAAGCGATCGCCCACCGAGTAGAAGCGATACCGCGGCGCCGTCCGCACCTCTCCCACGAGAGGCGCGTCATGCAGCAAGTGGTGTAGCGGGCCGCCGCGCATTGCGCCGCCGTTTAAGAACATCAGAGCCATGGATCGGTCCTTCCAACATCGACAGTGGGTTAGCGGTGCCGCCGTTGCGTACGGCGACGAGCTCGGCAGCGATGGAAATCGCCGTCTCCTCGGGGGTACGCCCGCCGAGGGCGAGCCCGATCGGGGAACGCAAACGAGCCAGCTCCACCGGGGTCACCCCGGCTTCGCGTAGAGCCTCCAGCCGTTGCTGGTGGGTGCGCCGCGAGCCCATCGCTCCGACGTAACCGACCGGCAGCCGCAGCGCCTGCTTCAACAGAGGCACGTCGAACTTGAGGTCGTGGGTGAGCACGCAGATCGCGGTCCGGCCGTCCACCTCGGTCGACTTCAGGTAGCGGTGCGGCCACTGGACGACTACCTCGTCCGCCTCGGGGAAGCGCTGCTTGGTGGCGAAAACCGGCCGAGCGTCGCAGACGGTGACCCGGTAGCCGAGGAACTTTCCTACCCGTACCAGGGCCGCAGCGAAGTCGATCGCCCCGAAGACCAGCAGCCGCGGCGGCGGTGCGTAGGTCTCGATGAAGATGTCCACCTCACGACCGCCGATACAGGTGAGACGACCGGTCCGGCCGGCCTCGAGCATGGCCCGCGCGTCGGCGACCACGACGTGATCCCGCCGCGGATTGCCCAGCGTGCCGCGCACCCCTGCAGCGGTGACGATGAGTGCACGGCCCGAACGTAGATCCCGAGCCAGGGCAACAGGTTCACCTGCGTCCACAGCGGACAGTGCGGCACCGACGATGGGATCGATTCGCTGCACGAAGAGCTCGATCCGGCCGCCGCAGGTCAATCCGACGGCGAAGGCGTCGTCGTCGCTGTAGCCGAACTCCTGCAGCACCGGCTCGCCGGTCTCGAGCACCTGACGGCACAGCTCGTAGGCGGCACCCTCGACGCAGCCGCCGGAAACACTGCCCACGGCAACGCCATCCGCGTCCACCGCCAGCACCGCACCCGGCTCCCGCGGCGCCGAGCCGCACACCGTGACGACGCTCGCCAGGGCGAAGGATCTGCCCTCGCGGATCCACGCCGCCAGCTCGCTCGAGACCTCACGCATGACTCAGCCCTCCAGCCTTTCCGTTGCCGCCCAACCGAAGCGCATGGCTCAGCCCACCAATGCTCGAATGCCGTTGATGCCGAAGTAACCGGCGAAGATCAGCGCGACCAGCCACATGAGGATTCCGGGCTCGCGCCACTTGCCACGGGCCGCCTTGATCACCACGAACGCGATGACACCCGCCCCGACCCCGTTGGTGATGGAGTAGGTGAACGGCATGAGCACAATGGTGAGGAAGGCCGGAATCGAGAACTCAAGGTCGCTCCAGTCGATGTGCCGGGCCTGACTCGCCATCAGCGCCCCGACCAGCACCAAGGCCGGCGCAGCCGCCTGCTGCGGGACCACCGCGGCCAGCGGCGCGAGGAACATCAACGCACCGAACATGCCGCCGGTGACCACACTGGACAGTCCGGTCCGAGCCCCCTCGCCGACGCCCGCAGCGGACTCGACGAAGACCGTGTTGGCCGAACTCGACGTCACACCACCGAACGCCGCGCCCACGCCGTCGACCATGAGCACCCGGCCCATGCCGGGCATCTTGCCGTTCTTGTCGACCAGCCCGGCATCGTTGGAGACGCCGAGAATGGTGCCCATCGCGTCGAAGAAGCCCGACAGGACAAGGGTGAAGAGGAAGACGCCGAGGGTGATGGCACCGATCTTGCCGAATGCGCCGAACAAGTCGATCTGGCCGAAGAGCGCGAAATCAGGCAACGCCAATGGCGAAGACGGCAGCTCCGGCGTGATCAGCCCCCAGCCCTTCGGGTGGACGATCGTCTCGATCGCCATCGCGAGCAGAGTCGCGACAACGATGCTGATGAGGATCGCACCGGGGACCTTCCGGCTGTAAAGCGCGATCATCGTGATCACGCCGACCGCGAAGACCAGGATCGGCCAGCCGGCCAGGTGCCCACCCGCGCCGAGGGTGACCGGCACGACCGTGCCGACCGCGTCCGGGATACGGCTCACGAACCCGGCATCGACCAGCCCGATCAGTGCGATGAACATGCCGATGCCGACACCGATCGCGTGCTTGAGCGGCATCGGGATGGCATTCATGATCGCTTCACGGACCCCGCTCGCGGCGAGCAGGACGATGGCGACTCCTTCCAGCACCACCAGACCCATCGCCTGGGCCCAGGTGACCTGCGGAGCGATCTGGTACGCCACCACGGCGTTGACACCAAGCCCGGCCGCCAGAGCAAGCGGGGCCTTGCCCACGACACCCATCAGGATGGTCGTCACGCACGCCGATAGTGCGGTCATCGTGGTGAGTTGGACGAAGGACAACTTCGCCCCGGTCACATCGGCCGCCCCGGCCAGGATCAGCGGGTTGAGCAGGACGATGTAGGCCATCGCGACGAAGGTCGTCAGCCCGCCGCGCACCTCGCGCCCGGTAGTGCTGCCGCGCTTGGTGATGTGGAAGAACCTGTCGAGCCTGCTCTGCGGAGCCGGGGGTTTGGCTACCGGTGGTGGTGGTGGTGGTGGTGGTGCCAGAAGGGTCGTTGTCATCGGTGCTCCCACTTTCGGAAAAGGGATGGGTCGACCGACCGGGCGAGCGGGAGTCAAGCCCCGGTCCGGTTGTTGTGCGCTATGGAGTCAGGTGTTGGTGAGGTGCTCCGGACGTACCGGGACCCGCATGAGTGGCAGCCCGGTGGCGTTCCGGATTGCCGCCACGATCGCCGGTGTCGACGACAGCGTGGGCGGCTCACCCGCTCCGCGCAGCCCGTATGGGGCATGCGGATCGGCGTTTTCGAGGATCTTCATCCGCATTGGCGGCATGTCGAGGATGGTCGGGATGAGATAGTCGGTGAAGGAGGGATTGCGCACCTTGCCGTTGGTTACCTGGATTTCCTCCATCACCGCGAGACCGAGTCCCTGGGCTGTGCCGCCGTGGATCTGGCCTTCCAGTGACTGCAGGTTGAGGATCTTCCCAACGTCCTGCACAGCGGCGAGTTCGACGACCTTCACCAGGCCCAGCTCCACATCCACGTCGACCACCGCCCGGTGCACGCAGACGGCCAGCTGGGTGTGTGAGTTACCTTGGCCGGTAACGGGATCCATGCCCGTGGTCGGGCGGTGGTGGTACTCGCGGGTCTCCTCAATCACCGTGTCACCAAGGATTTCGGCCAGTCCTGTCACGACTTCCCCGAGCGCAGTCATCAGCTTCCCGCCTATCAGACGCGAATCCGAAGGTGCGCCGGCAAGTTCGATGACCCGTTGCCGCACCGCCTCGCAGGCGACCTTGACCGCACCGCCGGTCATGTAGGACTGACGCGATGCCGAGCTGGAGCCTGCGTTGCCGACCTGGTTGTCGGCGGGAGCGATGGTCACCCGCTCGATGCCCAGCTCGGTCCGGGCGATCTGCGCCTTGAGCGTGACAAGCCCTTGACCGACCTCGGCAGCAGCCGTGTGCACGAGCGCGGCTGGTTCTCCCCCGATCATCTCAAGCCGCACGCGCGCGGTGGAATAGTCGTCGTACCCCTCGGAGAAGCAAATGTTCTTGATTCCGACGCCATAGCCGACGCCTCTGCGCACACCCTCGCCGTGGGTGGTGTTCGAGACCCCGCCCGGCATCCGGCGCAGATCGAAATCCTCGTTGGCAGGCAACGGCATCGCTGCCAGATCGTCGAGCATTTCCGCGAGCGGCACCGGCGAGTCGAGCACCTGCCCGGTGGCGAGCTTCGAGCCCTCCGAAACCGCGTTGATCTGACGGAACCGCAACGGGTCCATGCCCAGCTCGGCGGCGACAGCATCCATTTGCGACTCGTAGGCGAAGCAGGCCTGGACCGCGCCGAAGCCTCGCATCGCGCCGCAGGGCGGGTTGTTGGTGTACGCGCCATAGGCGTCAATCTTGATGTGCGGGATCTCGTACGGCCCAACACCGAGCGAGGCCGCGTTGCCCACCACGTTCGGGGTAGTCGAGGTGTAGCCGCCGCCATCGAGAATGATCTCAGCCTTCGCGAAGACGAGTTTGCCGTCGGCCGAAGCGCCGTGCTCATAACGCATCACGGCCGGATGCCGGTGCACGTGCCCGAAGAAGGACTCCTCACGGTTGTACACGATCTTCACGGGCTTGCCGGTGTGCAGCGCCAGCATCGCCACATGGATCTGCATCGAGAGGTCTTCGCGGCCACCGAACGCCCCGCCGACACCGGCGAGTGTCATGCGAATCTTGTCGTCCGGCAAGCCGAGGCACGGCCCGATCTGCGCGAGGTCGTTGTGTATCCATTGCGTGGCAACGAAGAGCTCGATTCCGCCGTCCTCGGATGGGATCGCCAGCCCCGACTCCGGGCCGAGGAACGCCTGATCCTGAATGCCCACCTCGTAGTCGCGCGCGACGATGACCGCACACTGTGCTCTCACCGCAGGGTCATCCGGATCCCCCACCCGGACCGGTTGGTGCCGGACCAGATTGGTACCGGGATGCACGTGCTCCGAAGCCGGATCGAAGAGGGCCGAACGAGCGTCGAAGATAGGCGCCAACACTTCGTAGGAGATCTCGATCTTCTTGAGCGCACGCAGGGCAGTCTCGGGGTGGTCGGCGGCGACCAGCGCCACGGGCTCGCCCTGATAGCGCACCTGGTCGATGGCGAGCACCGGCTGATCGCGATGGTCAAGCCCGTAGAACTTGTGACCGGGCACGTCGGCGTGGGTCAGCACCGCGTAAACACCCGGCATCGCCAGCGCGGCTCCGATGTTGATCCCGGTGATCCGCGCCCTCGGGTGAGGGCTGCGAAGCGTTGCGCCCCACAGCATGCCGTCAATCCACAGATCCGACGAGTAGGCAAACTCGCCCTTCACCTTCAGCGGACCGTCCGGGCGGATCGGGCTGTCCCCGACGCCGCTGCGGTTCGATGACGTGAGCTCCCGAACAGGCCTCATGACGCCGCCTCCACCAGTTTGCGGTTCGCCGCACGGGCGGCGCTTGCCAGCGCTCGCTCGTCGGCGTTGACCAGTGTGTCGTCAACCACCACCGGCTTGCCGCCCACCATCAGCAGTTTCAGTGGTGCGGGTGGGCCGAAGACCAGTGCGGCAACGGGATCGGCGATGTCGGCGTGCCCGAGTCCATCCAATCGCCACAGTGCGATGTCGGCGAGTTTTCCGGGCTCAAGCGAGCCGATCTCGTTCTGCCGGCCGAGGTTGCGGGCACCGCCCATCGTGCCGAGGTAGAGCGCGTCGCGAGCGTTGAGCGCGACCTTGGATTCGGCGGTGCCGGCGCGCAGCCGCGACACGTACATCGCCTGCCGCAGTTCCTCCACCATCATCCCTGCCTCTTGCGACGCCGCGCCGTCCACACCGAGCCCGACCGGGGCACCGGCATCCAGCAGCGCCTTGATCGGAGCCAGACCCGCGCCGAGCCGGGCGTTGGAGCTGGGGCAGTGCGCCGTCCCGGTACCGGTTTCAGCGAACCGCTTGATCGCGGAGTCCGACAGGTGCACGCAATGCGCGAGCCAGACGTCGTCCCCGAGCCAGCCCAGCGAATCGGCGTACTCCGCCGGCGTGCAGCCGTGCGTGGCGAGGCAGAACTCCTCCTCGTCCAGCGTCTCCGCCAGATGGGTGTGCAGCCGCACCCCGTGACGGCGAGCCAGCGCCGCCGACTCGGTCATCAGCTCCGAGCTCACCGAGAAGGGCGAGCACGGCGCGAGTCCAATCCGGAGCATCGAATTCGGTGCCGGGTCATGGTATTTCGCGATCGCGTCCTCACACGCGGCAAGGATGGTGTCGCGGTCCTCCACCACCGACTCCGGCGGGAGGCCACCATCGGACTTGCCCCGGTCCATCGACCCGCGGGTGGGGTGGAACCGGACCCCGATGGTGCGAGCCGCCTCGATCTCGGCGGCGAGCAGATCGCCGCCGTGTCTCGGGAAGACGTAGTGGTGGTCGGCCGAAGTGGTGCACCCGGTTCGGGCCAGCCAGCCCAGCCCGGCCCCTGCCGCGGCGTGCACGGTCTGTGCGTCAATGCGCGCCCAGATCGGATAGAGCGCCACCAGCCAGCCGAACAGCGTCTCGTCTTGTGCCAGCCCTCGGGTCACCCACTGGTACAGGTGATGGTGCGTGTTGATCAGACCCGGCGTGGCAAGGCAGCCAGTGCCGTCCACATAGGACGCTCCTTCAACGCGCGGCGCGACGCCTGCCCCCACGGCCGAGATGGCCTCGCCCTCCACGACGAGGTAGCCGCGGTCGTGCTCGGCTCCGGACACGGTCGCAATGGCGCAATTTTCGAAGATGGTGGTCATGCGACGGCCGCCTTGCGCT
Organism: Micromonosporaceae bacterium; assembly: GCA_003543035.1. Classification (GTDB taxonomy): domain Bacteria; phylum Actinomycetota; class Actinomycetes; order Mycobacteriales; family Micromonosporaceae; genus Rhizocola. The sequence continues at coordinate 16,029 of DPJL01000100.1, read as the reverse complement.
CCGACGCCATCCGAACCGCGTCGAGAATCTTCTCGTATCCGGTGCACCGGCATAGATTCCCCGCCAGCGCCTCCCGGATCTCCCCGTCGGAGGGCTTGGGACATCGCGTGACCAAGTCATGCGCCGCCACAATCAGACCCGGCGTACAGAATCCACATTGGACGGCACCCGCTTCGACGAAGCACTCCTGCACCGGATCGAGCTTGTCGCCCTCAGCCAGTCCTTCCACCGTGACGACATCTCGGTCGATGGCCTGTCCCGCCGCGACCAGGCAGGAGCAGACCGGAACACCGTCCAGGTAGACCGTGCACGACCCACATTCGCCCTGCTCGCAGGCGTTCTTTGCGCCCGCAAGCCGAGCCGGTCGCGCAGCACGTAGAGCAGGCTCTCACCCGGCCACACGTCGTCGGCATCCCGGCTTTCGCCGTTGATGGTCAGCTTGAGGCGCATTGGTACTCCTTCCAGGCCCAGCCCAGAGTGCGGCGGGCCATCACGGACAGGGCGTGACGCCGGTACGCGGCGCTGCCCCGTACGTCGTCGATGGGTGATGCAGCCTGCGCCGCGAGCTCTCCGAAGCGCGTGGCGACCTCAGCCGGGATCGGATCGCGGCTATCCCACGGCAACGCCTGGGCCGCAAAGTCTTCGGCAGCAAGCGCCCGGCGGGGTGTCGGGGCGGCCGAGCCGACTCCGGCTCCGACCGTCCGCTTCGCCACGTCGATGGCGAGGCCGAACGAGCAGACCGCAATCACCATCGCGTTGCGAGTGCCGATCTTCGAGAACTGTTGCGGGCCTTTGTTAACGGGCACGTGCACTGCGCGGATGAGCTCATCGGGCTCCAGCGCGTTTCGCTTCACGCCGAGATAGAACTCCGTGGCCGGGATCAGCCTGGTCCCCCGCACCGACTCCACCTCAACGACCGCACCAACGGCCAGCAGGATCGGGTGAGTGTCACCGGCGGGTGAAGCCGCGCCCAGATTGCCAGCGACCGTGCCGCGATTGCGGATCTGCGGCGAGCCCACCGTCCGCGATGCCATGGCCAGACCCGGCAACTCATCACCGAGCTCGGCGATGAGCCGGGTGTAGGGAACCGTCGCGCCGATGCGGATGTGGTTCGCCTGGCGATCCCATTGCGTCAATGACGAGATGCACGTCAGGTCAAGCAGGGCAGCAGGACGGCGATGGTCGAAGTTGAGCTCCACCATCACGTCGGTGCCACCGGCGATGGGCACCGCATCGGGCCGCTCGGCCTTGAGGGCCAAGGCTTCCCGCCACGTCTCGGGTCGAAGAAAGTCCATCGTCACTCCCAGGCCGGGCCGGCGTCCGGCGCGTCATCGCGAAGCACGTCACCCTCGATCAGGCCGTAGGGCCGATCCGCGGCGTAGAAGACCTCGTTGGCGTTGTCCAGCCCAAAGGGCGTGAGGTCGACGACGAAGTGATGCTTGTTGGGAAGGGCCAGCCGCACTTCACACAGCTCCGGCCGGCGATCGAGCACCCTGGTACCCATGGCATAAAGGGTTTGTTGCAGGGAAAGGCTGTGCGTGTCGGCGAAGGCCTCCAGCAGATGACGGCTCGCTTCGCCGAACGAGTTGGCCCAGTCTGTCCGATGTGGATTTTGATCGGTGTCCGCATGCCGCCAGCGAGCGGTGACCGCCGTCGAGAGGATCCGGTCGTGCGCCTCGTTCAGGGTGGTCAGCTCGTCCTTGATGAAGCCCCAGAACTCCGAGCCGGTCGAGTTGAGCACGACCAGATCCTTGATTCCGGAGATGACGTAGGCATGCGTTCCGTCGAAGTGGATGACCGCCGTCCGGACCGCCGCGGTGCCCGAGCGCAGGAAGGAGTGAGCCACACCCGCGCCAAGCTCGTTGCTGGGCAATGGAATCCGATCCCAGGCATACTCCTCGATGGCGATGCGAGCGGTGTGCACTGATGGCTGGCTCTCCACAAAGTGACGGGCCAGCAGGATCCCGAATTCCTCGATCTCACCGACGCCGTGCTTGCGGGCAAAGGCGAAGACCGTGTTCTTCTGGGTGTCGGTCGGCAGCACTTTGGAGTTACCGCCGGAGAGGTGAGTCTCGGCCATGTCCCCGGATAGAGCCACACTCACGTTGAGGTCTTTGATCTCATGCCGATCGGGATACCTGCGGACCACGACCACATGGTTCTCGGCCTTGCCGTATCGATTGGCTCCGAGCTTGATGCCCATGGCTTTCAGCTCCCTCGGTAGGTCGAATAGGCGAATGGGCTCAGCAGCAGCGGCACGTGATAGTGCGCGGCGGGATCGCTTACCCGGAAAGTGATGACAACCTCCGGGTAGAAACCGGAGCGGCCATCGAGGTCGAAGACCAAGCGGTAGACGCCTTCGCCAGGTGTCGGCAGTGCGGCGATCCGGCCGTCGCCATCGGTTTGGGCGGCCACGACCGCGCCACCGGCCTCGAGCTTTACCCCCACCCCGGCCGCAGGCCGCCCGGTCGTGCTGTCGAGCACGTGCGTCGAGATGGTCATGATGCCACCAGCTTCCGCAGTCGTAGCCCGACGATCTTGGAGAGCTCCTGCCGGACCACGACTCGCTCGGCCGAGATGTCGTTCTCGAGCCGCTTGGCGAGCTCGGCGAGCGTATCTTCGCCGGACCGCCCGGTGGCGCAGATCAGAAATATGTGCCCGAACCGACGCTCATAAGCGATATTTCCCTCGATGAGTGCTTCACGGAAGTCGGTCGAGACACCCGCCTGCTCCTGCTGCGACCAGAGCGCATCCCTGCCTTGCGAAGGGGAAGTGCGCTCCCCGATGCGCGGATGGGCCGACAGGGCGTCCAGCACATCCCGCCAGTCCAGCTGATCGGCAAGCTTCGTGCCCGCGTTCACCAGCGCAGCCTCATCGGCGTAGGGGCGAAAACCGGACACCTGCACCGCCCAATGGCGGGCAGCGCAGCACGTCATGAGCTGGGCAATCGCCTCTTCGTGCGACAGTGAGTGGAAGCGGTCCACTTGTCCTCCCAGAGGGGTGATCAGCAGTGGCCCTCAGTAGAGCAATCGATCAGTTGACGGGCCTAGGGTCGCGAACGACGAAAGTTCACGCCTGCTTCACGGGTCGATTTGGAGGTTTCACCAAGGCTTGGGCGATGGGTAAGAAAGGGCTAACCTGGCGGTCACCGCTTGCCCGCCGCACCGAAGGGAGGTGCTTGGAATGCGCTTGAGAACCCTGCTTGACCTGCCAGATCTCAAGCTCGAGCTGCTCAGCGGCGAGCCTGAGCTCGATCGCCCGATCCAGTCGGTGATGACCACCGACCTGCCCGATCCGAGCCGGTACCTCCACGGTGGCGAGCTGGTCCTCACCGGCATGATTTGGCGGCGCTCGCCGGACGACTCGGCCTTGTTCGTCAAGGCGCTCGCCGACGCGGGAGTCTGTGCCCTCGCCGCGGGCGACGGCAGCTCCGGGGAGATCCCCGACGACCTCCGAACCGCTTGCCACGGACGCGGGCTGCCCCTGTTGCGCGTACCGGCCGACATCGCTTTCGCCACGGTCACAGAGGAGGTTGTGCGCCGCCTCTCGCCCGTTCGTGCCGATGACGTCACCGACTTCCTGGGCCGCCACCGGCACCTCGTCTCGGCTTCGGTGGCCGCCGAGGGCGACGGCCTCGCCGCGGTGCTGGATCTGGTCCGCCAGCAGTTGTCGATGCGTTGCTGGGTCATCTCGCCGACCGGCCAGGAGGTCGCCGCGAATGCCCCACCTCTGCCCGAAGACGTTAAGGCGCAAGCGTTGCGGCATTACCTGTCCGGCAAGCGGATCCCATATCCCCTTCCCGCACAAGCGATGTCGGTGCTCAGCGCTGGTGATCCCACCCAGCCGCGCGTGGTGAATTGGCTGCTGATCTGCGACAGCGATGTCACGCAGTGGGAGCCTCAGCACCACCAGCTCGCCCGGGAGCTGACGGCGCTGGTCGAGGCGGAGCACCGGCGACTGGACAGCACTCGTCAAGCCAGGCGAGCTGCGGCGTGCGACCTCGTCCAGATGATCACCGCAGATGCCGATCCCACCGAGCTCGCCTACCAGCTCAAGCACACCGGGCTGCCGGCCGACGGCACTCTCGTGGTGGTCGCGGCACAGCTCGCCGGCGGCCTGGCTCGCCCGGTTCTGGAAGACCTTCTCGGCCGGCTTCCCGCTGCGGTGGCGGTGCTCGATCAGACCGCATTCGCCATCGTTGCCGGGGATCCGGAGCAGGTGCGCCAGGCGATTGATCAGGCGGTCAACCTCGCTCCGGCGCTCGCCAACAGTCCACTTAGGATCGGCGTCAGCGGGACAGCAACGGGCGCCCCAGGTTTGCGCGGTGCGCTAGACGAGGCACGCCATGCGTGCGCAATGGCTGGGATGAGCCGCGAGTGCGTGACCATCATCGGCGAGGACGAGTTGACCTCACACGTCATGCTGTTGGCCGCAGTGCCCGACGGGGTGCGGCGCGCCTTCCGCGATCGGCTGCTCGGCCCGCTGCTCGAATACGACCGTGTGCATCGCGCGGACCTGGTGCCGACGCTGCGGGCCTTCCTCGCCTACTCCGGATCCTGGACAAAATGCGCTGAAGTTTTACACGTACATGTGAACACCCTGCGCTACAGAATTCAGCGGATCGAACAACTGACCGGCCGTGACCTGGGAAAACTCGACTCCCGGGTGGACCTGTTTCTTGCCCTCGCGCTCGCCGGAAACCCTTGACCCCGTCGATTCGCCCTGCCTAACGTGCGCCGCATGACCTTCTTGACCACCGAATCCTGGTACCGGGATGCCGTCGCCGGACAACGTGTGGGACTTCTTCTCGCTTTCCCCCGAAGCCACGCACCACCCACCGGTACCGTCTCGGCGTCAACCACACCCAGTGCCCCACGCTCTTTTGAAGCCGCGAATTACGGCCGTGACGGCGCGATGCGCTTCGACGGAAACCGAGGCGCGGCAAACAACTACGAGCCGAACAGCTTCGGCGGGCCCACCCAGACTTCCGCTCCGCTCGCTTTTGGAATCCCGGTCTCGGGCGAGACAGAATCCCATGCTCCCGTACGCCACGCCGAGGACGACGACTTCGTCCAAGCTGGAGCGTTGTACCGGGTGATGACCGAACCCGAGCGCGAACGCCTCGCCGCCGACCCGTCCTACGGCGAGCCGGTTTCCCTTGCCGTCAAACGCTTGCGGGCAGGTGGCTGAAACTTGGTCGCCGGGCTGTTGCTCGCTGCGGGAGCCGGTCGCCGACTTGGCGGCCGGCCCAAGGCACTCCTGCCGTTTCGGGGAGGCCTCCTCGTCGAGCACGCAGCCCAAACCCTCGTCCTCGGCGGCTGCGACCCGGTGTACGTAGTCCTCGGCGCGGCCGACGTTCCTTCACTTGAGGGCTGTATTAAGGTCCACAATGGAGAGTGGGCCACCGGCATGGCTTCCTCGCTCCGAGCGGGGCTCGCAGCACTGTCTCCCGAGACCTCGGCCGTTGTCGTACTACTCGTCGACCAGCCTGGGATCACGCCAGAGGCGGTGCGCCGGGTCATCTCAGCACACGACCAGGACGCAACCGTTGCCGTAGCGACCTACCGCGGCGAACGCGGCCACCCGATCCTCTTCGATAGAGCGCACTTCCGTGCCATCTCCCAGTCAGCGACCGGCGACTCCGGAGCCCGCGCGTTCCTTCACGAGCACCCTCAGCTGGTGACAGCCGTGCCGTGCGACGACATCGCCGACCCGGCAGACATTGACTTCCCGGCCGACCTGACCGCCTGGATCGGTAAGGCAACGTACTGAGAGGGGCTCGTAACGGCGGTTCGTCACGAGCCCCATGCAGGTCAGCGGAACCTGGCGGTCACCGTGTCGCGCGCCGTTTCGATCCGGCGCTCCACCAGCCGGACGAGTATCGTTTTCGAACCTTTGCCGTAGTCGCCGGCCGCGAACTGGAACGTCCAGTCGGCTAGGCCGGTTGCGGGGCGCCATCCGGCCGGGTCGGCCTTGTCGTTGCGAGTGACGATCTGCCATTGCACGACCGCGTTCGGCTCGACGGTGAACGAACTCGTGGTCACCGCCGACGTGGTCGTGTCCATACGCGCCCGCGCATACACGGTGTGCGCACCGGGCGACAGCTTGCCGAGATTCGCCTGCCAGGTGTGCCAGTCGCTGTCGAGGACCGCTTCGACCGGCGTGCTGAACGAAGCGTCGTCAATGGACACTTCGACCCTCCTGGTGCTCGGATGGTCACCCGCGCCGGTGGGGTCGCTGCCGAGATCCGGGAACGCGTACGAACCGCCGGCGATCACCGTCTCGCCCTCCGACACGGTCGAGCCTTGCGCCGGCGAGCTGATCGAGGCCCCGAAGTCCAATCCGGACGGTGGTAGCGCAGCGGGCTCGATCGCCATCCGGGACGCGTGCGCACCCTCGAAACCGAACGCCCAGGACCGCGCGCCGAGCAACTGGAATTGCAGAGTCAGCTGCTCGCCGGTGAACGCATGACGCGAGGTGGAGAACGAGAAGGCATAACGCGTCCAGCACGCCGCGCCCAGCGTGGCGCAGACCGTGCCACCCGGTCCACTGCCGGCAACAGGCTGCAACATCCCCGCACCGGTACCAATCTCGCGATCGGTCGCCACAAGAACCGCTGTGGGCCGGATCAGTGCGGGGGTCTCCCCCGCGAGGTACACCTCGACATTGACTTTTGAACCCGCGGCCAGCGGCGCGTCCAGTGTGTCGGCGCCGGCGAAGATGGCGACCGGCCGGTACGCCGCCACCACCGAGGTCGCGCGGTTGTCGAAGCACGGTTCCAGGTCGCCGCTGGTGTCGCCGCGGTCCAGATAGGTCTCGTTGTCAGTCGCGGCGCAGCCTGTCACGCCCGGAGCGGCCGCCACCCGGCGGTGCAACCAGTACGTCAACTGGTTGACGCCCATGGGCTGCAGCGCCTGTTGCGTGTCTGGTGACTTTGCCACGGCGACCTTGCGCAGCATCGCTAGTGCGCCATCGACAGTGGCAACCTTGTCAAGCGTCAGGCCCAGGCCGTTGCCGAGGGCCTCGGAGTCGGTCTTGCCGTCGCCGTCACGGTCGAAGCCACCCCACAGGGTGTCGCGCACCGCCCGGTCATAGCCGAAGAAATCGTCCTCGAACGGTCGCTCCGGCATCTGCGCCCGCCCGAGCAATACGTCGACCGCACGCTCCGCGGCCTGCGGGGTTGCGGCTCCGTAGCCCTCGAAGAGCACGTTGGGCTCGCCGGTGTAGGGGGCGGTCAGCGGATAGGCGAAGGGTGCGCCGGTGTTTCCCGCGCCCAGCGGAACGGCGCTCTTGAGCACGGCCTGACGCAGCTCGTCGCGGGTGAGCCGCCCGTCGGCCAGATAGACGCTCTCGTCCCTGGTGATGCCCGCGGCGACCACCTGTCCGGCCTTCTGGCCCGCCGCGCCGTCTCCGATAGCGGCACGCACCTCGGTGAGCACGGTGCCGAAAACGCCTGCCGTGTATGGAGTCGCGGCCGACGTGCCGCCAAAAGCGCATTGGCCCACGGTGCCGGTGCGGCACGCGGATGGCAGGTTTCCGTCTCCCCATGAGGAAACGTGCACAGGGATCCCGTCGCCGACGATCGCCCGCTGGTTGTCCCGCCTGATCGCCCCGACAGTGATGTTCCAATCAGGACCAGTCTGGTCCGAGTGCCACGTGCTCACCGGCACATCGAAGGCGTTGCCAACACCATTGCCCGCGGCGAAGAGCGTGGTCTGGCCGCGCTCGGCCGCGAGCCGCGTGGCCCCCTGGCCGTTGACCACGGGACCTACCGGTGCGCCACCGACGTAGCCGAAGGAGTTGGTGGAGATGTCAACCCACGGCAGCTTCGCCACCACCGATTCGTCAAGAGCCTCAACCACCACCAGCAGACACGTCGGGCAGTACCCGTAGCGATTGCCGGCCGACACCGACGCCGAACCCGAGCCGTGCCCGTTGTCATCGAGGATCGGATGCGGATCGTCGCCGGATGTCGCTCCGGTCGAGCCGCCCGCGTCAACGGCGCCAACGATTTTCGTCCCGGGAATCCAGTACATCGAACCGGCCTGGATCGTGGTGTTGCCTTGCCAAATCTTGGTGTCGGCCGCCGGGTAGTAACCGTGGCCGAGCGTGATGTTCAAAGGCTTCGCATCTTTCGGGTACCCAGGAATGTAGTCACCCGGATGCCGAGTGAACCCTTTTGTCAGCGCGAGCACATCCGGGTCCGGATAGGTTTGCGCGGAGAATTCCAAGTGATATGGGTTGATCCCGGTGTCCGCCACTCCGATCACGGTGATCGGCGTGGTCTTTGAGGCGATCACGTCGGCGCCGGCCACCAAGACGCTTGTCGTCTCCCTGCTCTCCAGCCCGGCCGCGTCTGTCGCCTTGAACGTCACCAGATGCCGCCCGTCGGGCAGATCGGCTTTCACCGACGGGCCGGAGTGTTCGTAAACCCCGTCGCCGTCCAGATCCCAGCCCGTCGAAACCGGCCCGGCGCCGCCCGTGACACTGCCTGTGAGCAGCTGCTCGGACCCTGGCGTGAACGCGTAGGGCCCGCCGGAGCGGACCTGTGGCCGTGGGTCAGCTGTGCCGGTCTCGCCGGTCACCACCATATGCACGTCACTCGGCGGGACCGTGGCGAACTTGACGGCCACCGCTTTCCACTCGCCTGAGACGGGGTTGTCGACAGCGGCCTGTTCCGCTACCCCTGCGCCTTGGCCCGAAGATGCCGCCTTGACACCGGCCGGGTCATACACCTCGAGGTCGTAGTCGTTGACCGCGACGGTGAACGACAGGTCCACGGTGAGCCGGCGGGTCCCAGAAGGCACCGAAAAGCCAAACTCCAGACGCTCACCCGTCGCGACCGTGCCAGGGGTGAGATCCGTCCGCGTCTCGTCAAGGAGCGTCCGCACACTGGATGGGTAGACGACTACCCGTACCACATCCGTCGCCCCGGCGCCCGCCTGATCAGTCACCGTCAGGGATACCTCGTACGTGCCGGCCGACAGCCCAGTGGTGTCGAGCTCGGCGCTGGAGTTGTCCGCGCCGATCAACGTCCCGTTCTTGGTGGACCAGGCGAACCGGTAGGGAGCACTGCCGCCAAAGGCCGATCCAAGCAACACCGCGCGATCGCCCAGCGCCACGAATGGGCTGTCTCCAGCATCCGCGACCAGCGGCTTCGGCGCAGGAGCGGGAGGCGTGGACGACGGGACGGCAGTGCCGGTCGCAGTCACATTGCCAGATAGGGGCGATGGCACCTGGCCTCGCTTCACCGTCTGGCCGCCAACCTTCTTGATCACGACCGAGGATGAGGCAGCCGCTTGCACACCGGACGTCATGCTTAGTACCAGCATCAATGCGGCGCTGATGGCAATGGTGAGAGCGCCTCGCGTCTTCGTTGACACGCGGGACCCCTTTCGTAGAGGTGGAAACCGATCAGGCACTCGCTGCGATGTGTATCGGTGCGGCGGGCGAGACGTTACAGAGCCGCTTGAATGAGGCTGTCCAGGCTGCCGGCCGTTACGTTTGAAAGTCCGCTGACGATACCCACGTGTGGCCATGAGAACCCGGTATGCAGCACTCGCGGCCGTTGCGGCCCTGCTCGGCACGATCGCGCCAGCCCATGCCGCCACCGATGCCGACGGGTACACCGTGACGACCCTGCACATCGAAACGATGGTCGGGCCGGACGACAACACCCGATGTGACGTGGCGGCCGACCTTTATCTGCCGGCTGCGGGCACGCCCGCCCCGGCGATTCTCACCACCCACGGGTTCGCCGGGGCGAAAGACGACAGCAGCCAGCGAGCCATCGGCCGGGCCTTCGTGGCGCAGGGCTACATCGTGCTGTCCTATTCAGGCCTAGGGTTCGGTGGAAGTGGCTGCAAGATCACATTGGACGATCCGGACTGGGACGGCAAGGCTGCCCGGCAATTGGTCGATTTTTTGGCGGGTACCCGGTCCGCCATTGATGGCACGCGGCTTGACCAGGTGCGGCTAGACTCGTCCGGCGACCCGCGAGTTGGGATGATAGGTGGGTCGTATGGCGGCCAGGTCCAGTTCGCCGTGGCGGGTATCGATCCGCGCATTGATGCGTTGATTCCGATCATCACCTGGCACGACCTGGCGTACTCGCTCGCCCCCAACAACACGCCTGGCACGCCGGGAGTGCATAAGAAGGAGTGGACCTCGCTGTTCTTCGCGCGAGGCGTCATGGACGGCGTGACCGGCGCTCAGTACGACCCGAACCGTCTCGTCGGTTGCCCCAACTTCACCGACGAGGCCTGCGCCGCCAAGGCCCAGCTCGACGTCCTCGGATACCCCACCCCGGAAACAGTGGCGTTGGCCCGGCGCGCCTCGGTCGCCTCGTACATCACACGTATTGCCGCGCCGACCCTGCTCGTGCAAGGGCAGGCGGACACGCTGTTCAACCTCCAGGAGGCCGCAGCGACATATCGAGGGCTCGCCGAGCGTGGTGTGCCGGTGGCGATGATCTGGCAATCCTGGGGGCACAGCCGGGGCACCCCCGCTCCTGGCGAGTTGGACATGTCACCCGACGGGCTCCACACGAGCTACCTCGGCCGCCGCTTTCTCGCGTGGTTCGACCACCATTTGAAGGACCTGCCCGTCGACACAGGCCCGGGGTTCGCCTACTTCCGCGATTGGGTCAGCTACTCAGGCGACGCCCAGCCCGCATACGCTGCCGAGGATGCGTACCCGGTGGGGCGGGCGCAGCCACTGTATCTGTCCGGCGACGAAGACCTGGTCGCCTCGAACGCCGCCGTGCGCGCAGGCAGCCAGTCTTATGTCAACGCGCCAGGCGGCGTGCCCACCAGTTATTCGGAGACCTCCGCCGTACAAGGCAGCCTGGTCCCGGACCCGCTGGCGGTGCCGTTCGACGCCCCGGGGACCTTCGCGGCCTGGACCAGCCCGCCACTCGCCAGAGACCTGATCACCGTCGGTGTGCCCACATTGGACATCCGCCTGGACTCCCCGGCCGCGATCCTGACTCAAGGCACTGGCCCGGCCGGCCAGCTGGTCCTGTTCGCCAAGCTTTACGACGTCGCCCCGGACGGCACCACCACGTTGTGGCATCGGCTGATCTCCCCGGTCCGCGTCACCGACGTGACCCGCTCTGTCCACATTGAACTCCCCGGCATCACGCAACGCTGGCCGGCCGGACACCGGATCAGACTCGTGCTCGCCGCATCCGACGCTGCCTACGCCGGCAACCAATCCGTCCTGCCCGTCACCATCCGCACCAGCCCGGTCAACCCGGCCATCCTGCGCCTGCCGATCGTCGGCGCTCCCGCCCGATTCCTAGCCTGAACCAGGGGCTCGGCGGCAGCCATTGGCGCAGTGTTGGCCGTTGCCGTTTGATTCTGGCCCGTCACTAGCCCCCGCCGAGCCCATCGCGGACTCGATCCGTAAGGGGCCACCTGCGGTGTGTAACGAAAAAGTGATCCATGTAGATACATCAGGCGGCAGTTCACACCCCACCAGAGGAGGTCAAATGAACCTCAACCGATCAATCCGACTGTCCGCCACCGCCTTCGCCGGCGCATTCGGGTTGCTCATCGCGAGCGCTCCGAATGCCCACGCAGACAGTGTCAGCTACACGGCGACGGTGCCGGCCGTCTCCGGCGCCGAAGTGTGCCTCGAAGTGGATGGCTCGCAGCGCTGCGCGACAGTTGCCGGCCTCACCGGCGGAACCCTCACCATCACCCTCGGCGGCTCGGCGCAAGGATCAGGCCCCACCTTCGCCCCCATCCTGTCGCCCGAGAAGTGCGAGGGCCGGCCCGGAGCCGGGATCAGTTTGACCACCGGATCGTTCGGCGGCAGCATATCCGCGTCCATCACTGGCCAGAACCCGGCGAACGGCGAAGCGGTCAACCAGGTACTGGCAAGGGACGTGGAGGTGGCGAACCACTCCGGCGGGGCGACCCTGTGCCAGAAGTAGCCGCATCAGCACGGCTCCAGCGGACCGGCGAGGCTGTCGGGGCGTGGCTCACCCAATAGCTCAAGCCTGGCAGCCTGACTCCGCAGGCTGCCAGGCCAGGACGGGTACCCAATTCGGGGTTCGGCTGAGCCATCAGAGGGTCCGAGCGACTGCACAGAGCCTTTCCAAACTGGCGACTCCGTGATCAAGACGAGGGTAAGTGTTGGAGGCTGAGGATCGCTTGGGCGATCGGCCCGACTCGGTGTGGGCAGCAGCAAAGCTTGTGCAGGATCCGCCAGGTCTTGAGGGTGGCGAAGGCACACTAGCCGGTCGGTTCCACATAGGAGCACCTGGGACGTGACGTGTTCTTCCGCCAGATCCACTGACCGGCCAATTCCGCAAGCAATTCGGGTACCAGCCCAGATGGCCAGGTGACCGCATCGCGCCCGTATACACGCGCGCTGAATATGCCGATGCGGCACCACGAGTGTGTGCAGCCCACGGTCTGAGGTTGGTCGGCCGGCCAAGGAAAAGAAATGATCGACTGATTGAAATGTATAAGGGCAGCACTCTAGCGTCATGCCATGAATCGTCGTTGGCACATGATGAGGCGAGTCGCCGCGACAGCGATCACGGGATTGACCCTGATGGTGACGGCGATGCCCGCAGCGGCAGCCGATCCCGGCACGCAGGTCGTCGGAGGCACGCTGGCGGCAAAGGGAGAGTTCCCGTGGATGGTGCGGCTGTCGATGGGTTGCGGCGGCGCGTTATTGACCTCGAAGATCGTGCTGACCGCGGCGCATTGCGTGGGGGCGACCGGGCCGACGACGAACATCACGGCCACGCTCGGCGTCGTGGACCTGCAAGACCCGAATCGGATCATCCGCCAATCCGTGTTCGTGCATCGTGCGCCCGGGTTCACCAGTGCCCAAAGCGGCAAGGACTGGGCGTTGATCAAACTGTCTGCCTCGGTGAGCCTGCCCACGCTCAACATCGCCCGCAACGGCTACTACAACAGCGGCACCTTCACCGTTGCCGGCTGGGGCGCCACGGCCGAAGGCGGCGGCCAACAACGCTATCTGCGCAAGGCGGATGTGCCTTTCGTCGATGATGCGACATGCAGGCAGTCGTACCCGGGGCTGATCGGAAGTGACATGATCTGCGCTGGCTACACCCAAGGCGGGGTGGACACCTGTCAAGGTGACTCCGGCGGGCCCATGTTTCGCCGCGATGTGTACGGCCAGTGGATTCAGGTCGGCATAGTCAGCTGGGGCAACGGCTGCGCCCGGCCGAACTTTCCGGGCGTGTACACCGAGGTGAGCACCTTCTCCTCGGACATCCTCGCCGCGGCAGGATCGCTGTCGGACGCGTTGTCGCTGTATATGACCGGCCCAGGCTACATACCGGCCAAGGCCAAATACACCTACACGGCCGTTCACTCCGACTTCGTCGCTCCGACGTTCACCTGGTCGGAAAGGTTCTGCGACGACTGGTCCGGCACATCCTGCTCGTCGTGGGCGACCATCACCGGCCTGCAGGAGACCTTCAACCGGGTTCTGGGCAAGGACTGCTCCGGCACGGGTGAGAAGACCTTCGAGGTACGCGTCGTGGTCAGAAACTCAGACGGCCGGGAACTGTCAGACTAAATGACCACACAACTGTGCAGCCTGGCCTGAGCGCGGCAACTTGAGCAAAGCGCCGCCGGCGGAGACTCTCAAGGGCCGACGGGGGGTACCGGCATTGCACAGATCACTTCGGATTCAATCGACCACGACACCGGCACCCAGAGGCTGAAAGGCCTGGCCACCAAGGCAATCCGCTTGTCGATGTGGGCGCGGTACGCCATCGCGGCAACCGACCGAGACGAGCCGGTGTGGGAACGACACGGTTGTCCAGGTGTCGTGATCGATAGCTGTCGGCCACTGCAGGTGTCGCCCGCAATCTGCGACTGTCCCGAACCCGTATTGACTACGGTCGATAGTTAGTGGTGGGGAGTGCGACCTGCATCCGGCACCTCCCAGGCAATTAGCGACCGGATAGCGCTCGGTTTCACCGTTCAGCCGACCGATGTGGACGGTCACGAGGCGAGCTGATCGTACGCTAACGCCCATACCAGCAGACGCCTGGCGGCTTGGTTCGGAGCTCGATCAGTGGGGCATTACGGCTATACCGGCACAGAACCATACCGACGGTGCGACTGCAAGGCCAGATCCACCGCTCCTGGGCCCGTCGTGAGCTCAGCAGCGATGTCCTCGATGCTCAGGCCACCGTCATACATTTCAGCAATGGCCGCCCAACGGATGCGGGCAATACGCCGATCGCCGTCTCCCTGCACCGCAGCGATTAGGGCAGCCGCAGAGATCGCGCGTTCGGCGGCGGGCATCTGCTCCAGGGCGGCGACAGTGGCAGCAACCAGGTTGCGAGGATCGGGTGACATGACGGTGGCTCCTTCGACTTTTTGCTCCCCGCCAGCACAGCGATATGGCCGACGACAACGTCACACCTGCAAGACCTCGGACGATCGAAATGGGACTTAAAGAACACCCAGCGGCGGCGTAGGCCGCTGGGTCAGCTGTGATGATGCCCTGGTCAAACTCGGCGATGACCGCGGCCCACTGCCCGATCAAGGTCCGAATCTGCTCCTGGTCCATCAGGCACTAGCTCAGCTCACCGGCCTTTCGCCGCGGTGAAAACGGCAGCCCGCTGCGATGCCCTCTCCGGTGAGGGCACCCAGATGACGTTGCCATGCCATGGCTGGCCCGCCGCCTCATAACAGGCACGCAGCCCCCGCACCATCTCGGCCCGGTCCACCTCGGTCAACGGCGTCTCATCGACAATGCTCCGCATCAGCCAGTCAGAGCCATACGGGTACAAGGTGGCCTTCTGCACCTCAGTGAGCTCACTGATCCTCGCCGGCCGGCGAGACGGTGAAGGGCCGGGACCAACAGATCCCGACCCTCCGGAACCCCTGCACTGTCGCGCAAAGGAACACCTACAGCCGATCTAACTTCACGACCGCCTGGTTGGTCAACCGCCGCATCGGCAGGGCTTGCGTCGGCTGTCTGCAGCGACGGCCACTGACAGGTGGGAAGGAGGCACTGACATCCGCCGAGAAAGTCTCAAACGGTTGCTCCGTCACAAGAATCGTCATAACCAGAACGCTATGGAGCAATAGGGCCACCTCATTGCCGCAACTGGCGCCAACGAAAACCCGTGTGTCAGTCGGTGTTGTCGGCGCGGCCCAGGCGCCAGTAGCCCATGAAGGCTACGTTGCGGCGGTCCAATCCTTGTTCGGTGATCAGGTGCCGTCTGAGTGTTCTGATGACGCCGGCTTCGCCTGCCAGCCAGGCGTAGACGCCGCTGGCCGGGGCGGGCTCTTGCGGTACCTCCCAAAGGATTTGGTTGTCCACATCGACATCTTGGACCGGTTCGCCGGCTTGGGGTGGCAGCAGCCGGGCGGCTGCGGCCTTTACTGCCGGCTCGAGCAGGCTGCCGTGTGGTGCTCCGTTGCGTTCCCGCCAGACGAGCCTGATTCCGGGCGGTGCCTGCAAAGTCAGCACATCATCGGCGTGGGGCATCTCCAGTACGGCTTCACCTTGGAGACCGATGGGCATCCGTTCCAAAATGGACGCTATCGCCGGAACAGCGGTTTCGTCGCCGGCGAGCAAAACCTTGTGCCTTCATGGCGACCATCCGGTCCGAGCAGGACGAGCTTATGGCCGACCTGTGCCTGGGCCGCCCAGCTGGCCGCGGGACCGTTCCCGTCGGAGTGCAGCACCATATCGATGTCCACTTCGGACAGTGCCGGGCGTGCGGCTCTTACTGTGTATGTGCGAACGGGATTGCGCTGATGTTCGGGCAGTGCCCGCCATTGCGCATGCCAGTCGTGCCCGGTCGGCAGGTGCGCCACCCCGTTCTCGGGCAGCGGCAGGATCACTTTGATCCGCTGGTCGAAACCGTTGTCGGCGAAGACGTCCAGTTCGTCTCCGGCGAGGGTCACCCGCAGGAACGAGGTGCTTAGCCGTTGCAGGCGAGCTACTTCGACGGGAAAGAACCGCCACGGTGCGATCAACTTCTTGCTCCCTGGGTACGGGACCGCCATAGCAGCCATA
>DPJL01000104.1 GCA_003543035.1 Micromonosporaceae bacterium | reverse complement strand
CTCGACTACTGGGCCGCGGACAAGACCTTCGTCGCGAGCGTGGAAAGCCGCGACGCGGGGGTCAACGGCTCGAACGAATTCGTCTTCTACGATGGCCCGCCCTTCGCCAACGGGCTGCCGCACTATGGCCACCTGCTGACCGGCTATGCCAAGGACGTGGTGCCCCGCTACCGGACCATGCAGGGCCGCCGGGTGGAACGCCGTTTCGGCTGGGACTGTCACGGCATGCCGGCCGAGGTCGAGGCGGAGAAGCAGCTCGGCATATCGACCAAGGCCGAGATCCTGCAGATGGGCGTGGCCGCCTTCAACGCCGCCTGCAAGAAGTCGGTGCTGCAGTACACCGCCGACTGGGAGCGGTATGTCACCCGGCAGGCCCGCTGGGTGGACTTCACCAACGACTACAAGACCCTCGATCTGGACTACATGGAAAGCGTCATGTGGGCCATCAAAACCTTGCACGACAAGGGTTTGATCTACGAGGGCTTCCGGGTGCTGGCCTATTGCTGGCGGTGTGAGACGCCGCTTTCCAACACCGAAACCCGGATGGACGACGTCTACAAGGACCGGCAGGACCCGACGCTCGCGGTGCGTTTCCGGTTGGAGACCGGCGAGGACGTCGCGGTGTGGACCACCACGCCGTGGACGCTGCCGTCAAATCTGGCCCTGGCTGTCGGGCCTGACGTCGACTACGCGGTCCTTGAGAAGGATGGCCAGAAGTTGATCATAGGTGCCGCGCGGGTTTCCTACTACGAGAAGGAGCTGGAGGGATACGAGCAGGTCGATCTCGTCAAGGGATCCTCGCTGGTGGGCAAGCGCTATACACCGCTGTTCGACTTCCTCGTCAACCAGGCGGGACCCAACGCCTATCAGGTGCTCGGTGCCGATTTCGTGACGACCGAGGACGGTACAGGCGTGGTGCACCTCGCGCCTGCCTTCGGTGAGGACGACCAGCTTGCCTGCAATGCCGCCGGGATCCCCACTTTGGTGACCGTCGATGAACGGGCCCGCTTCACCTCAATGGTTTCGGCCTACGAGGGCGAGCAGGTCTTCGAGACGAACAAGCCGATAGTGCGAGCGCTCAAGGAGCGCGGCATGGTGCTGCGGCACGAGACCTACACCCACTCCTACCCGCACTGCTGGCGCTGTGACACGCCGCTGGTCTACAAGGCAGTGTCGAGCTGGTTCGTCAAGGTGACCGCGATCCGCGACCGGATGGTCGAGCTGAACAAGCAGATCGACTGGACCCCGGGCCACATCAAGGACGGGCAATTCGGCAAGTGGCTGGAGAACGCGCGGGATTGGTCGATCAGCCGCAACCGGTTCTGGGGTTCCCCGATCCCGGTGTGGAAGTCGGACGATCCGGCCTACCCACGTATGGATGTCTACGGCTCACTGTCCGAATTGGAGCGTGACTTCGGGGTGCAGGTAAAGGATCTGCACCGGCCGTTCGTGGACGAGCTTGTCCGCCCCAACCCCGATGACCCGACCGGAAAATCCATGATGCGGCGGGTACCGGAGGTGCTGGACTGCTGGTTCGAAAGCGGCTCGATGCCCTTCGCCCAGGTGCACTACCCGTTCGAGAACACCGACTGGTTCGAGCACCACTACCCGGGTGACTTCATCGTCGAGTACACGCCGCAGACGCGGGGCTGGTTCTATACCCTGCACGTGCTCGCGACGGCACTCTTCGACCGGCCGGCTTTCCGTAGCTGTGTCGTGCACGGGACGCTGTTGGGCGAGGACGGGCGCAAGATGTCCAAGAGCCTGCGCAACTATCCCGACGTATACGAGATGTTCGACCGGTACGGCGCCGACGCCATGCGCTGGATGCTGATGAGCTCACCGGTGCTGCGCGGCGGCGACAACCCGGTCTCCGAGGTGGCGATCCGGGACGCGGTGCGCCAAGTGCTGCTTCCACTGTGGAACGTCTACTACTTCTTTACCTTGTACGCCAACGCATCCGGGCACACGGCGCGAGTGCGAACGGACTCGACGCACGTGCTCGACCGCTACATATTGGCCAAGACGCGCTCGCTCGTTGCTGCGGTGACCGAACAGATGGACGTCTATGACGTCTCCGGAGCGTCGCTGTCGATCCGGTCCTATTTGGACGCGCTGACCAACTGGTACGTGCGGCGGAGCCGGGACCGTTTCTGGTCCGGGGATGTCGACGCCTTCGACACGCTCTACACGGTGCTCGAGACCGTGGCGCGGGTGATAGCGCCGCTTGCCCCGCTCACCGCGGAGGAGGTGTGGCGCGGGCTGACCGGCGAACGTTCGGTGCACCTCGCCGACTGGCCGTTGGCCTCGGCGTATCCGGCCGACGAAGACCTGGCGTCGACCATGGACCGGGTTCGCGACGTCTGCTCCGCTGCGCTGTCGTTGCGCAAAGCCCAGGCGCTACGGGTACGGCTTCCGCTGCCCTCGCTCACGGTCGCGGCCGTTGGCGCCTCGGGTCTGGGCGACTTCGCCGACCTCATCGCCGATGAGGTCAACGTCAAGGAGGTCGTGCTCAGCGACGACATGTCGGCCTATTGCCAGCAGGTGCTGACCGTGGTGCCGCGTACCCTCGGCCCACGGATCGGTGGAGCCGTGCAGCAAGTGATCAAGGCGGTCAAGGCCGGCGATTGGTCGCTTGTGGACGGTCAGCCCACCGCAGCGGGGGTGACTCTGCAGCCGGAGGAGTATGAGCTTCGTCTCGTGGCCGCCGACGCCGAGCATTCCGCTGCTCTGCCAGGCGATTCCGGCGTTGTGGTGCTTGACACCACGGTGACGCCAGAGCTTCAGGCCGAGGGACTGGCGCGCGACGTGGTGCGGGTGGTCCAACAGGCGCGGCGCCAGGCCGAGCTCGCGGTGACCGACCGGATAGATCTCGTGGTGTCCGGCTCACCGGCCGTCGTGGCCGCTGTGCAGGCGCATGAGAGCTTCGTCCGCTCGGAAACGCTCGCCGAGTCGATCAGTTTCGACTCCCTTTCCGAGGGCTTCGCCGGCGATGCCGGAGATGGTGACCAAGTATTGGTCCGGGTAAGCCGCCGCTAGATGTGTTGGGGCGGCTACGGTATGTTCAGCGACCGTTGCCGCCCCACTCTCCAAGGAGGAAGTCGCCGTGCCGGTGCTTTATACGATCGGTATGTGGACCGCCGGTCCCGCCATCAGGGTGGGCTGGCGTCCGAAGGTGGAAGGCCTGGAGCATGTGCCCGCCACCGGCGGCGCGATCTTCGCCGGCAACCACATCTCCGTCGCGGACGAATTCTTTCTGGGCGCGGTGATTCCGCGGCCGATCGCCTTCTGGGCCAAGGAGGATTACTTCAACGGCACCGGCATCAGCGGAATGTTTTACAAAGCTCTGATGAACGGTCTTGGTGCCATTCCGGTGCATCGCGCCGGGGGCCGGGCTGCGCTCAGCGCCTTTGACGACGCCATCCCGCACCTCAAGGACGGCGGATTGGTCTGCGTCTACCCGGAGGGGACCCGCTCGCCGGACGGCCGCCTTTACCGTGGCCGCACCGGCGCGGCCAGGCTGGCGCTCGCTGCCGGAGTGCCGATCATCCCGGTGGGGACCATCGGCACCGAGAAAGTGCAGCCCATTGGGCAGGTCTTGCCGACGCTGAAGCGGGGCGAGGTGACGATCAAATTCGCCAAGCCGATCGAGGTGACCGCGTGGAAGGATGCGGCCTCCGAGAACACCGCGGCGCGAGAGATCACCGACACCCTGATGCGCACGATCCAGCAGCTCACAGGCCAGCACTACGTGGGCCGCTATGCGCCAAAGAAGGCGTCTGAGTAGGGCCGGTACCCTTATGGGTTATGCGCGGAGAGTCGGTATTTCCCCAGCTTGAGCAATTGCTGCCACAGGTGAGCAAGCCGATCCAATATGTCGGCGGTGAACTGGGCGCAACCCTCAAGCCATGGGACTCCGTCTCTGTTCGCTGGGCTCTGATGTATCCGGACGCCTACGAGGTGGGCCTGCCCAACCAGGGCGTCCAGATCCTTTACGAAGTCCTCAACGAGCGCACGGATACGCTGGCCGAACGGACCTACGCGGTCTGGCCGGACCTCGAGAAATTGATGCGCGAGCATGACGTGCCTCAGTTCACCGTCGACTCGCACCGGGCGCTCGGCGACTTCGACCTGTTCGGCGTCTCATTCGCCACCGAGTTGGGCTACACCAACCTGTTCACCGCTCTGGATCTTGCCGGCATCCCACTGCTGGCCGCCGACCGCACCGATGATCATCCGATCGTCATCGCCGGTGGGCACGCCGCGTTCAACCCCGAGCCGATCGCCGACTTCATTGACGCCGCCGTGCTGGGTGACGGTGAGGAAGCGGTTCTGGAGATCACCGACATCGTGGTGGCATGGCGCGCCGAGGGCAGCCCGGGCGGCCGGGACGAGCTGCTGCTTCGCCTCGCCAAGACCGAGTCGGTCTATGTGCCCAAGTTCTACGACGTCGATTATCTGCCTGACGGCCGGATTCAGCGTGTGGTGCCCAACCGGGCCGACGTGCCTTTCCGGGTGCACAAGCGTACGACGATGGACCTCGATGCCTGGCCGTATCCGAAGAAACCGTTGGTGCCGTTGGCAGAGACCGTGCACGAGCGCTTCGCGGTGGAGATCTTCCGGGGCTGCACGCGTGGCTGCCGGTTCTGCCAGGCTGGCATGATCACTCGCCCGGTGCGCGAGCGCTCGATCACGACGGTCGGCG
>DPJL01000459.1 GCA_003543035.1 Micromonosporaceae bacterium | reverse complement strand
GCCCGGTCGCCGATCCGTCGCCCAGCAGCCAGCGATCGCCCCAATCCTGCAGCGCCACCAAGACCGGGACCAGAGCCTGGCCTCGGGGCGTAAGCCGGTATTCGTAGCGCACCGGCGCCTGCCGATAGGCATGCCGCGCCAGCAGCCCATGCTCTTCGAGCTTGCGCAGGCGCTCGGTCAGCACCTTGCGGGAGATCCCAAGCTCGATCGCGAGCTGGTCGAAACGCCTGATGCCCCGGGTGACGTCGCGGACGATCAGCAGATCCCACGCATCACCAACGACTCCAAGGGATTGTGCAACTGCACAATGCGCCTCCGGGATCCAGCTTGCGTGTGGCATGGCCCTCCCTTAAGTTCCTAATGGAAACTTACCAGCACCACGGGGAGGCAGCTACATGATCTGGAAGAGTCTTCGCGAGCTGCCGGTCTGGCTACGTTTCTTCATCTTGGGCCGCCTGATCAAGTCGACCGGTTCACTGGCATGGCTGTTCATGGCGGTCTACCTGGTCCACGAGCGTGGGCTCGATCCAACGACAGCGGGCCTGATCGTTGGTGCCAACGGGGTCGGCATCATCGTCGGTGGGCTGTCCGGCGGAGCGATCGGCGACCGCTTCGGCATTCGGCGCATCATGATTCTGTCGCATTTGGGCTCAGCCCTCGGTTGCCTACTCATCCCGTTCGTGCCGGTGGTTGCCCTTGGCCCCTTGATTGCTGGCAACGGCCTGATCGGCGGCATGGCATTTCCGCTCGGCATGGCTCTGGTCGCAGGTTCGATCGCGCCCGAACAACGGCGCGCCGGAGTGGCATTGTCGCGAGCCGCGATGAACGCCGGGGTAGTGATCGGCCCGCCACTCGGCGCCCTTGCGGCAGGCTATGACTTTCGCATCGTCTTCCTCATCGAGGCGATCACGAGCATCGCGACCGCGACCATCGTTTGGCGCTTCGTCCCCCCACCTTTGGTCAAAGCGCACGCCACAAGCAAAGGCCCGAGTCTCTGGCGAGCTGTTGCGGCCGACCGGACAATTTGGATGCTCCTGCTCGCGGTACTGGCCGTCGATGCCGCCTATCGCCAGATCTTCACCGGGCTGCCGCTCATGCTCACCGACTCGGGAACGCAGCTGATCGGGTATGGCGCCCTGATCTCGGCCAGCAGCGCATTGATCGTGCTCGCGGAGACCCCGATCGCGATCAAACTCGCCGGCCGCCCAGCCTTGAAGATCATTTCGCTCGGCTATGTCTTCATTGGGCTCGGCTTCCTCGCTCTCGCGGTATGGCCCAAGTACGGCGGAGCCGTGGTCTGCATAGCCCTTATCACCATTGGTGAAATGCTCTACAAACCGACCTCGGCCGCCTACGCCGCCGATCGTGCGCCCGACGGGATGCAGGGCCGCTATCAGAGCCTCTACTCATCGGCGTCCATCGCCGGAATGGTCATCTCACCACCGCTCGGCGGGTACGTCTACCAGCACGCTCCCACCCTGCTCTGGCCCATCTGCGCGGCCCTCGCTCTGATGGGTGCGGGCGCACTGGCGTCCACCTCGCTGACCCTGCGAGCGAGATCTGAACTTGAAGCGGAGAGCAGCACAGGGTGACGGATCACGTTTTGTGGGTAGCGCGGGCGGGTATCCAAGCGCAATGATCCCGACCCTGCCTGCGTTGCCGCCGCTGCCCGGTGAAAACGAGGACTACGAATACCGGCCGGCCGGCCGCAGCATCATCGCGCTGCTCGCCGAGGAACATGAGCAGTTGACCGAGCTCTCGTCGGAGCTCGCCGCCGCCGAGAACCCAGCGCGGGAGCTGGCGGATGTGATCACCGCAGCCATCACCAGACACCTGTCTGCTGAGGAGCAGTACCTTTACCCGACGATCCGGGCGATGCTGCCGGACGGGCAACGGATCGCCAATCGGGAGATCGAACGCGACACGACACTGCTCAAGCAGCTTGCCCTGTTGGAGACGATGCGGCCGGAAACCCAGGCATTTCGCGACCTGGCCAGGTCAATCGATGATGACCTTCATCGCCATCGCCAGGCCTGTACCAAGCAGATCTTCCCCCAGCTGCGCGACACCGCCACGGAGGCCGACCTGATCCGGCTCGGCAATCGGGTAGAGGTGGCCAAGGAATCTGCCCCGACCCGGCCCCATCCGGATTCGCCGGCCACCCCGCCACTGAACAAGGTCACCGACCCTGCGCTCGGCGTTGTCGACAAAGTCCGCGACGTCGTCGCACGCCGCAAGACGTATCCCGAAGATCTTTGATCCTGCTGATTTGAAGGCGCTCAGCGTTTCCTCCCCATCGCTGGGCGCCTTCGCCTACGCCGCCTCCGCCATCTGGCGAAGCTCGCGCTTGAGTTCCTTGATCTCATCGCGGATCCGGGCAGCCAGCTCGAACTGCAATTCCTGAGCGGAGCCAAGCATCTGCTCGGTGAGCTCGGAGATCAGGTTCATCAGCTCGACCTTCGCCATCCCCTCGGATTTGGTGTCGATCCGCCCTCGATCCCGAGAGCTCGTGCCGGCTGTCGGGGCTTTGCCCCGGCTCATCTGACGGCCGGAGCCACCGATGATTGCCCCGCCCGGCCCGTGGCCGGCCAGCGCGGTGTCGGTGTCCTCGGCCTCGCGGTAGATGTCGTCGAGGATGTCGTGAATCTTCTTGCGGAGCGGTTGCGGGTCGACTCCGTTGGCCAAGTTGTGCGCGACCTGCTTGGCCCGTCGGCGATCAGTCTCGTCGATCGCCTGTGCCATCGACGGAGTTATCTTGTCGGCATACATGTGCACTTCGCCGGAGACGTTACGGGCGGCACGCCCGATGGTCTGGATCAGCGAGCGGCCCGAACGCAGGAAGCCCTCCTTGTC
>DPJL01000456.1 GCA_003543035.1 Micromonosporaceae bacterium | reverse complement strand
AAGCCCTTTTCGGAGTTGAACCACTTCACGACTCCCTGAGCCATTTGTCTCCTCAACAGGTGACGGATGCGGAACACCGCTTGTGCGGCGAGCCGGGTGTCTGCGGCGGGGACCTTCGCCGCCCAAACCTGGAGGGAATGTGTGCGCCCGCAACAATGTTTCGCGAGCGCGCCAAAACACGAACACAAAACTAACGACCAAGTAGAGCCTACCACGCCACCCGCGGCACCTGCCTCGCGGCCTGTCCGCGCCGCTGGGCGCCCCTCAGACACCGACCACCAGCTGCCTTCCACTCGCCGGTCAGGAGCGGTTCAAGTGGATGCAGACCCCGCTCCATGCCCAGCATGGTGAAGATGTCCGCGGACTGCTCGGTCTCCCGCCGCGGGTGCGGGGACAGGCCGAGCTCGCGGGTGACGTCGGGGCTGGCGCCGATCAGGACGAGCTCGGTACCGGTACTACTCGTGGTCCAGCCGGCGCGCTGACCGTCCGTTACGTCTCGACCCCACCGAACAGCAGTTCAGCCCTTCGCTCATGGTCGGGTGGACTGAGGGCTGGCTGGCCCTGGCTCTTCGATGGTTTAGGGGCGAGGCAGCAACACGGCCACCTCGGCGATGGCGTCGAGCACCTCGTCGCTGACTTGTCCGGACGCAGGCTCGGCTTCAGCGATGACGATTGTGTTGCCGGCCGCGCGGGACTGGTAGTGGAGGCCGGTGAAGTGGATGTCGGCCAGGCCGAGTAGCGCACTCGCCAGCGGGGTGATGTTGCCGGTGCCGTGGACGTCGTCGAGCTGTTTGAAATCCCGCGCGTTGCTGCGAGTGTGGAAGCCGACCCAGGCCACCGAGACCACGACGGCGTTACCCCGGTCGTCGGCGATGCCAAGGAGCATTCGCTCCAGTGACTTGCATGGGGTACGGGCGAAGAACTCGCGCACCTGGCCGAAGGAGTTTGCGAGGCACTTGAGGTCCTGCTTCACGGCCTTCTTGAGGGTACGCATCCCCATGCGCCGCCACGCCTCGTCAGCATCGCCCTTGCGTGCCGACTTCTTGCTTTCAACCTTCTTCGCGCTGACGCTTCTCCCGGCCGCCGCGTCGACAGCCCCACCGGTTGCTGACCCGCCAAGCGATACACCGCCGCCCGCGATGGCGACCGAGCCTGCGAGCACGGCTGCGGCGACGACAACGCCTTTACCCGAGCCAGGGTCCGAGCCGCCACCTGCACCGCCTATTCGCCGTGCCATTCCGCGCCTCCTGAGCAGTCTGACCAGTTGCCCACCCCTTGTAACGGCACCAGCGGGTAGGTCATGACGACCAAACCGTCGAAGACGCTCGAATGGCCCAACAATGTCCTGTCGGACAGCGATGGGCTGCGTGTCAATCAGATGGTTCGCCAGGAGCGGGCGGCTGGTGGAGACCGAAGCGCACGCCCTGGTCGTCTCGGCAGAAGGCAAACCGCCCGAAGCCAGGTTCTGCTGGGCGGGGATCGTCCGCGTGGCCGCCGAGCTCGCGGACGGCGATCACGGCCGTGTCGATGTCCGGGACGGCGAGGAAGATGTCGATGCGGGACTCCGGGTCGTCGTCGTGGAGGCCGCCGCGGATCGTCGGAGTCTCCACCCAGGCTTGGTCGCCGCCCATCGTGGAAGGTCCAATTGAACAACTGGCCGTAGAAGGCCTTCGCGAGCTTGGCGTCGGGGACGCCGATCTCGAACACGGCTGGTTCGCCGTCCATGGATACTCCCTACCGGGCGCCTTCTGAGGTTGCCTGGCCCGCGCTGTTCAGCTCGTCGAGACGGGCACGCGCCTGTGCCACCGGCCATCGGAAGGCGCGTGCCAGGTCGGCAGGGGTGGCCTGCAGCATTGTGTCGAGGAACTGCCTCGCGGCGAAGGCGTGGTCATGGCCACCACCGACGTCGAACCGGCGACAGGTGAGCTCCACGAGCGCCGAGGGCCACCCGGTTCGATGCTCCTGCACGCCAGCCGTGGTGATCAACAGTTGCCGCTGCAGCTCGACGACGGCGCGCTGATAGCGGTTGCGATCGCCGACCAGCGTGCGGAGTACGGCGCTGGACAACGGCTCCCCGGCGAGAAGTCGGGCGATCTCGTGGGCCGTTGGCGACAGCGGCATCGACTCGTGGTCGTCGACCTCTCCTGCCCCCGGGTACAGCGCGGCGACCAGCCCTTGGGACAAGAACGAGCCGCGCCCGGCCAGGAACGTGCCATACCAGGCGAGGCCGCGGCTGGGCAGCTCGTCCTTCCAGGTCCACACCTTCTGCTCGTTCGCGCCCATGCCAGCGGCGAACGGCTCACTGTCCTCACCGGCCACTGCTTCCCACAGCGAAGGCGCCGGTAGTTTCGGTGTCGGGAACAGCAACGCAAAACCGACATCGTCGACGAACGCCGCCGCACGCTCGATCGACCCGACGCGGCGCCCACGCACCCACCAGCGCTTGGCGCGTGCCAGTCCCAGGTCGGGTTCCGATCCGGCACCGGCAGTGCCCGCGTGCGTCACCGGGCCATGAAACCACCGAGAAGTAGCCTCGCGCGAACCGGCTTGTAGTCAGGGCGCGAGGCGCCACAGGGCGTCTGCCGGGAGCGCTCTGATCTTCTCGCCGAACGGCAGCGTCTGCTGGCCGGTATAGAGCACGAAGCCGGCGACGAAGCGGGTCTCTGGCGAATGATAGAGCTGCTGCGGCGTGCCGACCTGCTCGATGATGCCGTTGTTCATCACCACCACGCGGTCGGCGAGCGTCATGGCCTCGACCTGGTCGTGGGTGACGTAGACCGTGGTGGTCCGGACCTGCTGGTGCACCCGCTTGATCTCGGTGCGCATGGCCACGCGCAGCTTGGCGTCGAGGTTGGACAAGGGCTCGTCGAACAGGAACACCTTGGGGTTGCGCACGATGGCGCGGCCCATGGCCACGCGCTGGCGCTGGC
>DPJL01000235.1:8200-15039 GCA_003543035.1 Micromonosporaceae bacterium | reverse complement strand
CCCTGATCACGCGGATCTTGGGCGGCCGAGGTGACGAGGCTGCGGGACCTGGCGGGTGGTGGGTATGCTCCCCGTCGTGGTGGGGGGAATGACCGCAGGTAGTAGCACTCTGAGTAAGCGAGTGGTTACGCGTCTCGCGCGGCAGTCGTTGCGCCGCTGGGGCGTCGGCATAGCCGTGCTCGCGCTCGGCGTGTCCGGCCTGTTCGGCGGGTTGGAGCCGGTGACGCGCAAGGCACCGGCCGTTGCGGTCGGCACAGCCATTGACGGCGGCCCTGGGCTCATCACCGTCACCAAGGTCCAGCTGCACCAGACCCTGCCGCCAATGGTGCTCCAGGACAAGGCCAACCACTGGCTGGTCGTGGTCGCCAAGGTGGAGATCACCGCCGAGGAGAGCTGGACCGCCCTCAGCGGGATGATTCAGCTGTCCGGAGTGGACGGTCTGGTGGACAAGCGACCCACCCCGATGCTGGTCCGCGATGGCGCCAGGACCGGGATGCTGCACCCGGGGATGCCCGAGGAGGTGGCGTTCTTCTGGGAGCGCAAAGCGGGCACGCCGGCGCCCAAAGAGGTGACCGTGCAGGTCAACCTGCGGATCCATCGCAAAGAGTCGTTCGGCGGGTCCATGCAGTGGATGCCCGAGGAGATGCCCGCCGGCGAGGTGACATTGCCGCTCGTGGACAAGCGAACGGCCACACCGGCATCGCCAAGCCCCTCCGCCTCTCCGACTCCTTCGGCAAAGTCGCCTGCACCGAAATCGCCGTCGGCTACCCCGAGGCCCTCATGACCCAGCCAATGCATGGACGCCACCGTCAGCTCGGCCCGCTGCAGAAGGTGCTCGCCGCCATCGGGTCCGTCATCCTGGTCATCGTCGCCCTCGTGCTCGGCCAGCTGCTGATCGATCTCAGTCCGGACACCGACACCAGCCACGCGCCGTTCCTGATCGCCGGAAAGCCGGGCGACAACGTCGACGTGCGGACCTTTGACGTCAAACTGATCAGTGCCCGCTACGCCTCGGTGGTGAAGTCAAGCGGGATAGATCACGACAGTTCGGGGGTCTGGGTGATCCTGAAGATCCGGGTCACTGCCCGCGCCGAGGCGATGCTGATCGGCTATGCCGCGCTGGTCGACAAGTCCGGCCGCACCTATCTGGCCAGCGATCGGGTGAAGCAAACGCTCGTCTCAAGTGCCCGCACCCTTCAGCCTGGGATCCCGGTGGAGGGCGAAGTCGCTTTCGAGATCCCGCGCGATGCCGTCGCCGGAGCCACCGTGCGGTTCGCGAGGAAGTCCGGCGACCACCGGATGGACGCGATGGCCAACATCGAGCTGCCCGGCGGATACGAGCTCGATCCGGCCGCCGCCACCCTCGCGCCGTCCCGGGTGGTGAAGCCATGAGTCAGCTGCCCGCATACCTGCTCGAGGGACTGGACGAGACCCCTGCGCCGCAATCGCCAGTGCCCCCCAAACAACGCGGCTGGTTGCGCCGCAACCTGTGGGGACTGCTGACCATCGTCCCGGTCACCGCCGCAATGCTGGTGGTGTACCTGGACAAGTCCAACGCGTACGAACGGTTCTGGAAGTTCGAGCCTCGCGTCCCTGTCGTAGCAGTGGACGGCTGGGCCGACTACGCGGGTGCGAAGATCCGGCTGGTGGAATTCGGGCCCGCCAAGGATCTCCGCGAATCCGCGAGCAAAGCTTTTATGCCGCCGGAGGGACTGCTGGTGTGGCGGGCGGTGATCGAGTACGACGTGGCCGATCAGAAGTCCGTTGGAGGCTGCAAGCTTGAGCTTGAGGACGACAAGGGCCGCTTCTACAGCACGGACGCAGCTGAGCTGAGTAGTGCGCGTGGGGTGTTGTACGCCGGTTGCACCGCGGAGGACAGGAATCTAAACCGGTATCAGACCTTCATTTTCTTCATCACGCCCAGTGACTCGAGGCCCGTTGCCGTGCGGATAACCCTCGCCACCAAGCTGCCCCGCTACGCCTGGCTCAGCGTGGAAGGCTGATCCCTGACCCGTGCTGCCCGGGGTCGGCTCGGGCGCCGGCTGCAGGGAAAGCGCCCGGTCCACGGCCACCGCCACGAGGCAGATCAGCAGGATCGCTCCGATCGCATCATTGACGGCGCTCAGCGGACCTGAAAGCGGCCACCAGAAGCTGTCCAGATCCATCGGGCCGATGATGAGCCGTTCCAGTTGCCACAGCCAGCTCGAAAACGTCCGCGCCACCACGAATGCCAGGCAGAACAGCAGCATCGGGGCCAGCCCGGCATGCCGCAACTGGCTCAGCCCTCTCATCAGCGGCCCAAAGCTTTCACTGACATCCGAGCGCAGCGCCGTGGGCATCCGCAACCATCGCTTGCGGGCGGGCGGCGGAAGCAGGTCGGCGCCCTGATCCAGCTTGCGTCCATAGACGACCGCGCCGACCGCGAGCCACGCCAGCGGTACCACGATGATGCCGTCCGCGGCCAGGAAGAGACCACCGAGGAACTCTCCTACCGGCGACAGCGGGCCAAGCCTTTCCAGGAACCCCTGCCACAGAGTGTCTGCCCACACCGAAAAGCGGCGGTTCATCAGATCGTCCTGCAGCTCGCTGAACGCCGCCGCCGCCATGGTCATCCAGACGACCTCGAGGTAGGCGTTGCCGAAGCCGACCAGGGTCTTGCCCTGGCCTCTCTTCCACAACCCGATCATCCAGCGCAGCACCGCGGCCGCCGCGACCAAGATGATCGTCAACGTGTCCAGCGTGCCCGGCAGGCGTGAGGCGAGATCCACCGCGGCCGGGTTGTTGATGCTGTCCGCGTTGGCCAGCACCTCGCTCTCGTAGATCTGGTAGATGTAGCTGGCCTTGTCCTCGGTGAAATAGTCGAACGATGCATAGACAATCAAGAATGGCACCAGGACGCTCGCCATGTGCGCGAGCATCCCCCGCACGCCGCGATTGCGCCCCGCGACCGCGTCCATAGCCGCCGACACGGACGGCAACGACGGCCGTACCACTCGCAACATCAGCACAAGTGCGATCAGCATGCCCAGCGGGGCCAGGGCAAACAGCAGCATGCCGACCACCCGGTGCAACTCGCTGGCCAGCGCCGCCACTTTCACCAGAATCTGCCTGACCGCGAACCCGGCGAAAGCCAACACCACCAACGTCGGCCAGTGTCTCCACACCAACCGCAACGACTTCCCCAGCAGGACGAGGGTCTCCTTAGCCGCGCGCACGTGAGCACGCTAGCGCATCCGTCCCACCTCTTTGCAAACATAGGATCATCTGCGAGGCTTTCTCTGGCAAAGACTGTCTCCTGGGGAGGAATCATGACGATAGATCGGAGGACTCTGCTCGCCAGCGGAGTCGCCGCGGCAGCCGTGCCATGGATCGCCCAACCCGCCACGGCCGGCGAAAACAGCGAGCTGTGGCGCGAGTTCACCCGCACATCCTTCACCCACCCGCAAATACCCAACATTTCTTTTGCCGGGTACCGGTTCGGCGACCGCCCGCATCGGCGGCCCGTGAGGGCGAACGTGCTCGACTACGGAGCTGTCCCAGACGGTTCAGCCGACTGTGCTCCCGCCATCAATCGGGCCATCGCCGCCGTCGGAGAAGCCGGCGGGGGTACTGTCCTCGTCCCGCCGGGTACGTACCGGATAGACGACATCATCCACATTGGACACGACAACGTGATCCTCAAAGGCGCAGGAAGCGGCGAAACCACCCTCTTCGCCACCCGGTCACTCGAAGAGATCGTCGGCATCAACCGCAGCCGCTACGGCAGCGACAACTCCGCCTGGAGCTGGTCCGGCGCACTGGTGTGGGTGTGCCCCAACGATCGCTACCGCGCCCTGATCGACGCCATCAAAGCCCAGCGCTGGCCCTTCGAAGGCTGGACGGGCAACGAGGCCGACGAAAGCTCCGTCATCACCACGATCACCGAACCGGCCCGGCAGGGCGACTTCACCGTCACCGTCGCCAACTCGGGGGGCCTGCACTGCGGCCGGCGTGTGCTGCTGCAACTCGATGACGACGCCGGCTACGGGCTGCTCAAGCATATGTGCGGCGACGTGCCCGGCACGGCCGGCTATGTCTGGTCCAACAAGGACAAGCTGCTGTCCTACCGCCCGTTCCTATGGCCGGTGCAGATCGCGGGTGTGTGGGGCAAACGGGCGCGGCTGAGCCAGCCCCTGCCGTTGGATGCCCGGCTCGGATGGAACCCGCGGTTCACCACCCTGGTACGCCCCGTCGTCGGCTCCGGAGTCGAGAAGCTGACCATCCGCATGGTCAAGACGGTCCGGCCACGGCACTTGCAGGACAAGGGATACAACGGGCTGGTCTTCCAATGCGCCTGGGATTGCTGGGCTCGAGACGTGTCCGTTGTGGACAGTGATAACGGCTTCCTCTTCGTTTCGGCCAAGAACATCACCCTGTGGGACACCAAAGTCACCGGCCGCGGCCAGCACCACTCCTACGCGTGCCGCGAACAGTCCCACGACAACCTCGTCGACGGCTTCTTCATCGGCAGGTTCACCGAGCCGCCCACCCCGGGCTCGGGCCATCACGGCATCAACGTCGAAGGCCTGTCCAGCGGCAACGTGTGGTCGCGTGGACTCATGGAAGCGGGCACCTTCGACACCCACCGCGGACTGCCCTTTGCCAACGTCCGCACCGAAATCACCATCCTCAACGACGGCTCCCACGGCGGCAGTGCCAACGCCGGGCCGCTCTACGGTGCCCGGTTCACCCACTGGAACATCACCGTCGTGAATGGACGGGCCGGCTGCGTCAAAATCGACCACGTGGCACCGGACAGCGCCACCGCGGGAATCTCCGAAGTCACCGAATTCGGCCAGATCGACCGGCCCGACTTCACCGGTGACCTGCGCTCCCGCCTGGAAAGCTACGGCAACCCCGCCGTCCGCCCGGCCAACCTGCACCAGGCACAGAGGCGGTTGCGCGGCAGAATTTGACCTAGAGTCGGCAAAATGAGCCGACCGGAGATCTACATCGAGAACGCCATAGCCATGTGGGCCAGCATCGACCCGGTGAGCGAGCCGATCCCAGGAGTCATCCGGGTGGAGACCTCGCGCTCGACCAGAGTGCTTCTCCGCCGGCCGATGCCGGCCGGAGTGATCGCCGAGCTGCTCGACGCGGAGCCCGCCGCGAAGCGCGTGGTGCTGGAAGACTCCTTCGGCCCACCCGGGTCGGCAGTTCTGGAAGATGCTGCCATCTTCGCGCTGCCGGACTCCATCGCAGCCGACGCCGTGCTGCCGCACAAAGTCACGGTCAAGAAGATGCCGGTGATGATCCGGCCCGCCGGGCCGCTCACTCCGATATCCAGGCCGGACATCAAGGTGATCCAGGCCGCCGATGTGGCCGCGCTCGCTGTGGCCAACCGCGTCATCGCGGAAGGCTTCCCGGTCGAATCCAGCGACGAGGTGATTCCCGAGCACGTGCTGGATCTACCGGAGTGGCAAGTCTGGCTCGCATACCGCGACGGCTTCCCCGCCGCAGCCGGTTACACCTACGACGACGGCACCGCTGTCGGCGTCTATCTGCTGGCCACGCTCCCCGAACACAGATCGGCCGGGCTGGGCCGCGCCATCATGACCACTGCCGTCGCCGCCCACCCCGCCCGGCTCGCGGCACTGGTCGCCACCGACGCCGGAGCACCCCTCTACCGCTCGCTCGGCTTCGCCGAAGTGGCAACATCAACGTGGTACACGCGCAGCCCGGTCGATTAGAATAGACGTTCTAATCACGCCAGTTGACCTGCGAACGGAGCCGCCCCATGGCCACCTCGGAAGCCGGCTCAGCCCAGCCGTATGCGACCCTTCTCGCCTTCACCAGATACGTCAACCGCACCGGCCCGGCCAAGGCCGGATTCGTCGGCGGGTTACGTAAGCAGCGTGAAGCCGGTGGTGGCTTCAACCCGCACGGCCAGTTGGTAAAGGCTCTGAAGGCGGACATTCAATTCCGGACCAAGGGCACGCACCTGAAAGAGATCGTCAAGACGGTGAACCCGCGCTGGCAACGGCTCTACGCTTCGCTCGCCGAGGGTGCGCTTCGCTATCTGGGCACCCTGACCCAGCCGGTGTCACTGTTGCCGGCTAGAGACGCGCTGGGCATCGTTGGCAGCCTGCCGGTCAAGGTGGGCGCGCACTTCGGGCTGCTACACGAGGACGGCAGTCGGGAGTGTGTGCGCCTGCACTTCGATGAGGAGCCACCGACAGCTGAAGCCACGACGGCCACGCTGCATCTCATGTCGAACTATATGGATCAGATGCTGCCCGACGCCGAGCCGGTCCTGGTCGATCTAAGGCGAGGCGAGGCTCATCGCATGGACGAGTTGCGTGGCAATCCGTCCGATGTGGAGCGTTGGCTGGCCGGGGAAGCGGCCGGCTTCACCGCGATGTGGCGAGCCGCCTGATCAGTCGTCCAGCACGAAGGTGACCAGCAGATTCACCTTGTAGGCAGTGATCTTTCCGCCGTCGACGGTGACCTTCTGTTCCTTTACCCATGCCCCCTCGATGTTGCGAAGGGTCTTGTTGGCGCGAGCGAGTCCGTTCACGATGGCGTCCTCGAAGCTTTTGGTCGAGGTCACGCTGATCTCGGTCACCTTGGCAACGCTGCCTGCCATAGCCGTCTCCTTATCGAGGCAAGTTTCAAGGTCATTCTGACCGCGGGTCCCGCGTCGTAGCCGGGCTTTACCCGAATGCGTCACTACGCGTAACGGATCCTAGGACGCTAGGAATAATGATCCGGCATAGTGGGGGGCATGCCCGAAGGCGACACGGTGTGGATGACAGCCCAGGTGCTCCACGACGGCCTGGTCGGCAAACCGTTGACTGCCA
>DPJL01000235.1:0-7915 GCA_003543035.1 Micromonosporaceae bacterium | reverse complement strand
ATCGAGTCCGCCTGCTACGGCAAGCATCTGCTGCTCCGGCTCAAGAACAAGGACCGGACCTTTACCCTGCATTCGCATCTGCGCATGGACGGCTCGTGGCGGATGTTCGCACCGGGCGATCGCTGGGCGGCAAGACCGGCCCACACCATCCGGGTGGTGCTGCGTACCGACGACGCCGTGGCCGTCGGCTACCACCTGCACGAGCTCTCTCTGGTACGCACTTCGGACGAGAGCCTCCTCACCCGCCACCTCGGCCCCGACCTGCTCGGCCCGAATTGGGATCCGCAGGAGGCGGTACGGCGATTGCAGATGCACGATGACACCGCGATCGCCGAGGCTCTGCTCGATCAGCGCAACCTGGCCGGAATCGGCAACCTCTACAAGGCCGAGGCGCTATTCGTTCACCGCACCTGGCCGTGGACACCGGTGAGCGAAGTTGAGGACCTGCCGGGCCTCGTGACCCTCGCCCAGAAACAGCTGGCGGCCAATCGTGGGCGGTGGACGCAGAGCACCACCGGTTCCCTGCTCAAGGGCGAGACCACTTTCGTTTATGGACGCAGAGGCAGGCCGTGCCGACGGTGCGGCACGGCCATTCGCGTCTCCGAGCGGGGCGACCGCATCACCTACTGGTGCCCCGCCTGCCAGCCGGAAAGTGTCACAACGCCGAGTTGAACGTGTCGCACCTGCGCCCGTCACCCGAGCCGAAACCGGTGCCGAACCACTTCTTGCGCTGCTCCGAAGTGCCGTGCGTGAACTTCGACTCGTCGATGCGCCCGGTGCTCTGCTTCTGAATCCGGTCATCGCCGATCGCCGCGGCGGCATCCAGCGCCTGGTCGATGTCGGCCTGCGTGATCTGCTTGAAAATGGGCTGCCCCTTGGCATCCGTGGTCTCGGTGGCATGCTTGGCCCAGACTCCGGCGAGGCAATCCGCCTGAAGCTCCATCCGCACCGACAGCTGATTGGCGTTGCCCGGGTCGCGTTCCTGTTGCCGCCGCACATCAGCCGCGGTGCCAAGCAGATTCTGCAAATGGTGGCCGTATTCGTGGGCGAGCACATAGGGCTGCGCGAACTGCCCCTTCGCCCCGAACCTGGTGGCCAGCTCATCGTAGAAGCTCAGGTCGATGTAGACGAGCTTGTCCAGCGGGCAGTAGAACGGCCCTACCCCGCTGTCGGCCTGGCCGCAGCCGGTGTTCACGGCGCTGTCGAAGAAGACGGTGTCGGTCGACTGATACTGGCGGCCGAAGGTTTCCGGCAACGCCTTGCGCCAGTAGGCCTGGATGGAGTTGATGTAGAGGGCATTGCGGCACTCTGTCTGCTGCAGACGATCGGGGTTCGCCGTCGAGCAGGTCTGATCGATCGTGCCGCCACCGTCGCCGAAAAGTCTTGGGCCGGCGAACATTCCGGCGACGACGAGTCCAATCACGAGCAATGTGCCAAGCAGACCGCCGCCAACCGGGATCGGGATCCCACCCAGCCCGCCGCCACCTCCGCCACCACCCGATCCGCGAGCATCGGTCACCTGACTCGTATCTATGTCGGCGTTTTCGTTGAGGGTCACGCGGCGCACGGTACCCAAAAATCAAGATCTCTAAATCCCTTCGGCGGGTACCGGGTGAAAGCCACTTGCGGTCGTCAACTAAAGTTGACGCATGAGAACCCGACTGCTGCTCATCTGCGGCGTCCTTGCCGGTCCCCTCTTCACCGTGGCCTACCTGATCGAAGGCGCCACCCGAGCCGATTATGACCCGCTGCGCCATCCCGTGAGCTCGCTTGCCCTCGGTGAGCACGGCTGGACTCAGATGGCCAACTTCCTCGTTTCAGGCGTTCTCATGCTCGCCTTCGCCTTCGGTCTGCGGCTCGCCTTGCGCCCGGGCAAGGGTTCGATCTTCGGCCCGTTGCTGGTGGCGATCTGGGGCATCGGCCTGCTGGGCGCCGGTATCTTCGTCACCGATCCGGTCAGCGGCTATCCGCCCGGAACTCCCGCCATGCCCGAAACGGCCACATCGGACGGTGCCCTTCACGATCTCTTCTCAGTCTTCGCCTTCTTCTCCCTACCCGTAGCCTGTTTCGTGCTCAGCCGCCGATTCTTCGCGCAACGAAGATTCGGCTGGGCCAGCTACTCCATCGCGAGCGGAGTCGCCTTTCTCGGGCTCTTCTTCCTCGCGGGCCTGGGATTCAGTCAGACCGTCGGCTTCGTGGACTATGCGGGACTCTTGCAACGGCTCTGCGTGACCGTCGGCTGGGCCTGGCTCAGCCTGCTCGGCCTGGATGCCTTAGCCTCATCCCGTGGGGGGAAACCAAGTGCGCAAGCCGATTGACATCGCAGTGGCCCAACCGCTTTGCGTGCCCTTTGAGGTTGCGGTGAATGCGCAGATGCATGCGGCGACCATTCGTTTGGCGGGCGCCCGGGTGGTGGTCTTTCCCGAGCTGTCGCTCACCGGCTACGAGTTGGCGGCTCCGTCGATCACCGCCGACGATCCGCGGCTCGCACCCATCGTCGTAGCCTGTGCCGAAGTGGAGGCGTTGGCGCTGGTGGGCGCTCCGCTGCAGGGTGAGGCGGGCCAGTCGCATATCGCCATGCTCGCGATCGATGCAAGCGGGGTGACCGTGGCCTATCGGAAGTTGTGGGTGGACTCGACCGAGGCCCACCGGTTCACTCCGGGCACCAAACCTGCGGTGCTCGAGGTAGACGGGTGGCGGCTTGGTCTCGCCATCTGCAAGGACACCGGCATCCGGCAGCACGCCTCCGACACCGCCGCGCTGGGGATAGACGTGTACGTCGCCGGCACTTTGATGCTCCCCGCACAAGCGGCCACCCAGGATGAACGAGGTCATCGCATCGCCACCGAGCACAAGGTCTGGGTGGCGTTCGCGAGCTTCGCCGGGTCAACAGGTGCGGGCTACGACAAGTGCGCAGGCCGTTCGGGCATCTGGAATCCCGACGGAGTCGTGGTGGCTCAGGCCGGGACCGAAACCGGCGCCATCGCCCGCGCGACGTTCAGCTAGACATCCAGAACGGATGGCGTTGCGGCGATTGCCTGATCAGCCGATGTCCGAGGCGCGGGAATGCGAGTGCTATGCACGTGTTGCTGGACTAGCTGTGCGGCCTCCGCCTGACTGTCAAGGGTGAGCGGGTGACAGGTCAGCGCAAGATCTGCGAGCACGTCGCTCACGCCTTGATCGGCTGCCCTGGATTCTCTTCTGGCCTCAACATATGGAGACAACCTGTGACCCGGATCGCCATTAGCGGCCACCGTGGATTACCCGACGCCACGACCCGACTCGTACGGGACGCGCTGGAAACCGAGCTGGCCAAACGCAGCCCCGGGCTCATCGGCATCTCGTGCCTCGCCGATGGAGCCGACCAGCTGTTTGCCCAAACTGTTCTTGCGCTGGGCGGGACGTTGGAGGCGATGGTGCCCTCGGCCGAATACCGCGATCGCCTCCCCAGCGATGCACACGAGACGTACGACGCGCTTATGGCGCAGGCGTCCACTGTGTACCAGACCGGCCGCACCGAGGACGGCCCAGAAGCCCACCAAGCCGCAAGCGAGGAAATGGTCAACCTCGCCGATCTGCTGATGGCCGTGTGGGACGGTAAGCCGTCGCGCTCCTACGGCGGCACCGCCGATGTGGTCGCGTACGCACGCCAGCTTGGCGTTCCGGTCGTAGTGGTCTGGCCAGACGGAGCCACCCGCGACTAGCAGGAGCTCAGAAACCTCGGCCCCGATTGCCGCCCGTCGATTGGTTTGTAAGGCGGCACCGCCGGCCTCTGGTTCAGAGGGCGTTGCCCACTTCTGTGCGCGACGAGACACCCAACTTGCGCAGAATGCTGGACACGTGGACCGCGGCGGTCTTCGGCGAAATGTAGAGCCGCCGCGCCAAGTCGCTGTTACTCAACCCGTCGGCTATGAGCAGCGCGACTTCGCGCTCTCGAGGGGTGAGTGCGGCCGTGCCGGTGATCGTGCGCGGTGCGTCCAGCGGCGCCAGGCCAAGCTGAGCCCGTACCTGTTCCAGCTGCGCCACCCGCCAGCCACCCCAGCAGCACAGCAGGCTCGTGGCCACCTCGATGTGTTCCGCCGCCGGGCCTCGCTGATCCGAGGCGAGCAGACAGCGCGCCGCGGCAACGTGTGCCGTGCCGCGAACACTCGGTGGCAGGATCTGCGAACCTGCCACCTTTACATATCCCTCCAGAGCGCTCTGGTGGCGGGCGTGGGCTTCGGCGAGCTGCGAGTCGACCAGGGTGCGGTAGTCGTCCCACACGTTGGCGTCGAGCAACTCCTCGGCCATCCGGTCCACTCTGGACAGTGGCAGCCCGACGGAAAGCGCCGCAGAGATAAGGTCGTGAGCCTGCGAGCCGCTGCGCCAACCCTGCTCGGCAAGGGCCGCAACGAGTTGGTCCAGGGACGCCTGCGCGGCTGTCAGGTCACCGCGCCTGCACTGGAGGTGGAAGGCGAGACCCGGCACAGTGCTGCTCGGGATCGGATCCAGCTCCCGCAGCTCGGTGATGATCTCCTCGACCTGATCCAGTCTGCCTGCTTCCAGGTACAGGCCGGCGAGGAAGACCGCATGGTAGTCGGCGCGTTTGCCCCGGCGCAGGTAACCGCGATCGTGATTGCGTCCCTCTTCCAGCACCTCGATCGCGGCGGAAAGGTCACCGGCTCGCATTGCCAAGCGGGCCCGGCCTTGGAAGTAGGCGGCCACCGCAAGCGACTCGAAACCCGCCCGTTCGGCGTTGACCCGCATCCGTTCCAGCATCTCGGCGTGTTCGGCGGCCGAAGTGGGTGGCACGCCTTGGACGAGGTTGTTCAGCGCCCGGGCCGCGAGCACCCACTCCCCTAGCTTCTCCGCCTCATCGACCAGGCCGCTGAGAATCGCCCAGCCCTCGTCCGCGGTCTGCGGCCGGTCGGCGAGCGCGGATCCCTTCTCCACCAAGGCGGCGAGCCGGATGGCAGGCAGATCGAACTCATCTGCCAAGGCCAGCGCACGGTCGGCCCACTCCAAAGTGGACT
This sequence comes from Micromonosporaceae bacterium, assembly GCA_003543035.1. Taxonomy (GTDB): domain Bacteria; phylum Actinomycetota; class Actinomycetes; order Mycobacteriales; family Micromonosporaceae; genus Rhizocola. The sequence goes on along the minus strand of DPJL01000235.1, from coordinate 2,903 downwards.
CGATTTCATCCCGCAGCCCAAGGGACAACGCGACTGCCGTCATCGCCCGGGCCTGCTCAGCTCCCGGCGGCAGCTCGCCCACGAGAGTCTCGATCTCGCTAGTGAGCGCCCGCATCTCGGCGATCTCATCGGCCTCCCAAGCAAGGCGCACCAGGAGATAGAGGGCGTCCGCTCGCTCTGCCGTGTCCGTGGTGCTGTCCCGCCACGACCGTCCATAACGGACGGCATCGTCGAGCAGGCCCGCGAGCCACGCGGCGCGGGCGGCTCCGGCTAAAAGCTCTGTGTCGTCTGGTACCTCGTCCAACCCCATCTCGGCCAGCCGGAGCGCCTGATAGGCCGAGCCGATGGAGAGGTAGAGCGTCGTGCCACGGCGAGCCGCCTCCACCATGTCGTCGTAGCGAGCCGCGGCGCGGGCGTGATGGGCGACCAGAGCCGGATCAGCCGCCCCCGACGTCAGCAACACCTCAAGTGCGGCCTCGTGCAACCGGCGGCGTTGCCGTCCCAGCATCTGCTCGGTGATCGCTTCGCGCACCAGGGCGTGCCGGAAGACGAACTCGTCCTCCCCCGCCTCCACCAGCACACCTCGGGTGACCAGCTCCCGCAGCACTTCGATGAGCTCGCCCTCGTCCGTTTTGGTCACGCCCGAGAGCAGATCGAACGGGACCCGGAAACCGAGCACCGCGGCCGCCTCCACGATCCGGTGGATCAGCGGATCGAGATCCTCGACCTGCCGCCGCAGCACCTCGACCAGGCTCCACGGCAGGGGCTGATCACACAGCTCCTCGAGGTCGTCACTGGTACGCCCGCGTAGCAGCTCTTCCAGGAAGAATGGGTTGCCGCCGGTGCGCTGATGCAGGGCGGTGGCGGCACGGATGGGAGCCGGTTTGCCGGTCGCCGCCGCGAGCATGGCTGCGGTTTGGGGTGCGGTGAGGCGGCCGAGCCGGACATGGGTCACCGAATGGCGACGCTCCAGCCGGGCCAGCAGGCCCGCGATCGGCTGACGCCGGGTCACCTCATCCGGCCGGTAGGTGCCGATCAGCAGACGGGGGCCGACCTGGTCGGCGATCCGCTCGAACAGCGCGGCGCTTTCCGAGTCGGCCCAGTGCAGGTCCTCGAAGATGATCAGGGCCGGGGCGTCCCCAACCAGGTCGGTAATGATGGACAACCCGGTGTGCAGGCGCTCGACCGGGCTGCGCTTCGGATCGGAAAGGGCCTCGAGCTGATCATCGGTGACCTCGGGCCGGCCGTCGATCGCATCGAGGAGCACCTCATAGGGACGCGCAAGCGAGCCGGGCTCGGCCTGACCCACCAGCACCACCGTTTCCGGTGCCAGCATGCCCAGCAACTCCTGTACTAGGCGGGTCTTGCCGATGCCCGGCTCACCGGCCAATAGGGCGACGCCGGCCGTGCCCGCGACGGCAGCCTCCAGTCTCGCGCGCAGGGCTGCGAGTTCGTGCTCGCGGCCGACGAGCGTGCCTGGGAGAGCCATCGGTCGTGCTCGCATCGTGCGCCCTTGGTGAAGTCGGGATTGGTATCACGGGTGGCGGTGGGGCCCCGCTGAACGTTGGCGCCCTCCTAACACAGTAAACGCGCCTCCGGCTCCATTTCTGTCGCCGATCATGCGTTATCGCCATCTCTGTGAGTCAGGTGTCGGTCGAGGAAGCTGTGCTGCGGGCAGCCGGCAGAGGAACCAGTGGCGCGCGTTCAGAACCTGACGGGTGCGGTCCGAAGACGCATCGTGTACAGCTCGTCGCGCTGAATCTCCGCTGCCCGCTGTACGAGCGCCGGCACGTCCATCGCGACGCTGACGAACCGTCCGGAGAGCGCGTCGGCCTGACCGGACGCGAGCAACACGCACAACGCCGCGGGCCGCTCGGCCGGGGTCGCGTGCGCCTCGATGCGGGGGATGAAGTGCGGGATCCATCGGGCAAAGTCGGCCGACGCTCGCCCCCGGTCTGCCATGCTCGTAAGCACCGCGCCCGGTCCCACGGCAAAGACGCTCACGCCATGCTCGTGCGTCTCCGCGGCGAGTGTCTCTGTCAACCGGATCAGCGCTGCCTTGGAGACGGTGTAGGCGCTCTGGTACGGAGCGGCCTGCAGCCCGCTCCCGCTGGCGATGTTGATGATGCAGCCACGGCGGCGCGTCACCATCCCTGCGAGAACTGCCCGAGCGCAGAGCACGGACCCAATCAGGTTCACCTCGAGACAGCCCTGCCAGGCGCGGAGGTCCACCGCCCACAATGGCCCGACCGGCCCTTCCACCCCGGCGTTGTTGACGAGGATGTCGACCGAACCGAGACGCCGCTCGGTTTCGGCGACCGCTGCCTCGACCGCCCGCTGGTCGGTGACGTCCGCTGGAAGCGCGATCGCCCGACCGCCCGTGCGCTCGATCACCGCCACGGTCTCCGGAAGATCAGCAGCCGATCGAGCGGTGACCGCGACCGCTGCCCCGGCCATCGCAAACGCCTCGGCGATCGCCCGACCGATGCCACGCGAGCCGCCGGTGATGATAGCGACCTTGCCCGCGAGCTCTCGGGTGAGGGAAGCGTGCACGTCAGTTCCCAACGGCTGCCGGCTGGCGCGCCGGCTGTGTCCGCCCTGGTCGCTGGTGCCCCCAATTGCTCATGCGCGTGTATGTCTGCACCTGCCAGGTCGCGTCGTCGACCGTGCGCGCGCCCCAGCCCCACTCGAAGCCCCAGCCGGACGGCGTCGGGATGTAGAAGGACACCATCTGGTCGTTGGGGTGACGGCCGAGGCGGCTCAGACCCTCGATCCCTTCCCGCTCGCAGAGGTCATACGTCGAGCCAACGTCGTCAAGCTCCTCGAGCTGGAGCATGATGTGGTTGAACCGCCCCGGCGGCGCCGCCGGCTTGCCGGAAACGATCGAGTGGGGGCCGCGGGTG